>JBGQLG010000225.1:0-8680 GCA_041499965.1 Methylomirabilia bacterium
CCCTCAAGACGGTCGCCGCCGCCTTGGGTAAACTCTCGAGGACCGTATGACCAACCACGACCTGAGAGCTAGGACGGGGCAACAAATCAGTACGAATAGACCGGGCGTGTCGGAGCCACGCCCTTCTATCGCGGCCCACCCGCGGCTCAAGCCGGCCACTTCCCTCCATTTCAAAAGCATCGGGCCAGTGTACCCAGCATCGCGGCCACCGTCTTGAGGGCGCTGGTGGTGCCGGCGCGGAGGGCGACGGCGTCGGCGAAGGCGCCGGGGCGGGCCAGCATGGCGGTCACTGCCCGCAGCGGGCGCATCCGGCCGTCGGCGTGGACGACGCGGGCGAGATCGGCGGGGACACCGCGGCTGGCCGGATCGGAGACGGCGCGGACGACGAGGCCGGGCACGCCGCGGGCGGCGGCCCACTCGAGGATCGGCGCCGATTCCATGTCCACGGCGAGCGCCCCCGTCTCCAGCCAGCGCCGCGACTTCGCCGCGCCGTCCTGCAGCACGCGGTCCGTCGTGAGCAGCGTGCCGTGGCGACGCGCGCCGGCCACGGCGGCGGTGGCGTAGCGCCGGCCGTCGGGGCCCAGCACCGTCTCGGGCACGACGAGGGCGCCGACAGCCAGCTCCGGCGCCAGGGCACCGCACACGCCGGCCGAGACAACGAGCGTGGGCGGTGCGGTGTCGTGCAGGCGCGCGAGCTGGGAGGCGGCGACGCCGATGGGGACGATCTCGAGGACGCCGCCCGCGAAGCGCGGCCAGCCGGCACCGCTGACGGAGCCCAGACCGAGGTGGCGCGCCAGGGTGCGCGCTTCGAGATCGACGGCGGTGAGCACCAGCAGGCGCGTCACGCCCGGCCGCTCAGCGGTCCGAAGCTGCCTTGGCCGCCTGCCGCTGTCGGAGCCACGCGGCGTACGAGTTGCCCGCCGCCGTGTCCTTGCCGGTGAACCGGATCGCGCGGATGCGCGCGTAGGGGATGGTGGACGCCTCGGCCCCCCCACGCTCGTAGAGCTGCACGAACGGCTCGGCCACGTCGCGGTTGCGGTTGAACAGGTAGCCGTCGAGCTGGCGGTCGTCGTCGAGGATCAGCGTGACGTCACCGCGATAGTCGAAGGCGTGCTCGATCACCTCGGCCAGCGGGGCCTCGCCGGGGCCCGGGACCCAGCCCTCCAGGCTCGACTCGCGCTCGTCGCTCACAGGCGGCCCGTGAGTGTCGCCCTGGCGGCCGCGGTCAGGCCCTTCCAGGAGGCGAACGTGGTGTCGACCGCGGTGGCCTCGTAGCCGCAGTGGACCATACAGTCCTTGCACTTCTCGTTGCCGCTCTTGTGGCCGTACTGCTCCCAGCGCGTCGTCTCCATCAGATCCTTGAACGAGCCGGCGTAACCTTCCTGCAGCAGGTAGCAGGGCCGCTGCCAGCCGAAGATGTTGTAGGCCGGCATGCCCCACGGGGTGCACTCGAAATCCCACTTGCCCATGAGAAATTGCAGGAAGAGCGGCGACTGGTTGAACTTCCAGCGGCGCTTGGGGTTCGAGAGCATCTTGCTGAAGACCTCGTTCGTCTTCTGGCGGCGCAGGAAGTGCTCCTGGTCGGGCGCCTTCGAGTACGAGTAGCCCGGCGACAGCATCATGCCCTCGACGCCGAGGTCCATCATCTCGTCGAAGAACATCTGCATGCGGACGGGGTTCACGCCGTCGAACAGCGTGCTGTTGGTGGTGACGCGGAACCCCCGGGCCAGCGCCTCCTTGATGCCCTCCACCGCCTGGTCGAAGACGCCCTCGCGGCACACCGTGTCGTCGTGCTCCTCGCGCAGGCCGTCCAGGTGAACGCTGAACGACAGGTACTTGGACGGGGTGAAGACGCCCTGCAGCAGCTTCTCCTTGAGAAGGATGGCGTTCGTGCAGAGGTAGACGTACTTGCGCCGCCCCACCAGCTCCTTCACGAGGCGGCCGATGTCGGGATACATGAGCGGCTCACCGCCCGGGATCGAGACCATCGGCGCGCCGCACTCCTCGACGGCGGCCACGCATTGCTCGACGCTCAGGTTCTTCTTGAGGATGTGGGCCGGGTACTGGATCTTGCCGCAGCCGGCGCACGCCAGGTTGCACCGGAACAGCGGCTCCAGCATCAAGACCAGGGGATACCGCTTGCGCCGGCGCACCTTCTGGCCGAGCACGTAGGTCGCCACCGTCCACATCTGGGAGATCGGGACACTCATGCGCGCTGCTTCTCCAGACCCAGCCGGCCGGCGGGTCTCAGGGCAAGATTCAAGACAATCGCGGCCATCGCCGCGTGGATCACGGCGCCGACCCCCAACAAGAGCCACTCGCCGATCCAACCCGTCACCACGAGGTTGAAGCCGAGCACGGCGTAGTATAACGCGATCCCCGGCCACACCCGCCTTCCATAGCGGTCAAATCCACCCCCGGCACTGCCAACGGTATGACCAGGAAAATCGGAGCCGCGCCCGCCTAGACCGCGCCATCCACGCCTCGACGCGCGCTCGCGCCACCCGCTCCAATACACCCACCCGCCGACGCCCACGGCGCCGACGATGGTCCACCCCACGAAGTTCGACAGTGGCACGCCGAAGTACGCGCCCCCGTCGGGATAGTAAAAAATACGGCCGAGGAACCAGCGATCGCCGCGCACGGCGGCCGGGTCGATCACCACGTCGAGCAGCATCATGAGCACGCCGGCGACGAGCGCCAGCAGCGGGCCCGACGGCCGCCCGCCGCGCAGCACGGCCCGGGCCAGGCAGAACGCCGCATAGGCGAGGAAGGTGAACGACAGGCAGTCCATGAACGGCACGTCGGCGAGGAAGAGCTCCTGGCCGCGCGTGGTCCCCGTGTAGTGGTAGAGCCCGAACGGGATGCCGATGCGCGTGGAGCTGAACTCGGCGAGCCAGGCCACCGGGCCGACCCAGGCGCCGAAGACGAGGGTCCGCGCGAGCCCGAGATCCCTGGCCCCCGCGAGGAGGAACGCGGCGAGGAAGCCGAAGACGTAGGGGCGCAGGACGAGCGTGCCGATCAGGAGATCCATGTCCACACTTGGGTGGTCCGGGCCGAGGGTGCATGTTACCATCTGCGCTCGTGACGGCCCTCCAGGACGCTATTTCGCGCGCCCGGGAGCATCTGCTCTCCATCCAGGCGCCCGACGGGCACTGGGTCGGGGAACTGGAAGCCGATCGCGCGCTCACCGCGGAGTACCTGCTGCTCTGCCACCTGATCGACCGCGCCGACCGTCGGGTCGAGCAGCGCGCCGTGCGCTACTTCCGCCGCCGCCAGAACGCCGACGGCGGCTGGAGCCTGTTCGAGGGCGGCCCCTCCGACCTGTCGGCCACGATCAAGATCTACTTCGCGATGAAGATGGCCGGCGTGGCCATCGTCGACCCGGCCATGCTGGCGGCCCGCGAGCGCATCCACGCCATGGGGGGCCCCGCCAAGGCCAACGTGTTCGCCAAGATCCAGCTGGCGCTCTTCGGCGAGTACGACTGGAACGGCGTGCCGACCATGCCGGCCGAGATCATGCTGCTGCCGCCGCCGTTCTTCCTGTTCAACATCTACGAAGTCTCCTACTGGTCGCGCTGCGCCATCGTGCCGCTGCTGGTCATCATGGATCGCAAGCCGATCAAGTGGCTGCCGCCGCACCAGTCGCTCGACGAGCTGTGGCCGATCCCGCGCGAGCAGACGAGCCTGCGCTTCCCGCGGGTGCCCGAGCCGTTCTCCTGGCGGGGCCTGTTCTGGAAGAGCTTCTTCATCGCCGTCGACGACGGCCTGAAGATCTGGGAGCGCTTCTCGCCGCGCCCGCTGCGCAAGCGCGCGATCGAGGCGGCCCGGCTGTGGCTGGAGGAGCGCCTCGCGGTGCCCGGCGGGCTGGGCGGCATCTATCCGGCCATGGCCAACTCTGTGCTCGCGCTGCGGCTGCTCGGCTGCCCCGACGATCACCCGCTCATCCTCGGCCAGCTCAAGGAGATCGAGGCGCTCGCCGTCGAGCACGAGGACGAGTTCTACCTGCAGCCCTGCCCGTCGCCCGTGTGGGATACCTCGCTGGCCGCCAACGCGCTGATCGAGAGCGACCTGCCGCCCAACCACCCCGCCCTCGTCCGCTCGGTCGAGTGGATGCTGGCCAAGCAGGTGGCCTTGCCCGGCGACTGGCAGGTGAAGCGGCCGCACGTGCAGCCCGGCGGCTGGGCCTTCCAGTACGACAACCCCTACTACCCCGACCTCGACGACACCGCCATGGTGCTGATGGCGCTCGAGAAGGTGCAGGGCGTGGACCCGGACCGCATGCGGCTGGCCAAGGAGCAGGGGCTCGGCTGGTTCCTCGGGATGCAGAACCAGGACGGCGGCTGGGCGTCGTTCGATGCCGACAACAACCGCATCTTCCTGAACAACATCCCGTTCGCCGACCACGGGGCGCTGCTCGACCCCTCCACCGAGGACCTCACCGGCCGCGGCCTCGAGCTGCTCGGCACGCTCGGCTACGGCCTGGACTTCGAGCCGGCCGACCGCGCGCTGGACTTCATCCGCCACAGCCAGCGTCACGACGGCCCCTGGTACGGCCGCTGGGGCGTGAACTACATCTACGGCACCTGGTCGGTACTGCGCGGGCTCAAGGCCATCGGCATCGACCCCCGCCACGAGTTCGTGCAGCGCGCCGTGCGCTGGCTGATCCGGCACCAGAACGCCGACGGGGGATGGGGCGAGACCTGCGAGAGCTACGTCAAGCCCGAGCTGGCCGGGCGCGGGCCGTCGATCCCCAGCCAGACCGCGTGGGCGCTGCTGGCGCTCTTCGCCGCCGGCCACACGACGGGGCCGGCCGTCGACAACGGCATCGCCTACCTGCTGCGCACGCAGCAACCCGACGGCTCGTGGGAGGACGCGTTCTGGAACGGCACGGGCTTCCCCCGCGTCTTTTATCTGAAATATCACCTCTACGCCCGCTACTTCCCGCTCTGGGCCCTCGGCGTGTACCGCAAGCTCCGCATGCATGACTGAGCCGGGCGTCGCACCGGCGCTGCGGCCGTTCGAGGGCCTCGGCCGGTGGGCCACCGAGTTCGTCGAGTCGCTCGGCCGCTTCGGGAGCTTCCTGGCCCAGGGCCTCGCCGCCCTGGTGACGCCGCCCTTCAAGCTGTGGCCGCTGCTGGGCCGCATCCACTACATCGGCTTCCGCTCGCTCATCATCATCGTGCTCACCGGGGCGTTCACGGGCATGGTCCTCGGGCTGCAGATCTTCCTCACCCTGTCGCGCTTCGGCTCCGAGGCCTTCCTGGGGCCGGCGGTGGCGCTGTCGCTGATCCGCGAGCTGGGGCCGGTGCTGGCGGCGCTGATGGTGACGGGCCGGGCGGGCTCGGCGCTCACCGCCGAGCTGGGCATCATGCGCATCACCGAGCAGATCGACGCGCTCACGGTGATGGCGCTGTCGCCCATGCGCTATCTGGTGGCCCCCTCCCTGCTGGCCGGCGTCCTCACCTTCCCCCTCATGACCGCGCTGTTCGACGTCGTCGGCATCTTCGGCGGCTACCTGGTCGGTGTCGAGCTCCTCGGGCTCAGCGAGGGGACGTATTTCGGCGAGATGCAGAGCTTCGTGGACATGGCCGACGTGATGACGGGCTTCTGGAAGTCGGTCTCGTTCGGGCTCCTGGTGACCTGGGTGTGCACCTACAAGGGCTTCCACGTCTCGCGGGGCGCCGAGGGCGTGGCCCATGCGACCACCCAGGCGGTCGTCCTGTCGTCGGTGCTCATCTTGATCTGGGACTACTTCCTCGGCACCGTCCTGCCGTAGATGGAGGGGCTCCCATGATCAAGGTGTCGCGGCTGCGCAAGTCCTTCAACGGCCAGCCGGTGCTCAACGGGATCGACCTCGACGTGCCGGACGGCTCCATCACCATCATCATCGGCCGCAGCGGCGGCGGGAAGTCCGTCTTCCTCAAGCACCTGATCGGCCTGATGCGTCCCGACAGCGGGCGCATCGAGGTCAACGGGGTGGACCTGGGCCAGCTGCGCGGCCGCGCCCTGGACGAGGTGCGCAAGCGGTACGGCGTCGTGTTTCAGAGCGGCGCCCTGTTCGACTCGATGACCTGCCGGGACAACGTCACCTTCCCGCTGCGCGAGAAGTTCCGGCTCACGCGGGCCAGCATCGCCAAGCGGGTGGACCGCGCGCTGGACCAGGTCGGCCTGACCGGCATCGGCGACAAGTATCCCGAGGAGGTGTCGGGCGGGATGCGCAAGCGGGTGGCGATCGCCCGGGCCCTGGTCACCGAGCCCGAGATCGTCTTCTTCGACGAGCCCACCACGGGCCTCGACCCGGTGCTCGTCAACACGATTCACCGGCTGATCCTGGAACTCCACCGCCGGTTACACTTCACGGCGGTGATGGTGAGCCACGAGATCCCCGAGATCTTCGAGATCGCCGACCGGGTCGGGATGCTGCACGAGGGGCGCATCGTGGAGATGGGGGCGCCGGCGGCCGTGCAGGCCTCGGCGAACCCGGTCGTCCAGCGCTTCATCCACGGCGAGCCCGACGGCCAGGCCTGAGCGTTACCGGAGAGAGGAGCGGCGATGGACCGACGCGTCAACATCGCGGTGGGCCTGTTCCTGGTGGTGGGCTTCTTGGCATTGGGCTACCTTTCGATTAAACTCGGGCGCGTCTCGCTCCTCGGGACCAGCGGCTACGCGATCATTGTCGACTTCCCGTCGGTCGGGGGCCTGAAGGCCGGCTCGGCCGTCGAGATCGCGGGGGTCCAGATCGGCCGCGTCGAGTCGATCGGACTGGCCGACTACCAGGCGCGGGTGATCCTGCGTGTCAATCGTGACATCAAGCTGCAGGAGGACTCGATCGCTTCGATCAAGACCAAGGGACTGATCGGCGAAAAGTACGTGCGCATCAGCCCCGGAGGCTCCGAGAAGATCATCCCTCCCAACGGCCGCATCCGGGAGGTGGAAGCGCCCGTAGACTTCGAGGAGCTCTTGTCCAAGTACATCTTCGGAAAGGTCTAGGAGGTCTCGATGAGGTCGCTCCGCCGTCCCGTCGCCCGGGCGCTCCTGCTGGTGCTCGTCCTGGGCGTGGTCGCCGCCCCCCCGGTCGCCGCCGGTGCCCCGTCCGATCAGCTGAAGACGCAGATCGACCGCGTGCTCAAGGCGCTCGAGGATCCCGACCTCAAGAAGGAGGGTCGGGCCAAGGAGCGGCGGGTCGCCGTCCGCAAGATCGCCAACGACATCTTCGACTTCGGCGAGACCGCCCGCCGTTCGCTGGGGCCGCATTGGCAGGCCCGCACCCCCGCCGAGCGCGACGAGTTCGTCCAGCTCTTCGGCGACCTGCTGGAGCGCTCCTACATCTCCAAGGTCGAGCTGTACGGCGGCGAGAAGATCCAGTACCTGGGTGACAGCGTCGATGCGGACCAGGGCAAGGTCCAGACCAAGCTGCTCACCAAGGGCGGCAACGAGATCCCCATCGAGTACCGCATGCTCAAGAAGGGCGATCGCTGGCTGGTCTACGACGTGATCATCGAGGGCGTGAGCCTGATCGCCAACTACCGCACCCAGTTCAACAAGATCATCCGGACCAGCTCGTACCAGGAGCTGGTCAAGAAGATGAAGGCGAAGCAGGAGGAGTTGTGAACGCGGTCATCCTCATCGCCGGCGTCGCCCGCCGCCTGGCGCCGCTGACCGACACCACCCACAAGGCGCTGCTGCCGGTGGGCGGGCGGCCGGTCCTGGCGCGCATGCTGGAGGCGCTGAACGCGGCCGGCGTCCGCCAGACCACGCTGGTGGTGGGCCACTGCGCCGACCAGGTCCGCGCGCTGGCCGGCGAGCGGGTGGGCCGCATGGCCGTGCGCTACATCCACAACCCCGAGTACACGCGGGGCTCGGTCATCTCGCTGCACGCCGCCCGTCAGTGCCTGCGCGAGCCCACGCTGGTGATGGACGCCGACGTCCTCTTTCCTCGCGAGTTCCTGACCCGCCTGCTGGCGCTGCCGGCGCCGAGCGCCCTGCTCGTCGATCGCGGCTTCCACGACACCGGCGAGGAGGTCAAGATCTACACGCGCGGCGACCGGGTCATCGCCCTCGGCAAGAAGGTCGTGCCGGAGGCGTGGGACGCGGTCGGCGAGGGCGTGGGCTTCTTCAAGTGCGGAGCCGAGGCGGGCCCCGAGATGGTGTGCTGCCTTGCCAAGGTCATCGAGGAAAGCCAGGGTCTCGGCGAGTGGGAGGACGCGCTGCACATGCTGGTCCCCCTGCGCCACGTGGGCTGGGCCGACGTCACCGGCCTGCCGTGGACCGAGATCGACTTCGTCGAGGACCTGCGCCGGGCCGAGGCTGACGTGCTGCCCCACGTCGTCCGGCTCGACGGCGTGTGATCCGACAGGCGGCCCTCTACCTCGTCTCGACCGACGACATCCGGGCCGCCCGCCTTCCCGTCGCGGGCCGCCCTGCGGCGTTCCGCGCGATCGTGTCCGCCGTCCGGGCCGGTGCCCGCCGCGTCGCCGTCCCCGTCGCGCTGCGCACCCCCGATCTCGAGGCCGCCCTGACCGCCTCGCCCAGCGCCCGCGCCGCGCTGGTGTGGCTGGACGACGCGGGCGCCCTGGCCGCCGAGCCGACGCTCCTGCTGCCCGCCACCGCGCTGGCGCCCGCCCCGGCGCTCGCCCGTCTGCTGCAGGCGCCACCCGGGCAGGTCCTCGCCGAGTCG
>JBGQLG010000226.1:0-8666 GCA_041499965.1 Methylomirabilia bacterium
CATGGAGGCCCGCACCGACCGGGACATCGAGCCCGGCGAGCTGGTGGTCATCGACGACGCCGGCCTGCGCTCCTACCGCGCCGCCCCGGCCGGCGAGCGGCTGCAGTGCGTGTTCGAGTACGTCTACTTCGCGCGCCCGGATTCGGTGCTGTGGGGCAAGAACGTGCACACCGCCCGCAAGGAGCTGGGCCGCCAGCTCGCCCGCGAGCATCCGGCCGAGGCCGACATCGTCATCCCGGTGCCCGACTCCGGCACCAGCGCGGCGCTCGGCTACTCCGAGGAGTCGGGGACGCCGTTCGAGCTCGGGCTCATCCGCAACCACTACGTCGGCCGCACCTTCATCGAGCCCAAGCAGGGGATCCGCCACTTCGGCGTCAAGGTGAAGCTGAACCCCATGCGCGAGATGCTGGAGAACCGCCGCGTGATCGTCGTCGACGACTCGATCGTGCGCGGCACCACCAGCCGCAAGATCGTGAAGATGATCCGCGGCGCCGGCGCCCGCTCGGTGCACGTGCGCATCTCCTCGCCGCCGATCCAGTGGCCCTGCTACTACGGCATCGACACGCCGACCCGCAAGGAGCTGATCGGCTCCAGCCACTCGGTGGAGGAGATCTGCCGCTACCTAGGCGCCGACTCGCTCGGCTACCTCTCGCTCGACGGCATGCTGAAGGCGACCGGCTCCGACCCGGCCCACTTCTGCCACGCCTGCTTCACCGGGGCTTACCGCGTCGGCATCGAGCCCGAGCCGACGCCCCAGCTCCGCCTCTTCGACGCCTGAGGCGCCCGTGAAGCCGCTCACGTATCGCGAGGCCGGCGTGGACATCGAGGCCGGCGACGAGGCGGTGCGCCGCATCGGACCCCTGGCGCGCGGCACTCACCGCCCCGAGGTGCTCGGCGGCATCGGCGCCTTCGCGTCGTTCGTGCGGGTGCCGGCGGGCTACGCGGAGCCGGTGCTCGTGTCCTCCACGGACGGCGTCGGCACCAAGCTCAAGGTCGCCTTCCTGGCCGACCGCCATGACACGGTGGGCATCGACCTGGTCGCGATGAGCGTCAACGACGTCCTCGTCCACGGCGCCGAGCCGCTCTACTTCCTCGACTACATCGGCCTGCCGCACCTGGACCCCGCCCGGGTGGAGGCCCTGGTGGCGGGCGTGGCCGAGGGGTGCCGCCGGGCCGGCTGCGCGCTGGTCGGCGGCGAGACCGCCGAGCTGCCCGATCTCTACGCGCCGGGCGAGTACGACCTGGCCGGCTTCGCGGTGGGCGTCGTCGAGCAGGCGCGGATCATCGACGGGCGCTCGGTCCAGGTCGGCGACGTGGTGCTCGGGCTACCGTCGACCGGTCTGCACTCCAACGGCTACAGCCTGGCCCGTTGCATCGTCTTCGACGTGCTGAAGCTGGGCATCGGCTCGCCGTTCCCCGACACGCCGGGCTCGGTGGCCGAGGAGCTGCTGAGGCCGACGCGGATCTACGTGCAACCGGTGCTGGACCTGCTCAGGCGCGGCGTGGACGTCCACGCGATGGCCCACGTCACGGGCGGCGGCCTCACCGGCAACCTGCCCCGCGTGCTGCCCGAGGGGTGCCGCGCCGTCGTTCGGCGGACGGCCTGGGATGTGCCCGCGGTGTTCCGCGTGCTGCAGCGGGCCGGTCACGTGAGCGACGCCGAGATGTTCCGCACCTTCAACATGGGCATCGGTTACGTGCTCGTGGTGCCGGCCGAGCAGACCGGGCGCGTCATGCAGTGGATGGGGTCGGGCGCCACCGCGCTCGGTGACGCGCCGCCGGCGATCCGGCTCGGTGAGATCGTCGCCGGCGCGCGCGGCGTGGAGCTGGTGGGATGATGCGCATCGTCGGGCTGGGCGCCATCGGTGCCGGCGCCACCGCGCCGCACCAACGGAACGCCGCGTGACGCTCGCCGTCGGCATCCTGGCCTCCGGCCGCGGGTCGAATCTGCAGGCCATCCTCGAGGCGTGCGCGCGGCCGGGGTTTCCGGCGCGCGTCGTGGTCGTGATCTCGGATCGCGAGCGAGCGCCGGCGCTGGAGCGGGCCCGCGCGGCCGGCGTCGAGGCGCTGTGGGTCAACCCCAAGGACTTCGGCGACCGGGAGGCGTTCGACCTGGCGCTCGTGCGCGAGCTGCAGGCGCGCGAGGTCGGGCTCGTCTGCCACGCCGGGTTCATGCGGATCCTGTCGTCGGCCTACGTCCGGGCGTTTGCCGGGCGCGCGCTCAACGTCCATCCCTCGCTGCTCCCGGCGTTCCCCGGCCTGCACGCCCAGCGCCAGGCCCTCGACCACGGGGCCAAGGTGGCCGGCGCGACCGTGCACTTCGTCGACGAGGGCGTGGACACGGGCCCGATCGTCCTGCAGGCGGCGGTGCCGGTGGAGCCCGGCGACACCGAGGACACGCTGGCGGCCCGCATCCTGGTGCAGGAGCACCGGCTGTATCCGGAGGCGGTCCGGCTGTTTGCACGGGGACGGTTGCGCATCGAGGGCCGGCGGGTCATCGTGGTGGCGGAGGCGTCCTCATGAAGGTCCGTCGCGCGCTGGTGTCGGTCCACGACAAGACGGGCGTGGTGGAGTTCGCCCGCGCGCTCGCCGGCCTGGGCGTGGAGATCCTGTCCACCGGCGGGACCGCCGGGCTGCTGCGGCAGTCGGGCGTGCCCGTGCGCGAGGTGGCGGAGGTCACGGGCTTTCCTGAGATGCTCGACGGCCGGGTGAAGACGCTGCATCCCAGGATCCACGGCGGCATCCTGGCGCGCCGCGACGTCCCGGCGCACCTGCAGGCGCTGGCCGAGCACGACATCCCGCCGATCGACCTCGTCGTCGTGGCGCTGTACCCGTTCGAGGCCACCGTGGCCCGGCCGGACGTCTCGCTGGCCGAGGCCATCGAGCAGATCGACGTCGGCGGTCCCACGATGATCCGCGCCGCTGCCAAGAACCACGGCAGCGTCGGCGTCGTGACGGACCCGGGCCAGTACGCGGCGGTGCTCGACGAGCTGCGCGGCCGGGGCGAGCTGAGCGACGCGACGCGCTGGCGCCTGGCCCAGGAGGCGTTCCGGCGCACCGCGCAGTACGACGCGGCGATCGCCGCCTATCTCCGGGCGCGGGGGACGGCGCCCGCGGCGGCCGCCCAGCGCCCCGACGAGCTCCCGCACCCACTGCGGCTCGAGGCCGAGCGCGCGCTGAGCCTGCGCTACGGCGAGAACCCGCACCAGTCCGCGGCCTTCTACCGGGTGGTCGGCGCGCCGCCGGTCGGGCTGGCCGGTATGAAGCAGCTGCACGGCCCCGAGCTGGGCTACAACAACGTGCTCGACTTCTCGGCCGCGCTGGGCCTGCTGCTCGAGTTCGACGACCCGGCCGCCGTCGTGATCAAGCACACCAACCCCTGCGGCACCGCGCTGGGCACCACGGTCGGCGAGGCGATGGCGCGGGCCAAGGCCTGCGATCCGGTCTCGATCTACGGCGGGATCGTCGGCGTGAACCGCACGCTGGACATGGCGGTGGTGCAGGAGCTGGCCGGCATCTTCGTCGAGATCCTCTTCGCGCCGGCCTTCGCCCCGGAAGCGCTGGAGGAGCTGCGGCGCACCAAGAAGAAGTGCCGCGTGTTCGAGGTGCCGATTGACCGGGCGGGCCTGCCGGCGCGGCTGGCCGAGTACCGGAGCGTGCTCGGCGGGCTGCTGGCCCAGTCCACCGACCTGGCCGACCTCGACCCGGCCGAGCTGAAGACCGTCACGAAGCGGGCGCCGACCGCCGCCGAGAGCGTCGCGCTCCGCTTCGCCTGGCGCGTGGGCAAGCACGCCAAGTCCAACGCCATCGTGCTGGCTACGGCCGGGCAGGTGGTCGGCGTGGGCGCCGGTCAGATGAACCGGCTGGACTCCGCGCGCCTGGCCGTCATGCGCGCGCGCGAGGTGGGCCTGGCCACCGAGGGCGCGGTGTGCGCGTCCGACGCGTTCTTCCCGTTCCGTGACGGCCTCGATGTCGTCGCCGAGGCCGGCGTGACCGCGGTGATCCAGCCCGGCGGCTCGCTGCGCGACGCCGAGGTGATCGAGGCCGCCGATGCGGCAGGCATGGCCATGGTCTTCACCGCCATCCGGCACTTCCGTCACTGATGGGGGGCCCCGAGATGGCCCCCCAAACCCCCCACACGTTCGTCGCGCCGCGGCCAAGCCGTGGCGCTCCTCTGGAGCGCGCTCTCGGTCGGGGCCCCGAGATGGCCCCCCGGAACACCCCGGCGACCCGGTGCGCCCCGCGGGACGCGTGGCGCTTCTCGATACTTCTGGAGCGATGAACCGCGCCCAGGCCGAGCGCGTCTACGGCATGCGGGAGCTGACCCGCATCCTGACGCTGACGCCGCGCCGCACCGCCCAGCTGCGGCGGCTCATGCTGCTGCACGGCGACAGCGGCTACACGTTCCGTGACCTGCTCGCCCTGCGCACGGCCGGCGCCCTCCTCGACGCCGGCGCCTCGGTGCGCCAGATCCGCCAGGCGCTGGACGCGCTGCGCAGCCGCAACCCGGGACTGGAGCAGCCGCTGGCCGAGGTGCGGCTGGTGCTGGAGGGCGGCCGCCTGCTCGCGCAGTCCGAGCGCGTGAAGTTCGAGCCGCGCACCGGGCAGACCGTGCTCGACCTCGACACGCCGAGCCTGGAGGAGGTGGCCGCCGCCACGCTGGTCACCGGGCTCGTGCGTCCGCTGGCGCCGCCGGTGGAGCAGGCCGAGATGTGGTTCGAGCGCGCCAGCGAGTGGGACAGCGATCCGACGCAATGGGAGGACGCGATCGTCGCCTACAACCGCGTGCTGGCGATCGATCCCACCTACGCCGCGGCCTGGAACAACCTGGGGCTGCTCCTGCACCGCATGGGGCGCTACGACGAGGCGCGCGACGCCTACAGCGCGGCGCTGGAGCAGGACCCGCGCTGCTGCGAGGCCGTCTACAACCTCGGCTCGCTGGCCGAGGACCGCGGTGAGCTCGACGAGGCGGTGCGCTGCTATCGGCGGGCGCTGGCGCTGTCGCCCGACTACGCCGACGCCCACTTCAACCTGGCCGGCGCGCTGGCACGCTCCGGCCACGGCGAGGAGGCGATCGGTCACTGGCAGCGCTACCTCGAGCTCGACGCCGGCAGCCCGTGGGCCCGCATCGCCCGCGCGCACCTCGAGGTCCTCGACCCGCCCGGAGAGCCGCCGGAGTGAACGTCCTCCTGGTCGGCGGCGGCGGCCGCGAGCACGCGCTCGCCTGGAAGATCGCGCAGAGCCCGCGGGTCGAGCACATGTGGGCCGCGCCGGGCAATCCGGGCATCGCGCGTCATGCCCGCTGCCTGGACATCGCCGTCGACGACGCCGACGGCCTGGCCGGCTTCGCCTCCGGGCACGACATCGACCTGGTCGTCGTCGGGCCCGAGCAACCGCTGGTGGGCGGCCTCGCGGACCGCCTGCGCGCCAAGGGCCTGGCCGTGTTCGGCCCGAGCCAGCGGGCCGCGGCCATCGAGGGCTCGAAGGCGTACGCCAAGCGCTTGATGGCTGCGCACGGCGTGCCCACCGCGCGCTTTGCCACCTTCGACGAGCCGGCGGCCGCTCGACGCTATTGCCGCGAGCTCGGCGCGCCGTGCGTGGTGAAGACCGACGGCCTGGCCGCGGGCAAGGGCGCGATCGTGTGCGCGACGCTGGCCGAGGCCGACGCCGCCATCGCCCAGTGCCTGGAGCGTCGCGAGTTCGGGACCGCCGGCGCCACCGTCGTCGTCGAGGAGTTCATGCGCGGCGAGGAGGTGTCGTTCTTCGCACTGGCCGGCGCCGGCGGCGTCTTCCCCCTGGCCGCGGCCCAGGACCACAAGACCGTGTTCGACGGCGACCGTGGCCCGAACACCGGCGGCATGGGCGCGTACTGTCCGGTGCCCGCGCTCGACGGAGCACGGCAGGCGCGCGTGATGCGGGAGATCGTGGAGCCGACGCTGACCGCGCTGGCCGGCGACGGCGCGCCCTACCACGGGGTGCTGTACGTCGGGCTCATGCTCACGGCCGACGGCCCGCGCGTCGTCGAGTTCAACTGCCGCTTCGGCGATCCCGAGTGCCAGTCGATCATGATGCGCATGCCGGAGGATCTGGTGCCGCTGCTGGTCGCCGTCGCGCGTGGCGACCGGCTGCCGCGTCCGCCGCCGTGGACCGCCGAGGGACGCGCGGCCGTGTGCGTGGCGATCGCCTCGGGCGGCTATCCCGGCCGCTACGCGACCGGCCACGCGATCGCCGGCATCGAGGCCGCCGAGGCGCACCCCGGCGTGCAGGTCTTCCAGGCCGGCACCGCGCGCCGCGAGGGGCGGCTGTACACGGCGGGCGGGCGCGTGCTCGGCGTCACCGCGGTGGCCGACGACCTGCCGGCCGCCATCACCGCCGCCTACGAGGGCGTGGGCCACATCCGCTTCGAGGGCATGCACTACCGGACCGACATCGGCCGCAAGGCGCTGGAGGTGAGGGCGACGTGACGACGCCGGTGACGGTCGGTATCGTGATCGGCAGCGACTCCGACCTCGACACGATGCTCGAGACGGTGAAGGTGCTCGACACGCTCGGTGTCGGCAGCGAGGTCGTCGTCTCCTCCGCCCACCGGACGCCCCACCGCACCGAGGAGTGGGCGAGCGGAGCCGCCGCGCGCGGCCTGCGCGTGCTCATCGCCGCCGCCGGCGGCGCCGCGGCGCTGCCCGGTGTCGTCGCGGCGTTCTCGTCGCTGCCGGTGATCGGCGTGCCGCTCGCCGCCACCCCGCTCAACGGACTGGACGCGCTGCTGTCGATCGTGCAGATGCCCAGGGGCGTGCCGGTGGCCACGGTTGCAGTCGGCTCCTGGGGGGCGGCCAACGCCGGACTGCTGGCCGCGCAGATCCTCGCGCTGAGCGACTCCGCGCTCGCCGAGCGGCTGGCCGCGTACCGCAAAGGGCTGGCCGACGAGGTCGACGAGCGGGCCCAGCGCGTTGCCGACAAGATGCGCGCGCGCCCGGGCGCGTCCTGAGACCGCGCCGCTCAGCGGGGCCAGCACAGGTAGACGATCGGTCCGCCCACCATCGCGGCCGACACGGCCCACACGAGGAGCCGGGCCGCGGAGAACCGGGCGCTCGGCGCCGGGGCGCTCGCCAGCGCGGCGATCTCGGCGTCGAGCGCCTGCTCGAATCGCTCCGTGCTCACGCCCGCCTGGCCCGCGCGAGTGGACTCGATCAGGCGGGTCATCACGGGTTGAACGAGCGCGTGCAGCCGCGCCGGCAGCTCGGGCAGGGCCCGCCGCACGGTCGAGGTGAAGGATGACGCGGGTGCTCGCCGTCGATCCCGCGGCGCCCGCGGAGGGTGCGGCGAGCGCCGCCGCGGTGCTGCGCCGCGGTGGCCTCGTCGCCTTCCCGACTGAGACCTTCTACGGCCTCGGCGCCGCCGCGCTGCAGGCCGCCGCCGTGCGGCGCGTCTTCGCGGTGAAGAGGCGCCCGGACGTCAAGCCGGTGCTCGTGCTCGTCGACTCCGTTGCGATGGTCGAGGCGCTGGCCCTGGACATCCCGCCGCGGGCGCGGGCGCTCATGGCCGCGCACTGGCCCGGCGCCCTGACGCTGGTGCTCCGCGCGCGACCGCACGTCCCCTCCGAGGTCACCGCGGCCACGGGGACGGTCGGCGTGCGCCTGCCGGCCCATCCCGTCGCGCGGGCGCTCGTGACCGCACTGGGCGAGCCGATCACCGCGCCCAGCGCCAACCTCTCCGGGCTGGCGCCGCCCACCACCGCGGCCGAGGTCCTGGCGCAGCTGCGCGACGGTGTCGAGCTGGTGCTCGACGGCGGTGCGACCGCCGGCGGCGAGCCCTCCACCGTGCTGGACGTCACCGTCGATCCGCCGCGTCTCGTCCGGGCCGGCGCGGTCCGGCTGTAGCCGTGCGCGTCACCGGGGTCATCCAGGCCGGCGGCAAGAGCATGCGGATGGGCGGGCGCCCCAAGGCGCTGCTCGAGCTGGGCGGGCGCCGCATCATCGAGCGGGTGCTGGACGCGGTCGCCCCGGTGGTGGACGATGTGCTGATCGTGACCAACACCCCCGAGCTGTACGACTTCCTCCGGCTGCCGATGGTCGGCGACGCCTATCCGGACCACGGCTCGCTCGGCGGCATCTTCACGGGCCTCGCCGCCGCCACCGGCGACGTCGCGTTCACCGTCGCCTGCGACATGCCGTTCATCCACCGCGAGGTCGCCCGGATGGTCGTCGACCGCGCGGCCGAGGGCGACGTCGTCATCCCGCGAGTGGGCGAGCAGCTCGAGACCATGCACGCGACCTACACCAAGGCGTGCCTGCCGCACATCGAGATGCGGCTGCTGGCCCGCCGGCTCAGGATCGTCGGATTCTTCGAGAGCGTGCGCGTGGTGGAGGTCGGCGAGGCCGAAGTGGCCCGCTACCGCGCTCCCGACGTCGCCTTCATGAACGTCAACACGCCCGAGGAGCTGGCGCGGGCGCGTGCGCTGGCCGCCCAGCTCGGGTGACGCCGTGAGCCGCCTGCGTCCAGTCGTCGTCGTCCACTACCACGAGATCAGCCTCAAGCGCGGCAACCGTCCACTCTTCCTGCGCCACCTCGCCCGCAATCTCGCACGGGCGGTCGCCGACATCGGGCCGGTCAGCGTGCGCCAGCGGCCCGGCCGCATCGTCCTGGACCTCGAGGGACACCCACAGCCC
>JBGQLG010000227.1:0-8613 GCA_041499965.1 Methylomirabilia bacterium
GTGTACTGGTTGATGTTGGCGTGCAGGGCCTTGAGGTACTCGAACGCCTTGGCCTCGCCCATCACCTGCACGAGCGTGGCGACGGCGGTGTAGGCGGTGCCGGACGACGCCGGGTTGGCCATCTGGATCTCGCCCTTGAAGGCCGGCTTGAGCAGGTCGGCCCAGCAGCGCGGCGGCGCCACGCCCTTCTTCTTGAGCAGCTCGGTGTTGAAGCTGAACCCGAGCGCGCCCGCGTAGATGCCCACCGTGCGGTAGCCGGACTGCTCGGCCTGCCGGACCGCCCACGGATGGAGGCGCCCGAGATTGGGTGACTTGTAGACGGCGGTCAGCCCTTCCTCGGCGGCCTGCAAGTGCGGATCACCGGTGCCGCCGAACCACACGTCGGCCTTCGGATTGGCCGCCTCGGCCTTGAGCTGGGCGAAGACCTCGCCCGAACCCTTCTGCGTGATCGACACCTTGATCCCGCTCTGACGCGTGAACTCGTTGGCGATGGCCTGACACCACTCGAGCTGCACGCTGCAGTACACGTTGAGACCGCCCTGAGCGGCGACGGGCGACCCCGCGCCGCCCAGCAGCGCGGCGCCGAGCACCGCCACCACCGATGATGCGACACGTCCTGGCATACGCGTCCTCCGGCCGGCTGGTCACGGCGATGTCGCTCGCCTTCTCGCGGCCCGGGGCATATCCTAGCGCAACGGCTTGCGGCCAATGACGCCCTCAGCGCCGGAAGCACCCCCGATCTCGCCCGCCCGGAAGTGGGCCATCACGCTGACCGTCATGGTCGTGGCCTTCATGCAGATCCTCGACACCAGCGTGACGAACGTCGTGCTGCCGCACCTGCAGGGCTCGCTGTCGGCCGGGCTCGACGAGGTCTCGTGGGTGATCACGTCCTATCTCGCCGCCAACGCCGTGGTCATCCCGGCCACCGGCTGGCTCGCCGGGATGTTCGGGCGCAAGCGGTTCTTCCTGATCTGCACCACGGTGTTCGTGGGCAGCTCGTTCCTGTCGGGCGTGGCGCCGGACCTGACCACGCTGATCATCGCCCGCATCCTGCAGGGGCTGGGCGGCGGGCCGATCATCCCGCTCTCGCAGGCGATCCTGTGGGAGATCTTCCCCTTCCACCAGCGCGGCCTGGCCATGGCGGTGTGGGGCGTGGGCTTCATCCTGGGCCCGATCCTGGGACCGACGGTCGGCGGCTACCTGGCCGACGAGTGGTCGTGGCGCTGGATCTTCTACATCAATCTCCCGGTCGGCGTCCTCGGCTTCTTCCTGGCCAGCGCCTGCCTGTTCGACCCGCCGTATCTCAGGAAGGTGACGCGGGTCGACTGGTGGGGACTGGGGCTGATGATCGCGGGCTTCGGCTGCCTGCAGCTCGTGCTGGACCGGGGCGAGCGGGAGGATTGGTTCGACTCGAACACGATCGTGGCGCTCACGATCGTCGCCGTGTGCGCGCTCGCGGCCTTCCTGATCCGCGAGCTGATGGCCAGCGAGCCCATCATGGACCTCAGCGTGTTCACCGACCGCAACTTCGCCACCGGCGCCACCCTGATCTCGATCGTCGGCTTCGGCATGTTCTCCGGCATGCTGCTGGTCGCGGTCTTCACGCAGAAGCTGCTCAACTACGACGCGTGGACGTCGGGGCTGGTGCTGGCCCCGGGCGGGCTCGGCAACATCTTCTCGCTGTTCGCCTCGGGCATCGTCACCCGCGTCGACCAGCGCTTCATGCTGGCCTTCGGCTGCCTGCTGAACGCCGCCAGCCTGTACATGATGACGTCGCTGACGCTGGGGATGGACTACTGGGCGCTGGCCCTGCCGCGCTTCATCCAGGGCTTCGCGGTCGGCTTCATCTTCGTGCCGCTGTCCACGCTCACGCTGGCCACCATCCGGCGCGAGAAGCTCGTCAACGCCACCGCCGCCTACGGCATGCTACGCAATCTCGGCGGCAGTATCGGCATCGCGGTGGTGACGACGCTGCTCGCCCAGCGCAGCCAGTTCCACCAGGCCACGCTCGTGAGCCACATCACGCAGTGGGACCCGGAGACCCAGGTGCGCCTGGGCCAGTGGGCGGGCCACTTCGCGACGGTGGGCAGTGACGCCTTCACGGCCGAGCGCCAGGCCATGCTCATGCTCTACCGCGAGACGGTCGCGCAGGCCCAGCTGCTGGCCTACGCCGACGACTTCTGGCTGCTGGCGATGATGTTCGCGGCGATGCCGCTGCTCCTGCCCCTCATGCGCCGCATCCGGCTGCAGCCGACCCCGGCCCCCGGCGCGCCGCCCCCCGAGCCCGCCGCCGCCCACGCGATGGAAGAAGGCGCGGTCTGAGGGGCCGGCGCCGAGACCTCAGTCGCGCTTCACCAGAAAGTGCGCGCGCCGGTTCTGCGACCAGCAGGACTCCTGATGCTCGGCGCACACCGGCCGCTCCTCGCCGTAGCTGACGATCGTCATCCGGGTGGCCGCGATGCCGTGGGCGACGAGGTAATTCATCGTGCTCTTGGCCCGCCGCTCGCCGAGCGCGACGTTGTACTCGTTGGTGCCCCGCTCGTCGCAGTGGCCCTCGATCAGGAGCTGGTAGCCGTTGGTCTTGAGCCAGGTCGCGTCGGTGTCGAGAATCTTCGCGTCGCCGGGGCGGATGTCGTACCGGTCGAAGTCGAAGTGGATGTCGCCCAGCTCGGACGCCGGGCCAAACTCGGTCGGGTTGGGCCGGGCGGTCGTGCCGCTCACGGCCGTCGTGCCCCGCTGACTGGCCGGCTGCAGCCGGTCGGAGCTCCGCTCGGCCTTGCGGCTGTCCGCCTGCGACGCCGCGGCCGACCCGGTGGGGGCCGGCGCCGCCGCACCCGTCATCGCCGGCGTCCGCGCGCATCCGAACGCCAGAACCGCCACCACGAGGACGTACGCTGCCAGTCGCTGTCCGCTCATCTCGCACCTCTCCCTCGCCCCATCCGGGGCGGCGTCCCACCTCGCATTGACTGCACGATCAGTCGACGTAACGACGCTACCAGCAGTGGCCCCTCCGTCGTGAGCTCGGCGATCGACTGGCCGGCCAGCCGGCGCAGCAGTCGCTCGCCGGGCGGCAGCAGCGCCACCGCCACCTCCCGCCGATCCAGGCCGTCCCGGCTGCGGGCAACCAGCCCCTGCCGGGCCAGACGGTTGACCAGTTGGACCGCGGCGTGGTGGCTGACTTGCAATCGCTCGGCCAGGGCCCCGATGGTGGCCGGCTCCCGCCCCTCGACGCCCTTGATCTGCAGGAGGACGAGGTACTGCTGCGGCTCGATGCCGGCGGCGCGGGCCGCGGTCTCGCGGGTCCGGAGGAAGCGCCGGATCTGATAGCGCAGGTCGGCCAGCGCCTGGTAGTCCACGGCGTCGCTCGCCCGCGCCCGCGTGGCCATGGCCTCAGTCTATATCACGTCGTGATATTCCTGGTAGCGGTCGGGCCGGCGGCGGAGATCCCTGTTGCGGCGGTCGGAGCCCTTTGTTAGTGTCTCGCCGTTGCGAGCGCGCGCCGGGCCCTCGCGGGCCAACTCGAGATGGCCGCCGCCCATGATCATGCTGCCACGACACGTCAGTGCCCGCCGGGCCGCCGGCATCCTGCGGCAGGTCTTCGAAGACCTGCCGACCGGCCTCGCCTTCCGCCTGTGGGACGGCACGCTCGTCCCGGTCGGCGCCGGCGCCCCGGTCTGCACGGCGGTGGTGCATCGCCCCGAGACCTTCGTGCGCCTCATGCGTGATCCGTCGCCGCTCAACTTCGCCGAGGCCTACGTGGAAGGCGCGCTCGACGTCGAGGGCGATCTCTTTGCCGCCATGCAGGTCGCCAACGCGCTCGAGGAGATCCGGCTATCGCTGGGCGATCGGCTGCGCCTCTTCGTCGAGCTCTGGCGGAACTGACGTGGCCGGACCCGACGTCATCGTCGTCGGCGGGGGGCCGGGTGGCAGCACGATCGCCTGGCGCCTGGCCCGCGCCGGCCTGCGGCCGCTCGTGCTCGACGCGGCGGTCTTCCCGCGCGTCAAGATCTGCGCCGGCTGGGTGACCCCGGAGGCCCTGGCCGACGTCGAGGTCGATCCCGAGAAGTATCCGCTCACCATCCAGCCGTTCACCGCCTGCCGGTTCGGCTTCGCCGGCGCCCGTCACGAGACACGCTGGCGGCGGCCGGCCAGCTACGGCATCGTCCGCAGCGAGTTCGATCACCACCTGCTGGAGCGCGCCCGCGCCGCCGGCGCCGACGTGCGCGAGGGCGCGCGCGTGACCGGCGTCGCGCGCGAGGGCGAGCTCGTCCGCGTCATCAGCGCGCGGGGTGAGTTCACGGCGCCCGTCGTGATCGGCGCCGGCGGCCACCACTGCCCCGTGGCCAAGGCGTTCGGCGAGGTGTCGGCGGACGAGGAGGTCGTGATCGCCCAGGAGAGCGAGACGCGCCTGCCGGCCGACCGTCTCGACGCCGTGCGCGACGCCGCCCCCGAGCTGTACGTCGAGTCGGACCTGCAGGGCTACGGCTGGTTCTTTCCGAAGGAGGACGTGCTCAACATCGGGATCGGCGTCGTGGCGGGGACGGGCGCCGACCTGCCGCGGCGCCGGGAGGCGCTGCTGGCCTCGCTGCGCGCCTCGGGCCGGCTGCCCGCCGATCTGCCGATCGAGCCCTTCCGCGGCCACGCCTACGTCGTGCGGCGTCGGGCACCGCGCCGGCTGGCCGGGGCCGGCTTCTGCCTGATCGGCGACGCCGCCGGGCTGGCCCGCGACCTCAGCGGCGAGGGCATCGGCCCGGCCATCCGCAGCGGGATCCTGGCCTCGGCGGCGGTCGAGGCCCACCTGCGGCGGGGCGCGCCGCTCGAGTCGTACGCCGGCGAGATCGTCCGCCGGTACGGCCGCGGCGAGACCGGCTGGCTGGGCCGCCAGCTCGGCCGCCTGCCAAATGCGGCCGCGCGCGTGCTCGTGCGTATGATGTTGGCCACAGCCGCCACCCGGCGACACGTGGTGCTCGGGGGAATCTTCGGGATGCGGGAGGTGCCGTCGTGAAGTCCATCGGCCAGGCCAGGGACGCGCAGGCGATCGCCCACCACTACGACGTGTCGAACGAGTTCTACGAGCTGTTCCTCGACCCGCTCATGGTCTACACCTGTGCCTACTACCGCGACCCCGACGGCAAGCTCGAGCAGGCCCAGCAGGACAAGCTCGACCACGTCTGCCGCAAGCTGGAGCTGCGTCGCGGCGAGACGCTGCTCGACATCGGGTGCGGCTGGGGCAGCCTGTCGATGTGGGCGGTGCGCCACTACGGGGTGCGCGCGCACGGGGTGACGCTGTCGCGGGCCCAGGCCGACTATGCCACCGAGCGCATCCGGCGCGAGGGGCTCGCCGACACCTGCCGCGTCGAGTACCTCGACTACCGCGACCTGCCGCCCGACGTCGTCTACGACAAGATTGCCGCCGTCGGCGTGATCGAGCACGTCGGCATCCCCAACTACCCGGCCTTCTTCGGCGGCGTCCGCGCCCGCCTGAAGGACGGCGGGCTCTATCTCAACCACGGCATCACCCACGACTTCCACTGGAAGCGCACCAGCCAGACCGAGTTCCTCTACCGCCACGTCTTCCCCAACGCCGACCTGGCCGGTCTGAGCCAGACGCTCACCGAGATGGAGCGCGCCGGCTGGGAGATCATGGACGTCGAGGGGCTGCGCCTGCACTACGCCCGCACCTGCCGGCAATGGGTGGAGCGCCTGTGCGCGCGGGCCGACGAGGCCCGGGCGCTGGCCGGCGAGCGCACGTTCCGCACCTGGCGGCTGTACCTGACCTGCTCGGCCGTCGCCTTCGGGGCCGGCTCGCTCGGCCTCTACCAGGTCCTGATGCGCAAGCACCAGGACCCGCTGGTCTCACCGGCCCCTCGCACGCGCGAGGCGCTCTACGACAAGGAGCCCACGTGGCCCGTCAGATCCTGATCATCGCGATCGCGTCCGTCGTCCTGACGCAGATCGCCACCTTCGCGACCTCGATCTACCTGCACCGCGCGCTGGCCCACCGCGCGCTGTCGCTCCACCCCCTCCTGGAGTTCCTGTTCCGGGCCGCCCTGTGGCTGATCACCGGACAGGACCGCCGCCAGTGGGTGGCCGTGCATCGCAAGCACCACACCTTCACCGACCGCGAGGGTGATCCGCACAGCCCGCAGATCCTGGGGTTCTGGAAGGTGCAGCTCTGGAACGTCTACTACTACATCCGCGAGGCCCGCAATCCGCAGACGATCGCGAAGTTCGCGCCGGATCTCGACGCCGACCGGTGGGAGCGCTTCGTGTTCGCGTGGGGCTGGACCGGCCTGGGCCTCGGCGTCGTGCTGATGGCGCTGACGATCGGCTGGTGGCAGGGCGTGGTGGCGATGCTCGGCCACGCGATCCTGTTCGTCTTCGTCACCAGCCCGCTCATCAACGGGCTCGGGCACTGGACGGGGGCTCAGAACTTCGACAACACCGCCTACAACTCCCGGGTGCTGGCCTGGCTGACCGGCGGCGAGAGCCTGCACAACAACCACCACGCCCATCCGCGCTCGCCCAAGTTCAGCCTGCGCCGCTCGGAGCTCGATCCCTCCTGGCTCGCCATCCGGATGCTGGCGGCCCTGCGCCTCGTCGCCATCGTGGCCCCGCCGATGACGGCGGCGCACCCCGAGTAGGCGGCGCGGTGAGCGCTCCGCTCGACCTCACGCTGGAGCTCGCGCCCAGCGCGCGCTTCGACGTCGTCGACCTGCGCGCGCGCCTGCCCGTCGAGTATCAGGAGGCGCTGGCGCCCTATCCCTCCTGCCTCTACTGGTCCGCGCACACCACCGCCGGCTTCCTGGATCGCAGCCTCATCGCCCGCCTCGGCGCCGAGCACGTGGCCACCTACGTCGACGCGCTCCGCCGCATCTTCCCGGAGGGCGCGGGCTACGCGCACGACCGGCTGGAGCGCCGCGTGGACCTCGACGCCGCCCAGCGCGCGACCGAGCCGAAGAACGCCGACTCCCACCTGGCTTTCATCGCGGGCGGGCTGCGGCCCTGCGTGATCCATCCCAACCGCCCGGGCGAGACCGTGTGCTTCGTCGACCTCGACGGCGTCAACGAGGGACGGCCCCGCCGGCGGCAGACGCGCGTGATCGGCTTCCGCCACGAGACGGTCGTCGCCCAGACGCGCCTGGACGTCCCGGTGTCCCGGCATCCGATCGAGTCCGTCAACCTGAAGGATCCGCGGCTCGGCCTGTACGACCACCTCGCCGACTTCGTGGCCCGCGCCGGCGTCGGCACCGGCCGGCTGCACCTGGCGCTCGATCCGGGCGAGCGGCACGCCGCGCTGACGGTGAACGAGTTCGAGACGCTCCTGATGAAGCACGACCTGGCGGCGGTCTTGCGCGAGCCGCTGCGCTTCGTGGCCGCGCAGTATCGCGGGCTGCTGGCGAACCCGCGGGCCGTGCCCGGCAAGGCGCTCGGCTACGCCAAGTACGACCTCGTCCGCGTGCTCAACTCCGGCCTGGACACGCTGGGACTGCACGACTCGATCGTGGAGAAGGTGCTGGCCCGCACGCTGGCCGTGCCGGCCGCGCGGTTCTTTCGCATCAGGCGCTCCGTGCACCTGCTCGTCGGCGACCGCGGGGACGGCCGGCACGGGTTCGTGGAGGGCACCTACCAGAGCCCGATCCTCGTGCAGTGGCAGAAGAGCCCCCGCCCCACCCGTGTGCTCCACGCCACCCTGACCCGCCTGGAATAGCGCGCGCGAGGCCATCGCCGAAGCGCCTCAAGTCGGGGGCGCGACGGGCCGATCTTCCGGCAGGGCCGACGTCTGGCCGGAGGAAGTATCGGGAGATGTTCGAGGCGATCCTCGAGGGGCTGCGCGGGCTGAATCCCGGTCACCAGCCAGGGCAAGCTCATCGCCGCCTTTGCCACCGTCATCGTGCTCATCGCCGTGATCGCGGCCTACTGGACGTGGCTGGACGTGCAGCGAGCCGAGCAGATGGCCACCCTGGAAGCCGAGCACGTGGCCCGGACGCTGGCCGACGTCATCGTCGAGCCGCTCACCGGACCGGCCGACGTCCGGCTCTGGCGCGATCGGGAGGCGCTCCAGCGCTTCGTCAGCTCGGTCCACGGCCGGCAACAGCGGGACCTCGTGGTGGTCGGCCCGAACAAGATCGTCATGGCCGATGCGGTCCCGGCCGAGGCCGGCGAGGTCTTCGATTCCGACCCGCAGGGGGAAGTCGCCGCGACCGTGCGCGACGGGCGACCGCGCACCTTCATCGAGCTGAATGATCACCACCCCGCCGGCATCATGCAGGTGGTGGTCCCGATCCGAGTGGGCGCCACAATCGTGGGCGCGCTGGTTCTCGAGTACACACCGCTGTACCACGAGATGCTCGCCGCGCTCCGGACCTCCCTCCGGCTACAGCTGGCGGCCGTCGGGGTGGCCATCCTCATCGTCGCACTCGTCGGCTGGCTGGCCTGCCGGAGCGTGGGGCGGGCGGCCCAGATGGCGGCGCGGGCACAGGCCGCAGCCGAAGAGAACAGCCGCCTGAAGTCCGAGTTCCTCGCCACCATGAGCCACGAGATCCGCACGCCGATGAACGGCGTCATCGGCATGACCGACTTGCTGCTGGACACGCCGCTCACGGTCGAGCA
>JBGQLG010000228.1:0-8599 GCA_041499965.1 Methylomirabilia bacterium
CTGCCGGCGGGGCGAGCGAGCCGCCACGATCGACAGGCGCCACCCCAGCCCCTGTGGGGGATGGGGGGCCGAGCGAGCCCCGCTCGCGTTCTGGAGGCGAGCCCGGGGCGCGGCCGGAGAGCCGCACCCCCCGACCCGCCGCGCCGCGGGCCGGCGTCGCGCGCGTCTGCGAATCTCTGACTCGGGACACTAGCGCCCGCTCACACGCGGGTGACGGCGGTGCGAACCGCCGCGATGACGCCGTCAACCTCGTCGTCGGTCATCTCGGGATAGCAGGGCAGCGACAGCACCTCGCGGGCCGCTCGCCACGCCTGGGGCCACCGGTGCTCGGCGTCGAGCGCGAACAGCGGCTGGTCGGGGACCGCGCGCGGGTAGTGCACCGCGGTGCCCACGCCCAGATCGGCCAGGATCTTGGCCAGCGCGTCGCGCCGGGGATGGCGGACCGTGTACACGTGATAGATGTGGCGCGCGCGCGGGTCCTCCACCGGCAGGCCGAGGGGCAGGCCGGCCAGCCCCGCCCGGTAGCGGGCGGCCAGGCGCCGGCGGGCTTCGGTCCACGCCTGCAGCCGCGGCAGCTTCACGCGCAGCATCGCCGCCTGCACCTCGTCGAGCCGGCTGCAGTAGCCGAGCTCGACGTGCTCGTAGCGGCCGCTGTCGCCGTGGTGGCGCAGGCGCCGCAGGTGCGCGGCCACGTCGTCGCGGTCGGTGAGCAGCAGGCCGCCGTCGCCGCAGGCCCCGAGGTTCTTCGTCGGATAGAACGACAGGCAGGCGGCGTCGCCCCAGCCGCCGATGGGCCGGCCGTCCCAGGTGGCCCCGATGGCCTGGGCGGCGTCCTCCAGCAGCGCGACGCCGTGGCGGCGCGCCAGCGCGGCGATGCGGTCGATCGGCGCCGGATGCCCGTACAGGTGCACGGCGATGATCGCGCGCGTGCGCGCGGTCAGCGCGGCCTCCAGCGCGTCGGGGTCGAGCGCGCAGGTGGCCGGCTCGACGTCCACGAACACGGGACGCGCGCCCACCATCAGGATCGTCGTGGCCGAGGCCACGAAGGAGAAGGCGGGCGTGATGACCTCGTCGCCGGGCCCGACGCCGACCGCGGTGAGGGCCAGCCGCAGGGCGTCGGTCCCCGAGCCCACGCCGACGCCGTGACGGACACCGGCCAGCGCCGCCAGTTCGGCCTCGAGCGCTCGGCCCTCGGCACCCAGCACGAAGTGGCTGCCGTCGAGCACGCGGGCCACCGCGTCGAGCAGCTCGCCCTTGAGCGCGCGGTGCTGGCGGGTGAGGTCGAGGAACGGGATCGTCACCGCACGCCGCTGCCGCTCTCCAGCGCGCCCAGCCCGAGCGAGGTGCGGATGGGCCCGCCCACGCCGAGCAGGTTCACCGCGAAGTTCACCTCGTCGTCGCGCCGCTCGCGGTGCACAAACTCCACCGTGAGCGCCCAGCACTGGAACTTGATGTCGGCCGAGGCCCGGCTCTCCACGAACGCCATCGTGCGGGCGTCGAAGTAGTTGGCGTTGCGCAGCGTGACGAAACGCGTGAGGTCGACGACCAGGCCGGTGGTGAGGAAGTTGATGCGGCCGGGATCGCTGTAGCGCGAGCCCACCGAGACCGACACCGGGTCGGCGCGGACGATAAGGTCGGAGGTGGCGCTCTGCACGCCCTGGCCGTGCACGCTCTGGGCGACGTCGCCGCGCAGCTTGATCCGCTCGACCGGCTGCAGGATCACCGTCCCGGTGATGTCGCCGGCGGTGTCGTTGCGCAGGTCGTAGCTGTGGCCGATGGCCAGTCGCAGCGCCTCCCAGCGGCGCGGCTCCCCGTCGGCCAGCGCGATCGTCCGGGCTCGCACGCGGTTGGTCAGCGAGTACTCGATGCGGCTGGTATCGGGGATGCGGTCCACGCCCTCCGTCCACACCGGCAGGCGATCCTGGCCGGTGCCGGTGATCCAGGTGTAGTTGAAGCGCGGCTCGATGCTGTGCTGGACGGCGTCGACGCCCCAGATCCCGCCGGTCTGATAGACGCGCGAGAACTGTGTCTCCACGTCGGTCCCGGCCTCGAACAGCCGGCGCAGCCGCCCCTCCTTGTCGGTCTCCTCGATCAGGGTGTTGCCCACGCCCTTCGTCGTGCGGAAGCCGGTCACGCTGGTGTCGTAGGCCGTCAGCCGCCCGCCGGCGAACGGGGTGACGGTGACCAGCCCGTCGAGCGAGATCGGGCGCGAGATGCGCGGGTGCAGGTCGAGCCGCTGGCCGTCGGAGCCGACGTCACGCACGAAGTTCACGTAGCTGGCGTCCAGCTCTCCCAGGAATCCCGGCATCCCCGGAATCGGCTGGCGCACGCCCTGCAAGTTCAGGTCGGGCAGGCGGCGCAGCTCCACCGGACGCCGGGTCGTGAGGTCCTGGTAGCTGAAGACGTTGGCGACGAAGTTCCACGACTCCCAGGTGCGGGTCAGGAAGATGTTGGACTCCACCCGCTGGGCGCTGCGCTGCTGCAGGCGGTCGCCGTACTCGCTCAGCACCTTGTCGTCGGTGACGGCGTTGACGTCGACCTTGAGCGTCAGGCCCGGGGCAATCTTCCAGTCGTGCTGGACGCTGGCGAGACCCCGGGTGGCGCCGTTGCGCTCCGACTCCTGCAGCAGGAAGCCGTGCCCGCCGCCCCGCTGGGTGTCGGACAGCACGTAGCGGGACTCGGCGGTGAAGCCGACGCCGCGTGAGGTGTAGATGATCGGCGTGATGGTCGCGTCGGCGCTGTCCGAGATGGCCCAGTAGAACGGCAGCTCGAGCTGGAAGCCCTTGCTGCTGGAGTTGCCGAACTTCGGGAACAGGAACCCGGTCTGGCGCTCCCGCCGGATGGCGGCGGCGAAGAACGGAAAGAACGGGATCAGCGGGATGTCCTTGACCCAGAACGAGGCGTCGGTGCCGTAGAGGAAGTCCTCGAGGTCGGCGTTGGCGGAGCCGAACTTGACCGCCCAGGTCGGCGGGTCGTCCTCGCAGGTGGTGAACACGCCGCGCTGGATGTGATAGACGCTCTCGCCCAGCCGGTCCATGCGCTCGCCGCTGATGCGGTAGAACGGCGCCACCCGCGCCTCGGACTCGTAGATCACCCCGGTGCCGGTCTTGAGGTTGTAGTCGATGCGCCGGCCGGTGAGCTGGTCCTCGCCGTCGTAGAAGACCACCCGGCCCTGGGCGACGGCGTCCCCGGTGTCGCGGTTGATCTCCACCCGGTCGGCGATCAGGCGCGTTTTCCCCCGGGTGATCTCGACGTTGCCGGTGGCCACCAGCAAGTGGTCGGGTCCGACTTCCTCCAGGCGATCGGCGAGCACCGACACGTCGCCGCCGGCGGTGGGGACGACGACCGGGACCTGGGGGGTCTGGGCGGGCGACGGCGACGGCCACGCGGCGGCCCCGAGGAGGGCGGCCGCGAGCAGGACCGCGCCGCACAGTGGCGTTCTCAACGTGTCTCGAAAACTCTCGTCACGAAAGCGGCCTCATGCTCTCAGCGGCGTTTCGACCGGGCAAGGTTTATCACCCCCGTCGAGATGGCGCAACGCCTCGCCGACGAGCGCCAGCGAGCCGGCCACGCACACCAGCGACGCCTCGCCGTCCGCCTCGGCCAGCGCGAGCGCCTCGGCCACCGACGGCGCCTCGGCCGGCCGATGCGAGGCCGGCACCAGCGCCCGCAGATCGGCCGGAGCCACGGCGCGGGGACTGGGAAACGACGCCAGGATCACGCGCCGCGCCCGGGCCAGCAGGGGTTGCAGGATACCCGCAGCGTCCTTGTCGCGCAGCACCCCGAAGACCAGCGTCACCGGCGTGTCGCCGAAGTAGGTCCCGAGCGAGGACGCCAGCGCGCGGGCGCCGGCCGGGTTGTGGGCACCGTCGAGCACCAGCCAGCCGCCGGCGCGGCGCCGGACCTCGAAGCGACCGGGCCAGCGCGCCCGGGCCAGGCCCTCGCGAATCGCCCGCTCGCCGGCGCCCAGCACGCGCGCGGCCGTCACCGCCAGCAGCGCGTTGCCCGGCTGATAGGCGCCGAGCAGACCCAGGCGGAGATCGTCAAGCCGCCAGCCGGGTCCCGCGCAGTCGATCCGCTGCCCGTCGAGGCTCCGCGCGCGGACGGCGACCGAGAGGTCGCGACCCTCCAGCAGCAGCGGGACGCCGGCCCGGGCCGCCTGCGCCACCACGACGGCCTCGGCCTCGGGGGGCTGGGCGGCGGAGACGGCGGTGCCGGAGCGGAAGATCGCGGCCTTCTCGGCGGCGATCGCCGCCAGCGTGTCGCCGAGGAACTCGCGGTGATCGATGTCGATCGGACCGAGCGCCTCGACCACGGGCCGGCCGACGGTCGTGGAATCGACGCGGCCGCCGAGGCCGACCTCCAGCACGGCGACGTCCACACGCTCGCGGGCGAAGTGATCGAGCCCGAGCGCGGTCGTCGCCTCGAAGACGGTGGCGTCCACGCGCGCGATCTGCGTGCCGAGCGCCTCGACGCCGTCGACGACCGCGTCCTCGCCGATCGCCTGGCCGTCCACGCGGATGCGCTCGCGGAAGGACACGAGGTGGGGCGAGGTGAACAGCCCCACCCGGCGGCCGTCGGCGCGCAGGATGGCGGCCAGCATGGCCGAGGTCGAGCCCTTGCCATTGGTGCCGCCGACCTGGGCCAGCGTGTAGGCCCGCTCGGGACGCCCCAGCGCGTCCAGCAGGGCCTCGATGCGCTCGAGGCCCGGACGCATCCCGGCGTACTCGCCGCCGCGCAGGGCGAGGAGCCGGCCGACCGCCTCGGCATACGTCATGCCGGCGGCGTGGGCTGATCGGCGAAGAAGGCGAGGAGCTTGCGGAGGGTCTCTTTGAGCTCGCGGCGCTCGACGATGAGGTCGAGCTGCCCGTGCTCCAGCAGAAACTCGGCGCGCTGGAAGCCCTCGGGCAGCGGCTGGCGGATCGTCTCCGCGATGACGCGGGGGCCGGCGAAGCCGATGAGCGCGCGCGGCTCGGCCAGGTTGACGTCGCCCAGCATCGCGAAGCTGGCGGTGACGCCGCCGGTGGTCGGATCGGTCAGCACCGAGAGGTAGGGCAGCCGCGCCTCGGCCAGCCGGGCCAACGCGGCCGACGTCTTGGCCATCTGCATGAGCGACAGGATGCCCTCCTGCATGCGGGCGCCGCCCGAGGCGGAGACGATGACGACCGGCACGTGCTTGTCGATGGCCAGCTCGATGCCCCGCGTCAGCTTCTCGCCCACCACCGAGCCCATGCTGCCGCCCAGGAACGCGAACTCGAACACGCACAGCATGACGGGATAGCCGCCGATGCGGGCCAGGCCGGTGACGACGGCCTCCTCCATCGACGTCTTCTGCCGGGCGCTGCGCAGCCGGTCGCGGTACCGCTTGGTGTCCTTGAAGCCCAGCGGGTCGACGCTGCTCAGCGCCGCCTGGGACTCCTCGAAGCTGCCGCCGTCGGCGAGCAGCGCGATGCGCTCGCGCGAGGAGATGCGGAAGGGATAGTGGCACTTCGGGCAGACGCGCCCGGCCTTCTCCACCTCGACGCGATACATGATCTCCTTGCACGACTCGCACTTGATCCAGAGCCCCTCGGCGATGACGACCTTGCGAGGTGTCCCCGCGGTCTCCTCCGGCTTGCGGCGGAACCAGGCCATGGCCGGCGGGGCTAGGCCCCCTTCCCTCCCGTCCGCAGCGGCGCCTTCAGCGACGCGATGAGCGCGCCGAACTCCTCGACCAAGGCGGCGGTGCCCGCGTGCTGCTCGATGGCTCGGACGATGGCCGAGCCGACCGCGACGCCGTCGGCGATGCGGCCGACCGCCCCCACCTGCTCGGGCGTGGAGACGCCGAAGCCGACGCACACCGGCTTGGTCGTCACCAGGCGTAGCGTGCGGATCTGGGCATCGAGCTCCTTGGGCAGCTCGCGCCGCTCGCCGGTGACGCCGGCGAGCGAGACGACGTAGACGAAGCCCCGACTGAGCCGCGCGATCATCTTCACGCGCGCCGGGGTCGAGGTGGGCGCCACCATGTGGATCAGGTCCAGCCCGGCCGGCACCGCCTCCGCGCGCAGCGGCTCGCTCTCCTCGGGCGGCAGGTCGGGCACGATGACGCCGTCGGCGCCGGCGTCGACGGCCGTCCGGGCGAAGCCCTTGAGACCGAAGGCCAGGATCGGGTTGTAGTAGGTCATCAGCACGAGCGGCACGCGCACGCGGGCGCGGAGGCCGGACACCATCTCGAGCACGCGCGGCAGGCTGGTGCCGGCGGCCAGCGCGCGCAGGCCGGCCCGCTGGATGACGGGGCCGTCGGCGAGCGGATCGGAGAACGGCACACCCAGCTCGACCACGTCGGCGCCGCGCCGCTCGGCCTCGACCACCAGCCGCTCCGTCTCGGCCAGCGAGGGATCGCCGGCCATGAGGTAGGCGACGAGCGCCCGCTCGCCCTTGGCCCGCAGCCGCGCGAACACGTCGTCGATGCGGCTCACGCCAGCTCCGTGCCGAGCGCCTGGGCCACGACGTGCACGTCCTTGTCGCCGCGGCCCGACAGCCCCACCACGATCGTCTTGCTGCGCGGCAGCGTCTTGGCCAGCCGCATGGCGTGGGCCACCGCGTGGGCGGACTCCAGCGCCGGCATGATGCCCTCCAGCCGCGTGAGCGCCTGAAAGCCCTCCAGCGCCTCCTCGTCGGTGATCGAGACGAACTCGAAGCGGCCGGCGTCGCGATAGTAGGCGTGCTCGGGACCGACGCCGGGATAGTCCAGGCCGGCCGAGATCGAGTGCGCGACGGCGATCTGGCCGTCGTCGTTCTGCAGGAGATAGCTCATGGCCCCGTGCAGCACGCCGACGTGGCCGGCCGTCATGGTGGCCCCGTGCCGGCCGGTGGCGATGCCGGCGCCGCCCGGCTCGACGCCCACGATGCGCACGCGTGTATCGCCGATGAACGGGTGGAACAGGCCGATCGCGTTGGAGCCGCCGCCGACGCAGGCCACGAGGACATCCGGCAGCCGGCGCAGCGCCCGCCGGGCCTGGCGCTTCGTCTCCCGGCCGATGACCGTGTGCAGGTCGCGCACCATCATCGGGTACGGGTGCGGACCCAGCGCCGAGCCGAGCAGGTAGTACGTCGTGCGCACGTTGGTGACCCAGTCACGCAGCGCCTCGTTGACCGCGTCCTTCAGGGTGCGGCTGCCGGCCTGCACCGGGATCACGCGGGCGCCGAGCAGCTTCATGCGGAAGACGTTGAGCGCCTGGCGCTCGACGTCCTCGGCGCCCATGTAGACCTCGCAGGAAAGCCCGAGCAGCGCGGCGGCGGTGGCGCTGGCCACGCCGTGCTGGCCGGCGCCCGTCTCGGCGATGAGGCGACGCTTGCCCATCCGTTCGGCCAGCAGCGCCTGGCCCAGCACGTTGTTGATCTTGTGGGCGCCGGTGTGGCACAGGTCCTCGCGCTTGAGCCAGATGCGGGCGCCGCCGCAGTGCTCGGTGAGGCGCTCGGCGAAGTAGAGCGGCGTGGGACGGCCCGCGTAGTCGTGCAGGAGCCCCTGCAGGCGCCGCTGGAATCTTCGATCGCGCCGGGCCGCCGCGTAGGCCTTCTCCAACTCGATCAGCGGCGCCATCAGCGTCTCCGGCACGAACCGGCCGCCGAACCGGCCGAAGTGACCGCCGGCGTCGGGCAGCGTCGTCATGCCGCGCGCGCCTGCGCCACGAAGCGCCGGACCTTGTCGGCGTCCTTCTTGCCGGGCCGCGCCTCCACGCCGGAATTCACGTCCACCGCGAACGGGCGGACGATCCGCACGGCCTCGGCGACGTTGTCGGGGGTGAGGCCCCCGGACAGGATGATGTGCAGGCGGCTGTCGTGGCGGCCGCCCATCATGCGGATGCGCTGCCAGGCCAGCGTCTCTCGCGCCTCGCCCTCGCTCCAGCGCGCGGTCGTGTCCAGCAGCAGCGCGGAGACGACGTTGCGATAGTGGAGCGCGTCGATGAACCCGGCGATGCGGAACTCGGGCAGCCCGTCGATCGTGGACACGGGCGGCAGCTTGATCGTCTTGATCACGGGCAGCGCGTACCCGGTGAGGGATTCCGGCGGCTCGTCACCGTGGAACTGCAGCGCCCGCAGCCCGCACGCCTCGGCCACCGCCTTCACGTGGCCACTGGCGTGGTCCCAGAACACGCCAACCGGCGTCACGAACGGCGGCAGCGCGCGCACGATCGGCGCGACCTGCTCGGGGGTGACAAAGCGCGGCGTATTCTCGACGAAGATGAAGCCGAGCGCGTCGGCGCCGGCGTCGACGGCGACGCGCGCGTCGTCCAGGTTCGTGATGCCGCAGATTTTTACACGCGTCATTGTTGGAGCATGGGGGGGGCGAGACGCTGTTGAGGCATGGGGGGGGCGAGACGCCCCCCCCATGTCCGCCCCGGTTCGCGCGGGCTGGTACGACGCGCGTGTCTCAACTCAATACTCCGGTTCCGGACTCGGCCGGCGTCGGACGACGCGCGAGACTCAACTCGGGGCTCCCGTCAGCGTCAGCTCGCGGATCTTGGCGGCGACGTCGTCGGCTCGCACCAGGCCCTCGCCGACCAGGACGGCGCGGGCGCCGGCGGTGACGACTTGCTGGACCTGGGCGGCGGTGAAG
>JBGQLG010000229.1:0-8456 GCA_041499965.1 Methylomirabilia bacterium
GACATACTCTCCCACTGTCGGTGCGCCAGCGGGAGCGACCGGAACTCTGGTTCATCCCCGGGCCCTACGTACCGCCCGATTGAACTCGCGCCGCGCGATCAACCCGGGTGGACGGACCGTCGCGCGGACGCTGCGGTGCGCCCGCCGCGCGAGAAGCGCGCCCGGTGAACTGGATGTTCGACACCGACGGCATTTCGGCATTGGGCTGGGTCGGTAGCGTGACAATCAGGATGGGGCATCCCCAGCCGGTGCGTCGCTCTGGACGGCGTACAGCAACACAAGGGAGGGGACCATGCAAGCGTTCGCAACCCAGGCGTTGGCGCGCCGATTCGCGCAGTTCGCCTTCGGATTCATCTTCGCTTTCATCGCGATCAGTCAGGTCACTCAAGCCGCAGGCGCGCCCGCGCAAGCACAGCACTGGGTCGCCGCGTGGGCCGCGTCGGCGCATGGCCCTTACCCGGTCGGCTATCCGACCGCTCAGCCCGAGCTCAAGTTTGCATTCCCGGACCCCGCGCGCGGCGCGGTCGACCAATCGTTCCGCTTGATCGTGCGGCCGGATATCTGGGGCAACCAGGCGCGCATTCGCCTGTCCAACGCGTTCGGCACGCAGCCCGTCACCTTCGACGGCGGGTACATCGCTTTGCAGACCAGCGGCAGCGCGGTGCTGGCCGGCACCGGTCGTGCGATTACGTTCGGCGGCAAGAAAAACGTCACCGTCGCGCCCGGCAAGGATGTGCTCTCCGACGCGGTTTCGCTGCCGTTTGTGAAGAACGCCGCCGACCCGATGTTGACGGGCCGCCGCCTTGCCGTGAGCTTTCATGTCGTGGGCGAAAGCGGCCCGATGACGTGGCACGCCAAGGCGCTCACCACGTCGTACATCACTGCGCCGGGCGCCGGTGCGCATGGCGGCGACGATGGCGAATCCGCGTTCTCGATGTCGTCCGCGTCCTGGTATTTCCTGGACCAGATTCAGATGACGGCGCCGCGCACGACGCGCGTGATCGTCGCGTTCGGCGATTCGATCACCGACGGCTCGGCGTCGACGTTGAACGGGGACGATCGCTGGCCCGATGTCCTTGCGCGCCGCCTGCATGCGATGGCCGGCAATCGTTTCGTTGTCGTGAACGAGGGCATCGGCGGCAACGAGGTCGTCGGACCACGCGACTATGCGGCCAAGGCGACCCCGGGCGGGCCTTCGGCGCTCGATCGGCTGCAGCGCGACGTGATCAGCCTGCCGGGTGTCTCGACCGTCATCTGGCTCGAAGGGATCAACGATTTCGGCCCCGGCAGCGCCACAGTAGAGGCGGTGTCCGACGGCGTGCGGGAGGGGGTGAAGCGCTTGCGTGCGGGCATCCCGGGTGTGCGCATCTACATGGCGACAGTGACCGGCGCGTTGAATAGCACGCCTGCGCACGGCACGCCGGAAGTCGATGCGAAACGCAAGGAATACAACCAGTTCATCCGCAGCGCCGGCATCTTCGACGGCGTGATCGACTTCGATGTCGTCACGCTCGACCCGGCGACGGGCGAGTTGAAGGCGGTGTATCAGCCCAACTCCACCGTCGGCGGCCCTGGCGACAAGATCCACCCGAACCGGGCCGGGTACGCTGCGATGGGCAATGCCATCGACCTCGACATGATCGTTGGCAAGTAAACAGGGTTGCGATCCGCGGGAACGCAAGGGGGGAGAGCGTAGATGACGAGATCCAGCGTCGCCTCGTCCGCCCAGTGCAGATCCTCGAGGATCGCGATCACGGGCGGCCGGCGCCCCAGCTCCGCGAGGACCGCCGGAAAGAGGACGGCCGGGGCCGCACCCGCCTCGAGCGACTCGCGCAGCGCGGGCCCCGCGTCCCCGGCGATGTCGTAGACCGGTCCCAGGGGGCGTGGCGTGAGCAGCGAGTCGCAGGCGCCCCGCAGCACGCGGCCGGGGCCCGCGTGCTCACGGGCGAAGGCATCGACGAGCGTGGTCTTGCCGATTCCCGCCTCGCCGTAGACCAGCGCCACGCGCCCACCGCCGCCGGCCGCCTCGCGCAGCGCGGCGGCCAGGGCCTCCAGCAATGGCTCCCGCTCGAGCAGAGTCATGGGAACGCGGCTACCCGGCAGCAGTGATCTCGTCGATGAGGCCGTAGGCGAGCGCGTCCTGTGCGTCGAGATAGCGTCCGCGCCGCATATGCTCGGCGATCTCCTCCGCGGGCCGGCCGGTGCGCCGGGCCAGGCGGCCGTAGAGCTTCCAGAGCAGCTCCTGTTGCTGGCGGTTCTGCGCGGCGATCTCATCCGGGGTGCCGGCGAACCGCGCCGTCGGCTGGGAGAGGTGGAACCGCGTGTGTGGCGTGGCGGCGCGGTGATCAGCGGTCGCGATCACGCCGATGGGCGGGCCACCAATCTGACCCCGGCAGAGGACGTGCAGCGGCGACCGCAGCGTGTCGGCCATGTCGATCAGGACAAAGGTCGCCCCGAGCGCGCCGTCGGGGCTGTCCAGGTGGAATTCGATAGGCCGATCCCCGCGGGCGTCCAGCGCCAGGAGTGTCGCCGCCGCCTTGGCTGCCGCCTCATCGTCGAGCCGGCCGGTGACGAGCACGATGCGACGCTCGAAGAGCTGCTCCTGCAGCCAACTCCCGGGGTTCATGTCACCCCCTGATGCCGGCGTCCCGGATCGCCTGCCAGACGCGTTCCGGGGTCGCCGGCAGCTCGACGTGCTCGACACCCAGGTCGGCGAGCGCGTCGACGATCGCGTTCACCACGGCGCCCAGGGCCGGCGTCGTTCCGCCTTCGCCACCGCCGCGCAAGCCGAGCGGGTGAGACGTCGAGGGCACCTCGCTGATCTCCGTCGTGAAGGCCGGCAGCATGGCGGCGCGGGGCAGCGCGTAGTCCATCAGCGTTGCCGACAGCAGCTGGCCCGTCTCGGGGTCATACGCGCACGATTCCCACAGCGCCTGTCCCACGCCCTGGGCGATGCCGCCGTGCGTCTGGCCGTGGAGGATCATCGGATTGACGGCGCGGCCGCAGTCGTCCACGGTGGTGTACCGCACCACCTCGACCACGCCGGTCTCGGGGTCCACCTCGACCTCGCACACCGCGCAGCCGTACGGGAAGGACGGCGCGGTCAGGATTTCGTCGCTCAGCCCCTCGAGCGGGCCGGCGGCCGCCACCTCGTACAGATCGACCGAGCGGTCGGTGCCCTTCACGCGGAAGCGTCGGGCGGAGAACTCGATGTCGGCCTCCGCCGCCTCCAGCAACCCCGCGGCGATCCGCGTACCCTTCTCGACGATCTGATCCGACGCCTTGGCCATCACCACCGCGGCGAGCCGAAGCGCCCGCGCGGAATGCGCTCCCCCGCCGACGACGGTCACGTCGGTATCGCCGGTGATCAGCCGTACCTCGGACAGCCTCACGCCGAACCACTCGACCAGGAGCTGCGCGAAGCTGGTCGCGTGGCCCTGACCGGACGAGAGCGTCCCCAGGACCAGGTCGATCTGCCCCTCCGGACGCACCGTGATGTGGGCGCGCTCACGCGGATCGCCCGTGTTGAGCTCGAGATAGTTGGCGACCCCGATTCCCCGATAGCGCCCACGCCGGCGGGCCTCGGCTCGGCGCGTCTCGAATCCCGCCCAGTCCGCGAGCGCCGCCGCTCGATCCAGCGCCGCCCGATAGTCGCCGCTGTCGTACAGCACGCCGAGGCCGTTCCGGTACGGCATCGCGCTGGCCGGCACCAGGTTGCGCCGTCGCAGGTCGAGGCGATCGAAGCCATGACGGCGAGCGGCGAGGTCGATCAGCCGCTCCATCACGAACATGACCTCGGGCCGGCCCGCACTGCGGTACGGCGTGGTCGGCGACGTGTTGGTGACGACGGCCCGCCCGCGCATCGACACGGCCGGAACGTGATACACCGTGGTCGCGATCGCCAGGCCCTTGTTGAGCGGGTGGAAGGAGACGACGTGAGCGCCGACGTTGCTCGTGTTGACGCCGCGAAACGCCAGGAAGGTGCCGGCGGCGTCGAGCGCCAGCTCGGCGTGCGACACGAGATCGCGGCCCTGATAGTCGGCCAGGAACGCCTCCCGCCGCTCGCCCGTCCATTTCACGGGCCGACCGACGCGCCGCGCAGCCCAGGCGACCAGCGCGAACTCGGGATAGCAGCTGTTGCGCGTCCCGAAATTACCGCCGACGTCGCGGGCCACCACCCGCACGGCGCTCTCGGGAACGCCGAGCGCACCGGCCACGCCGGTCCGCGTCCGCCCCAGGCCGCCGGCGCCGGCATGGACGGTGAAGCGTCCGCTCTCCCCCTCCCAGGCGCCGACGGCCGCGCGCGGCTCCATCGTCACGCCGGTGACTCGCTGGACCCACGTCTCGAGCCGCACCACGTGGGCGGCCCCCGCGAACGCCGCGGCCACGGTCGCGGCATCGCCGACCTCCGCGTCCACGCACACGTTCGACGTGGTCCCGTCGTAGAGGATCGGCGCGTCGGGGGCGGCGGCGGCCAGGCTGGCCGTCGTCGCCGGCAGCGGCATCCATTCCACGACGACGCGCTCGGCGCCGTCACGCGCGGCCGCGGGGGTGTCGGCGATGACCATGGCCACGATCTCGCCCACGAAACGCACGCGGTCGGCGGGCATCGGCGGATGCGGGGCGATGAAGGCCACGTGGTGGCGGCGGATGATCTCCTCGTGGGGATTCGCCGGCATCGGGCTGTGCGTGAGGGGCTTGACGCCATCGGCGGCGGCGTCGGCGCCGGTGAGCACCGCGATCACGCTCGGCGTGGCGCGCGCGGCCGCGGTCTCGACGCGCCCGACGCGCGCGTGCGCGTGGGGCGAGCGCACGAAGCACGCGTAGGCCTGGCCGGGCAGGTTGACGTCGTCGCTATAGCAGCCGCCGCCGACGAGCAGGCGCGCGTCTTCCTTGCGGAGGATCGGCTGGCCGAGGCCCTCGCGCGCCGACCCGGGTCGGGACTGGAGGAAGGACATTGTGCGCCCCGGCCTTAGATCACCTCACGATCCGGACCGGCAGCGACTTGATCCCGCGCAGGAAATTCGAGTAGGCCCGCACCGGCTCGCCGACCACCTCGATCTCGAGGTCACGCTTCAAAATCTCCTCCCACAGAATCTGCAGCTGCAGCTCGGCCAGCCGGTCGCCCACGCAGCGATGGATGCCGGAGCCGAAGGACAGATGGTGTCGCGGCCGCGGCCGGTCGATGACGAAGCCCTCGGGGTCGTCGATGACCTCCTCGTCCCGGTTGCCCGAGACGTACCACATCACCACCTTGTCGCCGGCGCGGATGCGCTGGCCACCGAGCTCGGCGTCGTCGCGGGCCGTGCGCCGCATGTGGATGACCGGCGTCTGCCAGCGGATGGTCTCCTGCACCAGGCCCGGCATGAGCGCCGGGTTCTCGCGCAGCTTGCGCCACTGGTCGGGGTGGCGGTGCAGCGCGAGCAGGCCGCCGCTCATCGTGTTGCGCGTGGTGTCGTTGCCGCCGACGATCAGCAGGCCCAGGGTGCCCATGAACTCGCGCAGCGGCATCTCCCGCGTGGCCTGGCCGTGCGCGAGCATCGACAGGAGATCGAACGTCGGCGGCGCGTTGGCCCGCTCGGCCCACAGGCGGCCCATGTACTCGGCCATGCCCTTCAGCTCGGCGAATCGCTCGGCCTCGGAGTGAACCGGGGCGTCGGGCGCGCTCACGTTGGCGACGGCCACATCGGACCACCATGTGAGCTTGCGCCGATCCTCGAACGGAAAATCGAACAGGGTGGCGAGCATCATCGTGGTGAGCTCGATCGAGACGCGGTCCACCCAATCGAACGTCTCGTGGCGCGGCAGGTCGTCCAGCACGCGCCCGGTCCGCTCACGGATGGTGCCCTCGAGGTTGGCGAGATTGGCGGAGGCCACGATGGGCGCCACCACCCGGCGCTGCTGCGTGTGCTTCGGCGGGTCCATGCGGATGAAGCTCGGCCGGTCCATGGCCTTGGGCTGATCCTCGACCTGGATGCCGCCGAGCTCGGCCGCCGACGAGTAGACCTCGTGGTTCACCTCGACGGTCATGATGTCCTTGAACTTCGTCACCGACCAGTACGGGCCGTACGCGCTCGCGGGGCAGTAGTGCACCGGGGCCTCGCGCCGCAGCCGCGCGAAGTAGGGTGGCCAGAGATCCTCCTGGTAGAGGCGCGGATCGGCGACGTCGATCCTGTCCAGGGGGAGGGTGTCCACCTCCGGCCAGCTCTGCGTGAGCGCGTTCATGGGTGCCGCCCCTCCTACGTCTCGTAGATCTTCTTCAGCTCGCCCTCCGCCCACTTCACCGCCTCGGCCGGCGGCGTCCCCTGGGCGGCCTTGGCGTACATGTCGGTGATCACGTACTTCGAGTACGCCTCGGTCGCCTTGGCGGTCGGGGGCCCGGCGTGGCCGAGCAGGCGCGTGCCGCGCGGCGAGGTGCGGAACGGCTTGAGCGCGTCGTCGATGCGGTCCCACATGGGGTGGCTCTCCCAGGAGGTGGCGGCGCCGAGCGCGTAGCCGTTCTCGATCTCGAACCACTTGGCGAACTGCTCCTTGCCGTGGAACCACTTCAAGAACTCTTTGACCGCCTTCTGGTTCTTCGAATACTTCATGACGGCATGGGAGAAGGCCACCGCGTAAGGAGGCGTGCGGCCGCTAGGGCCGTCAGGAATCGCCATGTGCCCGATGTCGGGCCACATCGGCTCGCCCTTGTCGTTCTTCACCTTGTCGGGATTGCGCTTGGCGAAGATGTAGATCGAGGCGCCGTTGAGCGTCGCGCTGATCTCACCGGCGTGGAAGGCACGGTTGTTGTTGGTGTCGTCCCAGGCCAGTGCGCTCTCGTCGCACGCCTGTTTCCAGAGGTCGGTCATCCACGTCACCGCCTCGAGGGTGCCCTTGGAGTTGAGCACGACCTTCTTGCCGCTGGGATCGGTCTCGGCACCGCCGAACGTCCACGTGAACGGGTACGTCCACGCCGGGGCGTCACCGAAAGTGTGGCCGAGCGTCTGGCCGAGCGGCTTGCCCTTCTTCTTGAGGGCGGTGCCGATCTTCTTGTACTCCTCGAGCGTCTTGGGCGGCTGGATGGCGCCGACCTCGGCGAACCACGACTTGCGGTAGGCGATCAGCGGCGCTCCAGTGAAGTACGGCAGCCCCAGCCAGCGGCTGCCGACCTTCGCGGCGGCGCCGGAGTGCGGATAGTACCCGCCCTGGTCCGACGCCTTCCAGTCGCAGAGGTCCGAGACGTCGGCGAGGCCGCCCGCGTAGAGGTGGGGCCAGTTGTGAAGCATCATGATGATGTCGGCTCCGGCCCCGGACTGGATCGCCGCCGTGATGCGGGCCTGGAGGTCGTTGGCGTTGATCGTCTCGAACACCACCTCGACCTTCATCTGCTTGTTGTACTCGGCGACCTGGCGCTTCACCTCCACGTCGCCCTCGGGAATGAAGTCCACCCACTGGAGCAGGTGGATCTTGGTGGCCTGGCCAAAGGCCGGCGCCCTCCGGGCGGCCAGGATGCCCTCGAGCCCGGCGGTGGCGCCCACCACGCCCGCGGTCTTGAGAAATGTCCGGCGGTGCATCTCGGCAAATGATCGGGAGCGATCGGGAGCGTCCATGGTCCCTCCTCGCGTCACGTCCAGGAAAGCGTAGGCCGGTATCCGTGCCCGGCTGCCCAATTGGTAAGACATCGGTCCCCCGTCGTCAAGGGGAAGTCCTCGGGTACACTGGGCGCCCAGTCCACCGAGGAGGGGCGTCCATGAGTATGAGCTTGCGACACCGTCCATGGTCGCGCGTGCTGCTCGTGGCCACCTTCGCCACGCTGTTCGCGCCGACCGCTGCTCATGCCCAGCGTGCCGCGTCGCCTGCCGCCACCGCGCCGGGCGCGTCTTCGATCACCGCCGCGTCGCCGGAAAGCGCGGGCATGTCGACGGCGCGACTGACGCGTCTCACCGCCGCCTTCCGCAAGGAGATCGAGGACAAGAAGCTGCCCGGCGCGGTCATGATGATCGCGCGCAAGGGCAAGCTGGTCTACGCGACCGCCCTGGGCGTGCGCGATCCGAAGGGCGCCGAGCCCATGCGGACCGACGCCATCTTCCGGATCTACTCCATGACCAAGCCCATCGTCTCGGTCGGCGCCATGGTCCTGGTCGAGGACGGCACGCTCCAGCTCATGGATCCGGTCGCCAGGTGGCTTCCGGCCTTCAAGGACGTGAAGGTGTCGACCGGCGGCGGTGAGGTCGCGGCCCAACGGGCCATGACCGTGCAGGATCTCTTGCGCCACACCGCCGGCCTGCCCTACGGCGAGCTGACGCAGAACGCCGCCGTCAAGGACGCGCTCGCCAAGGCGGGGCTGTTCAAGCCCGGCGTCATCGAGTTCGACGTCCGTGACATGACCGGCACAGAACAGGTCGACCGCCTCGCCAGGATTCCGCTGATCTATCAGCCCGGCACGACTTGGGAATACAGCCTGGCCACCGACGTAC
>JBGQLG010000230.1:0-8368 GCA_041499965.1 Methylomirabilia bacterium
GCGGACGCGCCCGGGGAGCTGAGCGCGCATGACGACGGAAGGCGCGCCGGAGAGGATCGGGGTCCCTCCGGCGCGCGTGAGCGTCAGGGCTTGGTGTTCTGACCCACGAATGCCTGCACGCGCTTCCACGCGTCCGCCGAGGCGTCGGCGAACTCCGTGAACTTCCGGTCGAAGAAGCTGTGCGGGGCGCCGGGGTAGACCGTGGCGTCGTGCTTGACGCTGGCCTTGCGCAGGGCGGCGTCGAAGGCGTCGACGTCGGCCTGGGGGATGCCCTCGTCGGCGCCGCCGAAGATCGACAGCACGGCACCCTTGTAGCGCGGCGCCGCGTCGATGGGCTTGGGCCGGTCGGGCCACCGCTTGAGGCCGAGCGGCCAGCCGTAGAAGCCGATGACGCCGGCGTAGCCGAGGCCGCTGGCCGCCTGCAGATATGCGAGCGCGCCGCCGAAGCAGAAGCCGACCGTGAAGAGCGAGCGCACCTGGCCGCCGTCGGGGCCGCGCAGGTAGGCGGCCGCCGCCGTGAAGTCGGCCTGCAGATTCTCGGGCGTCGTCTGGCCCACGTGGGGCATGAACTCGAACTTCTCGCCGCGGTCCTCGGTGGTGGCCGTGCGCGCGAAGAAGTCGACGGCCACCGCGTCCACGCCCACCTCGGCGAAGCGGTCGGTCAGGTCCTTGTAGTACTGGTGCAGTCCCCGCACGTCGGGGATCACCAGCATGCCGGCGCCGCTGGGCTTGGCCGCGCGGGCGGCGTAGGCCATGAAGCGGGTGCCGTCGGCGGCGGTCAGCTTGAGGTCACGGCCACCGGCCGAGCCGCCGGCGATCGGGGTGATGGGGGGTCGAGAATCATTGTCAACGCACATGGGTGATCCTCCCGCGACCAGAGTGGCTGCACTCTAATCCCGGGCCGGCGCCGAGGCAACCCGTCGATCCGGCCGGGACCTCCCCCCCCCAGGGCTTCGCCGACGTGGTGAGCTCATCGTGAGCGACATGAACCGTGCTTACGAGCGGCTGCGGGCCCATCGCGTCGAGCATGCGACGCCGGGGCGGTGCCGCGCGCGACGTGGGGCAGCGCGTGTGGGATGCTGTCACCGGCGGTGGTGACCCCGGCCGAGCCGGCGCTGGGCTTTGCGCGCGGCCTGTTGCTGCGCGATCCCGACGGGCACGCGCTGCGCATCACCCAACCCTGAACGCGACGAGGAGAGACGACCATGGCCGAGGACTTCGAGTACGTGTCCCACGCCCGCCTGGAGTTTCGTGACGGCTACCGCCGCGCCTTCCTGGGCGAGGTGCCGGAGCCGGTGACGTACGGGGTGCAGGGCAAGCTGCGCGAGTACTACGGGGCCAAGGAAGGGCCGCCCATCGCCTCCACGCTGGATCACATCGTGGCCGCCGTGGCCGGCTGAATGTACGGCACGCTTCGCGGCGCCCTGGCAGGGCGCAAGATCGCGTTCGACCGTGACACCTACACCGCGACGGTGGACGGCCGCATCTCGGGCATCGGCAAGACGATCCGCATCAAGTCGATCCACGTGCACTACGACGTGGCCATTCCGGCGGATGCCGAGGAGGCGACGCAGCGGGCGCTCGCCGTGCACGTCCAGGGCTGTCCCGCGCATCAGAGCGTGAAGGACGCCATCCAGATCACCTGGGACGCCACGCTCCGCGCCGGCGACCGCACGGTGTCAGTCCGCGAGGAGAGCGATGCCCCTTCCGCCTAGAGACTTCCGCGCGATCGGCCCCAAGGCCGGGCAGCGATTTCCGGACGTGCGCCTGTCCGATCAGGCCGGCGCCCTCGTGGACCTGCACACCCACCGCGCCGGCCGCCCGGCGCTGGTCGTCTTCTACCGCAGCGCCGAGTGGTGACCGTTCTGCAAGACGCAGCTCGTCGAGCTGCAGCAGATCGCTCCCGCGCTGGCGGTCCACGGCGTCGCGCTGTTCGCCATCAGCTACGACGCCGTCGAGATCCTGAACGCGTTCGCCGCCACCCACGGCATCACGTATCCGCTGCTCTCCGACGAGGGCAGCCACGTGATGCGCGGGCTCGGGCTCATCAACGAGCGCGTCCAGGAGGACCACGCGGCCTACGGCATCCCGCCGAACCCGCGCCACGTGAATCTGCCGTACCCCGGCGTGTTCGTGCTCGATCGGGACGGCGTCATCACCGACAAGCGCTTCTTCGAGAGCTACCGGGAGCGTGAGACCGGCGGTGGTCTGATCGCCCAGGCCCTGGGGATCTTCACGGAGCCCTCGGCACCGATCGCCATCGCCGCCGAGCCCGTGCTGACCGCGCGGGCCTGGCTCGACTCGCCGACGTACGCGTTCTTCCAGCGCCTGGCTCTCACCATCGAGGTCTCGATCACGTCCGGCTTCCACGTTTACGGGAAGCCCGCCGGCCAGGGGCTCACGCCACTGTCGCTCGAGATCGACCCGATCCCCGGCCTCGAGGTGGGGCCGGCGCGGTGGCCCGCGCCGCGGCGCTTCGACCGGACGGGCTTCCACGACGGGCCATGGGTCCATGAGGGCGTGGTGCGCGGCACGGTGCCCCTGACGTTCGCGGCTGCGCCAGGTGGTGGCGACCACGTGCTCGGCGTCACCGTGCACTATCAGGCGTGCGACGACGCCTCGTGTCTGGTCCCGTCGTCGCTCCGGCTCCGGATACCGGTGCGGGAGGCCCCGCTGGTCGGACGCTCCCTGCCGGGCCCCCCGGAGAAGGCCTGATCCCAGAAATCGTGAAACGCGCGGCGCCCCCGGGGCGTCCAATGAATCGTGATGGGTGTCGTGTCCTGGCGCCGTGCTGCTACCGTGTTGCTCGCCCTGGCGTGTGTGCTGGGACCGCCCCTGCTGCCCGCCACCTCGGGGCCGAGCGTGGAGCGCGTTCGCACCCTTGAGGGCGTGGCCCTGGCGGTGGCCGACGCAGGCCGCGCGGCGGAGTTCTACGCTCGCGTGCTGTTTTTCGAGACCGTGTCGGACCAGGAATTGCGGGGGCCGGGCTCGCGCGTGCGCGTCGTACGGATGCGGCTCGGCGACGAGATGATCGAGCTGATCGAGGATCCCGCCGCGGGCCGCTCGCTCCGGCGCGTGGCGATCGTCGTCAACGATCTGGACCAGGGGTACCTCTGGCTGCGTCGCCACGGCGTCAGGCCCGAATCGCCGGCACCGCGGCCCGACTGGAACCCGCAGACGGGGGGCATTCGCACGGTTTCATTCCACGACCCCGACGGGCATCCCCTGGCGCTCGTCCAGTTCCCGGCCGACCTGGGCGCCGCCCGCTGGCGGCGCCCGACCGACCGCGTCTTCCTCGGCATCGACCGCTCGGCCGGCGACGCCGCCAAGCCCTGACAGGGCGGCCGTTCGCGGATCTCGATCGAGGGAGACCGCCACTCGCGCGATAATCGCGTCACGGGGGCCATCCATGCCGATGCCCGCTCAGACGAGGAGTGTCCGGTTCCGTCTGATCGCCCTCGTCGTCGCCTCGACCCTGCCGATGCTGCTGTTCGCGGTCATCATGGTCGCGCTCTTCGATCGGCAGCAGCGGGCCTTGCTGGAGGGGAGCTTCCGGGACACCGCCCGCGCCCTCACGGTCGCCGTCGATCAGGAGCTGAACGCGTCGATCTCGACGCTGGGCGCGCTCGCCACCTCGAGAGATCTCGACACCGGCGATCTGCGCGGCTTTTACGATGAGGCGGGCCGCGTCCTGCGCGCCCGGCCCGCCTGGAGCACGATCAACCTCTTCGACCATACCGGACAGCAGCTCTTCAACCTCGCCCTGCCCTTCGGCGCTCCGCTTCCCGACTCCCGCGGTCTGGTGGACGTCCAGCAAGCCATCGTCACCGGCCGCCCCGCCGTCTCGGACCTGTTCGTCGGCCTCGTGCTGAAGACGCCGGTCGTGGGCATCGCCGTGCCGGTCACCCGGGAGGACCGGCTCAAGTACGTGATCGGCGCCCGGCTCAATCTGCAATTGCTCAGTCAGCTCCTGTCGGCGGGTGGACTGCCGGCCGAGTCGGTGGCGACCCTCATCGATCGAAAGGGCACCATCGTGGCTCGCACCCGCGGCATCGAGCAGCTGCTCGGAACTCCGGCGACCCCGAAGTTCGTCAGCCTCGGTCAAGGCCCGGTGTCCCAAGGTTCGTTCCAGGACATCACCCGGGACGGCGTCTCCGTGTACGGCGCCTACAGTCGATCGGTGCTGTCGGGCTGGACCGTCGGGATCGGCGTCCCGGCGGCCACGGTGGACGCGCCCCGGCGGACCTCGCTGTGGGCGGCCGCCGGCGGTGGGCTGGTCCTGCTCCTGGTCGGCGCCGGCCTGGCGCTGGGCGTCGGCCGCCGGATCGCCGGCGCCATCACCTCCCTGGCGGACACCGCGGGGGCCCTGGCCGCCGGAGACGCGCCGGCCGGGCGGCGGGTGTCCTGGATCGCGGAGGTCGATCGCGTGGACGCGGCGCTCCGCGAGAGTGCGGAGCGGACGCGGCTGATCGTTGCCCATGCGCTGGATGCGGTCATCACCATCGACGTCGAGGGCCGGGTGACGAGCTGGAATCCGCAGGCCGAGGCGATCTTCGGCTGGCCGGCCGAGGCGGTCCAGGGCCGGCTGCTGTCGGAGACCATCATCCCGCCCGCGCACCGGGCCGCCCACGAACGTGGCCTGGCGCGGTTCCGCGAGACCGGGGAGGGCCCCGTACTGGGCCGGCGACTCGAGCTCACGGGGCTGCGGCGCGACGGCGTGGAAATTCCGGTGGAGCTGGCGATCACACCGATGCGGGTCGGGGGTGCCCCGGGCTTCAGCGCCTTCCTGCGCGACATCACCGAGCGCAAGCGCGCCGAGCTGGCGCTGGCGACGTCCGCCCAGCGCCTGCGCATCCTGCACGCGATCGACGCGGCCATCATCGCGGCGGCGGCGCCGGCCGCCATCGCCGCGGCGGTGCTCGAGCCGCTGCGAGACCTGCTGGGGGTCTCACGCGCGATCGTGAATCTGTTCGACCTCGAGGCCGGGGAGGTCGAGTGGCTGGCGGCGATCGGGCGCCGTCGCCTGCACACCGGCCCCGGCGTCCGCTACTCCCTGGATCTCATGGGCGACGTCGAGGCGCTGCGCCGGGGCGAGGTGCAGGTCATCGACACGCGCGCGCTCGCCCCGGGCCCCGCCGTGCAGGCCTTGCTCGATTCGGGGATCGACGCCTACATGGTGGTGCCGATGATTGCCGAGGGCGAGCTGATCGGTGGACTCAGCTTCGGAGGCGGGCCTCGCGAGTACTCGGCCGAGCAGCTCGGCATCGCGCGCGAGGTCGCGGCCCAGCTCGCCATCGCGCTCGCCCAGGCCCGACTCCGCGAGCGCGTCACGGCGGCCGAGCAACAGTACCGGGGGATCTTCGAGAACGCCGTCGAGGGGATCTTTCGCTCGACCCTCGAGGGCCGTCACCTGCTCGTGAATCCGGCCATGGCCCGGATCTACGGCTACGACTCACCGGCCGACATGCTGGCGTCGGTCGCCGACATCGAACGGCAACTGTACGTCGACCCCGAGGAGCGCCGGGCCCTGCTCCGGCAGCTGGACCACGACGGCGTCGTCACCCGCTTCGAGTGCCAGGGCCGCCGCAAGGACGGCGAGGTGATCTGGGTCTCCCAGAGCGTGCGCGGGGTCCGCGACGAGGCGGGCCGCGTCCTGTACTTCGAGGGCGTTCTCGAGGACATCACCGAGCGCAAGCGCACGGAGGAGGCGCTCCGGCAGAGCGAGAAGCTCGCAGCCATCAGCTCGCTGGTGGCCGGTGTCGCCCACGAGCTGAACAATCCCCTCTCGGTGATCATCGCCCACAGCACCATGCTGGCGCAGAGCCGGCCCGGCAACGCCGAGCAGCGCGCGGCGAAGATCGTGGAGGCGGCGGAGCGGTGCGCCCGCCTCGTCAAGAACTTCCTCGCCCTGGCGCGCCGGCATCCACCCGAGCGGCGGCGGGTGTCGCTGAACCAGATCGTGAGCGAGACCGTCGAGTTGCTGGCCTACCCCTTCCGGGTGGACGGCGTGACCGTCACGGTCGACCTGGCGCCGGAGCTGCCCCCGCTGTGGGCCGATCCCCACCAGCTTCAGCAGGTCGTCCTGAATCTGCTCACCAACGCCCACCACGCGGTGCGCGGCCTGTCCTCGGAGCGCCGGGTGACAGTGCGAACGCGCCTGGAGGCGGACGGCCGTCGCGTCAGCGTGATGGTGGCCGACACCGGCCCCGGGATTCCGCCCGCCCTCCAGCGCCGGCTGTTCGAGCCGTTCTTCACGACGAAGCCCACCGGGCAGGGCACCGGACTGGGGCTCTCGCTCTGCCGGGGCATCGTCGAGTCTCATGGCGGAGTCATCTCGGCCGAGGGGCACCCCGGGACCGGCGCCGTCTTCACCGTCGTGCTGCCGGTGACCGAAATCCCGGCGGCGCCCGAGCCCGTGGCGCTCGCGCCGCCACCGAGCCGGAGCTGCCACATCCTGATCGTCGACGACGAGCCGGAAGTGGCCGAGGTCCTGGCGGAGCTGCTGGCGATCGACGGGCACCAGAGCGAGATCGCCGCCAACGGTGCCATCGCGCTCGAGCGGCTGCGCCAGAGCGCCCCCGACCTGATCATCAGCGATCTGCGAATGCCGGTGCTCGACGGCCCCGGTCTCTACCGGGCGCTGGAGGCGTCCGGCCACGCGCTGCGCCATCGCTTCGTGTTCATCACGGGCGACGTCCTCAGCCCGCAGACGCGCGCGTTCCTGGAGCGCTCGCAGGTGCCGGCCCTGGCCAAGCCGTACGTGCTGGCCGACGTGCGGAGCGTGCTCAGCCAGATTCTCGGCCGGCCGCCGGCGGCCTAGACACGGCCAGGTAGGGGCCCCAGCGCCCCATAGAGGGCTCATGCGCCGCGCTCGCCTGGCCGTCTCCATCCTGTTCTTCGTCAACGGCGCGGTGCTGGCCAGCTGGCTGCCGCACATCCCCACGGTGAAGGCGCGCCTCACCTCCGGCGACGGCCAGCTCGGTCTGGTGCTGCTGGCCATGGCCGCCGGAGCGGTGGTGGCCTTGCCGGCGGCCGGCTGGCTGATCGGCCTGGCCGGCAGCCGGGTGATGAGCGCGGCGTCCGCCGTCGCCCTCTGCCTGGCGATGCCGCTGCCGGTGCTGAGCCCCAGCCTGCCGGCGCTCGTGGTGAGCCTGGCGGTGCTGGGCGCGTGCAACGGCCTGCTCGACGTCTCGATGAACGCCCAGGCCGCGGCCGTGGAGCAGCGCGCCGGCCGGCCGATCATGTCGTCCTTCCACGCGCTGTTCAGCCTCGGCGGCGTGGCGGGCGCGCTCCTGGCGAGCGGCGTCATGTCGCTCGGCCTGAGCGACATCGCCCACGTCGGGGCTGCCGCGCTCGTCGGGCTGGCCGCCGTGGCGGTCGCGTTGCCGAGGCTCGTGCCGCGCGAGCGCCGACAACCGGGGCCGGCGCTGGCCCGGCCCTCGCGCGCGCTCCTGGCGCTGGGGCTCCTGGCGCTGCTCGGGCTGCTGGCGGAGGGCGCGATGGGCGACTGGAGCGCCGTCTACCTGCACGACACGCTGGGCGCGAGTCCGGCCGTGGCGGCGGTGGGCTTTGCCGCGTTCTCGCTGGCCATGGCCGCAGGGCGCCTGGGGGGCGACGCGCTGGTCGGCCGTTTCGGACCGCGGCGGGTGCTGCGCGCCTCCGGTACTGTCGCGGCGGTTGGTCTGGCGGGCGCGCTGCTCGCGGCTCATCCGGTGGCCGGGGTCGTCGGCTGTGCGCTGGTCGGGCTCGGAATCGCCAACGTCATCCCGGTGCTGTTCAGTGCCGCGGCGCGAGCCCCCGGCGTGGACGCCGGGCGTGGGTTGGCGGCGGTGGCGACGACCGGTTACCTGGGGTTTCTCTCGGGGCCGCCGCTCATCGGCATCGTGGCCGAGGGGGCTGGCCTGGCGGTGGGCCTGGGGCTCGTGAGCGCGGCCTGCGCGGTCGTGGCGGCCGCGGCCGCTGCAGTGCCCGAGCCGTAGGTGTGCGTGAGCATCTCGCGCAACGCCATGCGCGCGCGGTGCAGGCGCGACTTCACCGACGCGACCGACTCGCCGAGGATCTCCGACACCTCCTCGCTGGACAGCTCCTCCACGTCGCGCAGCAGCAGGACAGCGCGGTAGTGCTGGGGCAGCCGATCGACGGCCGCACGGACGACGGAGCAACCCTCCCGCGAGAGCAGCGTCTCGTCCGGCATCTGTGACCAGTCGGCCACCAGGAACGAGCGGTCGCCCTGGCGGTGACCATCCTCCTGGTACCGCGGCAGCAGATCCTCCAGCGACTGCTCGAGCTCGTTGCGCTTGCCGCGCCGCTTGTTCAGCGCCGTGTTGACCGCGATGCGGTAGAGCCAGGTGCCGAGCGCCGCCCGGCC
>JBGQLG010000231.1:0-8306 GCA_041499965.1 Methylomirabilia bacterium
ACCGGGCCCACGTTGGACAGAAACGCGCGCGCCACGATGATGGCGATCGCCGCCGGGTAGACGATGCCGTAGCCAAGCCCGACGAGGCCGGCGACGACGACGACCACGCAGGGGGTCAACAGGCGACGCGCGCCGAGGCGGTCGATCAGCGGTCCGGCGACCAGCGAGAGGACCACGACGGCGACGCGTTGCCCCGCGAGCAGCAGCCCGGCTGCCAGCATGGCCGAGCCCACGGCGAGCGAGCCGGCGAGGAGCAGCGAGAGCGTCATGGCGAACGCGCCGTCGACAGCCGAGACGGTGAAGAACAGCACGTTCAGCGTGGACGGGCGCCACCGCGTCGTGGCCGCCCGGCCGGGCGCCGGCGCCGCCGCCACCTCGCGCGGCAGCGTCAACGCCAGGGGCACCGCCACCAGACCGGCGGCGCCGAGGACGAGGAACACCTCGCGCGGGCCCAGCACGACGGCGAGCCCGGCACCCACGCTCAGGGCCAGGGCCGGGCCGACCGTGCTCACCGAACGGTTGAGCCCCACGCGCCGCCCGGTGCCCTGCCCGTCGCCGATGGCATAGGCGGTCGTCGTCACGTTGAGGACGCCGTAGGCGAAGCCCCACACCAGCCGCGCGATCAGCAGCGGCAGCAGGCCGAGCGCCAGGCCGTAGCCGACGGTCGAGAGCGCCGCACCCAGCGCCGCCGACGCGGTGAGCGCGCGCAGGCCGAGCCGTCGATGGAGAAACGCCACCCAGCCGTAGCCGACGATGCGCACGATGCGGTTGAGCGACAGCGCGACACCCACGAGCCCCAGGCCGATGCCGAAGGCCTCGGCGTTCAGCGGCAGCACGACGTAGATGAGCGCGTCGCCGAACCAGACCAGGCCGAGCACGGCGGCCGCGCGGACGACCACCGCGTCGTCCGACGCGGTGGCGCCGCGGGCCACCTCAGCTCACCATGGCGAACGTCCGCTCGATGTTCGCGGCCAGGCCCGTGCGCCACGGCCGGTACTCGCCGTAGGCCGAGAACGGCTTCTCGTAGATCGGCGCCAGCGTCGCGGTCACGCGCTGCTTGACCTCGTCGAGGGTGGCGCCCGTGGCGACCTCCACGCGGACGGCCGCGACCATGTCGTGGACGTAGGCGCGGAACGTCTGGAGCCAGTCGCGACCGACCACGTCGCCGTGGCCCATGATGATGTGCGTGAAGTCGAGCTGGGCCAGGCGGTCGAGCGTCCCCGCCCAGTCCTCCGGGTAGCCGTCGCCCATGTAGGGCGTCCAGCCGATGAGGGCGTCGCCGGTGATGACGATCTTCTCCTTCGGCAGGTAGACGAACACGTCACCCTCGGTGTGGGCGCGGCCCAGGTGCAGGAGGTGGATCTCGCGATCGCGCCGGTAGAGCTTCATCGTCTGCTCGAAGGCGATCGTGGGCAGCGCCGGCTTCAGCCTCTTCACCTCGGCCAGGTACGCCTCGGCCAGCTTCAGATCGCTCTCGAGCTTGGTGCGCCGGTCCGAGGTGGCCGCCGCGACGTCGGCCCGCAGCTTGGCGATCTCGGCCGGCACGGTGCGCACGTGATCCTGGATGCGCTTGAGGCCCTTCCTCACCATCGCCTCGCGGGTGATGTTGTTGCTGACGATCTCCGCGTTCGGATAGGCCGCCGGGTACACCTCGTTACCGTGCCAGTGGTCCCAGTGAAAGTGCGTGTTGACGACGTAGCGGACGGGCTTGCTGGTCATCTGCCGCAGCCGCTCCACGATGACGCGCGCCGCCGACGGCTTGGAGTGCGTATCCACGACCATCATCCCGTCGTCGTTCTCGATGATCGCCGTATTGCAGTTCACCTTGTACGCCGGCGCCGCCACCGCCACCCACACCCCATCCCCCACCGTCTTGAAATCGAACCGCGCATCCCCACCCTCCGGCCCCTCATGCGCACAACAATCCATCTCCCCCTCCTTGTATCGTCCGAGTTGACGTCCAATCTGTCCGTTGTCCGTCGATGTCCGTCCGTTGTCCGATTGACGTGTACACGCCAAGCCCTGTCTCTACCAACGGTTCGCCCAGGCCGGTGAAAACCGGCCAGATGGCCGGTTTTCATCGGCCTGCTCGCGTGGCGAGATTGAAGAACCCCCAGCTCACGAGAACAGCGACTGGCGCGAGGCCAAACGGTATGGCGTACGATCCCGTCGCGTCGTAGATGAACCCCGCCAGCGCCGGACCCAGCGCCGCGCCGATCCGCCACCCCAGCGTCAGCACGCCCATGATCGCCCCGATCGCCCGCACGCCGAACACGTCGGGGATGACCTTCGTCACCATCGTGTCCGACGCCGCGAAGCCCGCGCCGAAGAGCGCCAGCGAGACCAGCAGCGCCTCGCGGGAGGGCACCCACAGCAGCGCCACCAGCGACACGATCTGCAGCAGGTAGCCGAGGCGGATGGTCGTGTGGGCGCCGATGCGCTCGGAGACGGCCCCCGCGGTGAGGCGCCCGCTCACCGAGCCGATGCCGTACGCCGTCAGCGCCAGCGAGGCCGCGGCCAGGCTGATGCCCTGATCGCGGGCGAACGGCACCACGTGCACCGAGACCATCAGCGCGAGGCCGCCCAGCAGGAACCAGGAGAGATTGAGGAACCACTGGCGCGGGTCGATCAGCGCGGCGCGCAGCGTCATCCCCGGCCTCGCCGCCGGCGAGCCCGCGGTCGCACCGACAGCCACGCGGTGCAGGGCGCGCGCCTCGGCGGCTCGGGGCAGCCGCACGGTGAACGCCGCACCCAGCGTGAGGAGCCCGCCGACGCTCCCGAGCAGCGCGTACGCCTCGCGCCAGCCGAGCCGCGTGATGAGCCAGGCGGCCAGCGGCCCGGCCGAGATGTAGCCCAGGTTGAAGCCGACCAGCACGAGCGCCAGCGCCAGGCCGCGCCGCTCGTCGAACCAGTGCGCCACCGTCGTCGCGGCCAGCAGGTAGAAGCTCGACATGCCGATGCCGCCCAGGACGCCGACAAAGACGTAGAGCTGCCAGAGCGCGCTGACCGTGGACACCAGCGCGAAGGCGGTGCCAGCCAGCGCCACGGTGACGACCAGCATCACCCGGGGGCCATGACGATCGGCGAGCGCGCCGACGACGAAGCCGGCCACCCCGCCCAGCAACAGGTTGATCGACAGCGCCGTCGCGATCGCGCCGCGGCTCCAGCCGAAGGCCTCGGCGAGGACCGGCAGGAACACGCCGTAGGCGGCCAGCGGGGTCGAGATGCCGTACGTCACGACGAACAGCGCGAGGACGACGAGCCAGCGGCGAGCGGCCGGACGCACCCGACAGTCTTACCACAGCCTCCCCGCCGCGGCGCGACGAGGCGCCGAACGATCGACAGAAGTGGTAGGGTCAGGCTCCCGAGACTTCGCGCTGGAGGCGTCATGGAAGAACTGACAATCCGACGGCGAGTGCGGGAAATGGTCACGACCGGAGCCCTGCCGTGCGAAGACCCGGAGTCCCTGTGGGGCGGCATGGGGGATGGCGCGCGGTGCGCCGCGTGCGCGGAGCCGATTGGCGCGCGGGAGGTCGAATACGAGGCCGACCTCGCGTCGGGACGGAAGATCCTGCTGCATCGACCGTGCTACCTGATCTGGCTCGAGGAGTGCGAGCCCGGCCCGTCCACGCCCGAGGCGCCGGCTCCGTCGACGCCGTAGCGCGACCGCATCGTATTCGCGGCAGTGCTCCTTGACCTGAGCCGATGCCTCGAAGTGCGCGGGATTACGAGGCTGGCGTGCTCCCTGCTGCGCACCGTCGATTTGCGGTGTATAAAGAGCCCCTACCCCTGGCAACACAGCTTCCCAACCATCGGAGGAGAGGACAACATGGCCCAACTGAGGATCCCCCTGGACGACGCGCGGTTTAGCAAAGGCCTGACCTGGAAGGACTACATGGCCCAGATGGGCGACACCCAGGCCCGCACCGAGGCCAACTACGCGAAGTCGAACCTGAACGAGGATGAGAAGAAGTTCTTCGGCACCGTCACCGGCGTCAAGTACGTCATGATGCTGGCCGAGAACTGGTGCGGTGACGTCCACCGCAACTCGCCCCTGATCGCCCACGTCGTCGACGCGATCCCGGGTGCCGAGCTGCGCGTGTTCTTCCGCGACCAGAACGCCGACCTGCGCGACACGTTCCTGAACAACGGCTACCAGTCCATTCCGGTCGTCGTCTTCTTCGACAAGGACTGGAACGAGATCGGCCGCTGGATGGAGCGGGCCCACGCCGCCACGACCAAGGCCGCGCAGATCCGCGCCAAGACCCTCGACGCCGCCCCCAAGGAGCAGCAGGAGGCCGCGATGGGCGAGTTCCGCAAGCAGGTCCAGGCCGCCTACGAGGAGCCCGGGGCCTCGCTGTGGCGTGGCGCCGCCAACGAGGTGAAGCTGCTGCTCGAGTCGCGACTGGGCATGGCCAAGAAGTAGGACACGTTTCCACCGCGCCGCCTTCGCGTCGTAGAGGAGCGCCCCGGCTTCGCCGGGGCGCTCCGAACGTTTGGGGGCTTGGGGGCCATGTCGGGGCCCCCATCTACAGAAGGAGCTTGCCATGGAACTACAGGGACAGATCGCCATCGTCACCGGCGCCGGCCGCGGTATCGGCCGGGCCACCGCACTCGAGCTGGCCCGCCTGGGTGCCGACATCGTGATCGCCGAACTGGACGCCGGCGGCGCCGACAAGACCGCGGCGCTCGTGCGGGACCTCGGCCGTCGCGCCACCGTCGCCCGCACCGACGTCACGAAGCGCGCCGACCTGACCGCGATGGTCGAGCGGGCGCGCACCGACTTCGGGCGCATCGACATCCTGATCAACAACGCCGGCATCTACCGCGCGGCCGCCACGCTCGACGTCACCGAGGAGCACTGGGACGCGATCATGACCATCAACGCCAAGGCGGTGTTCTTCGCCACCCAGGCGGTGCTGCCCGTGATGATCGCGCAGAAGAGCGGCAGCATCGTCAGCCTGGCGTCGATGGCCGGCAAGATCGGCAGCCGCACCAACCTGCCCTACAACGCCAGCAAGGCCGCCGTCATCAGCATGACCAAGAGCCTCGCGCTGGCCCACGCCGCCGACGGCATCCGCGTCAACTGCGTGTGCCCCGGCTTCGTCGAGACCGACATGTGGACGATGGTCGCCCGCGAGCAGAGCGCCCTGCTCGGCCAGACGCCCGAGGAGTTCACGCGCCGGCGCCAGGAGTCGGTCCCGCTCGGACGGATGGAGCGGCCCGAGGACGTCGCCGCGGCGATCGGCTTCCTCGCCTCGCCCCGCGCCGCCTACATGACCGGCCAGGCGCTGAGCGTCGACGGCGGCCTCGTCATGCACGGCTAGCGAACGGGAGACGCAGCTTTGCACGACCTCGTCATCGACAACGCCGTCGTCGTCGACGGGCTCGGCGGCGCCCCCCGGCCGGGCGGCGTGGCGGTCGCCGGCGGACGCATCGCCGCGGTCGGGGCCGACCTCGGCGCCGCCCGCGAGCGCGTGGACGCCCGCGGGCTCACCCTGGCCCCCGGCATCGTGGACATCCACACGCACTACGACGCCCAGCTCACCTGGGACCCGTTCGCCACGCCCTCCACCGCGCTCGGCGTCACCACGGTCGTCATCGGCAACTGCGGCTTCACCATCGCGCCCTGCCGCGCGGACGATCGCGACCTCACGCTGCGCGCCCTGACCCACGTCGAGGGCATGTCGCTGGAGGCCCTGCGCGCCGGCGTCCGCTGGGACTTCGAGACCTATCCGCAGTACCTCGACGCGATGGAGCGTCGCGGCGTGGTGCCCAACGTCGCGAGCTTCGTCGGCCACTCCTCGGTGCGCACCTACGTGCTCGGCGCCGATGCCACGAAGCGCGCTGCCACGCCGGCCGAGATCGCCGAGATGAAGCGCCTGGTGCTGGAGGCGATGCGGGCCGGGGCCATCGGCTTCGCGACGTCCACGCTCGAGCAGCACAACGGCGAGGCCGGCATCCCCATGCCCTCGCGCCTGGCCGACGAGGCCGAGATGCTGGCGCTCACCGGCGCCCTCGGCGAGGCGGGGCGCGGCGTGTTCATGCTCACCAAGGGCATGACGTCCACCATTCCGTGGCTGGAGAAGATCGCCGCGGCCAGCGGGCGGCCCGTGATGATCGCGGCGATGTTCGTCGACCCCGGCGATCCCACGCGCGTGTTCCGCGAGATCAGCGAGATCGAGGCGGCCCGGGGCCGCGGGCGCGAGCTGTGGGCGCAGGTGGGCTGCTTTCCGCTGGGCATGGAGTTCACGCTGCGCCACCCCTACCCGCTGGAGGCGTTCCTGGCCTGGCGGCCGGCCATCGAGGCGAGCGACGAGCCGGCGTATCGTCGCGTGCTCGCCGACCCGTCGTTCCGCAAACGGCTGAAGGACGAGGCGGCCACGCCCGGCGTGCCGAACCGGTTCAGCTATCAGACCTTCCCGCACCTGGCCATCGCCGAGGTCCAGCGGGCCGAGCACCGCGCGCTGCAGGGCCGCACGATCGGCGACCTGGCGCGGCAGTCGGGACGCGATCCGTTCGACGTCTTCCTCGACTTCGGCCTCGACGGCGAGCTGGACGCGATGTTCGACTGCAAGCTCTTCAACACCGACGAGAACGAGGTGCGCAAGCTGCTGCGCCACCCCAACGCCGCCGTCGCGCTGTCGGATGCCGGCGCGCATCTGTCGTTCCTGTGCGACGCCGGCTTCGGCCTGCACCTGTTCGGCCACTGGGTGCGCGAGCGCGGCGACCTCACGCTGCCCGAGGCCGTCAAGCGCGTGACCAGCGACGTGGCCACGGCCTATCGCATCGAGGGCCGCGGGCGGATCACGCCCGGCGCCTGGGCCGACCTGCTGCTCTTCGATCCGGCCACCGTGGGCCGCGGCCCCAAGCGCCGGGTGAACGACCTGCCGACCGGCGCCAGCCGTCTCGACACGCCGGCCGTCGGCGTCCATGGCGTGTGGGTCAACGGCGTGCGGACCGCGGACGAGCGCGGCGTCCGCTCAGACTGCGGGCGACCCGGCCGCGTGCTGCGAACCTTCTCCGCCTGACCTCGAGGGAGTGACGCGATGACCTACGAATGCCTGCTCTACGAAGTGAAGGACGGCGTCGCGACGCTGACCCTCAATCGCCCCGACCGCCTCAACGCGCTGGGCGGCTCGCTGCGCGACGACCTGCACGACGCCATCACGCGCTCCAGCACCGACCCCGACGTACGCGTGATGGTCATCACGGGCGCCGGCAAGGGCTTCTGCTCGGGGGGCGACGTCAAGGCGATGCAAGAGGCCAAGGACGGCAAGCGCGAGCGCCCGCTGCTCGAGAAGATCGCGCCCGGCCGCGACCGCACCCTGCTGGCCATGCGGGACGCGCCCCAGCCGATCATCGCCGCCATCAACGGTGCGGCCGCCGGCGCCGGCATGAACCTGGCGCTCGGCTGCGACATCCGCATCGCCTCCACGGCGGCGAAGTTCTCGCAGGCCTTCGTCAAGCGCGGCCTGCACCCCGACTGGGGTGGGACGTACTTCCTGCCCCGCGTCGTCGGCATGGCCAAGGCGGCCGAGCTGATCTTCACCGGCGAGGTCATCGACGCCGCCGAGGCGCTGCGCCTGGGGATCGTGAGCCGCGTGGTCGCGCCCGAGGAGCTGCTGCCGGCCGTGGGCGAGCTGGCCCAGAAGATCGCCGCCGGGCCGCCGGTGGCGATCCGCCTGGCCAAGCACTCGCTCTACGCCAACACCGATCGCGACCTGAAGGCCGCGCTGGAGGGCGAGACCTCCGCGCAGAACATCTGCTTCGAGACGGAGGACGCGCGCGAGGGTATCCGCGCGTTCATCGAGAAGCGCGACCCCGTATTCCGCGGGCGCTGAGCCCCGGGATCAGTTACCCTCGGCCCACCGTTCCGACCTTCACCGGCGAGGCTGCTTGGAGGCTCCGGCATGAAGTGCTCCCGGTGCCAGGCTGAGAACGACGCGGGCGCGCGCTTCTGCGAGGACTGTGGCGCCCGGATCGAGGTGGCCTGCCCGAGCTGTGGCACACCTGTCACGCCGGGCAAGAAGTTCTGCCGGTCCTGCGGCGCCGCGCTCACCGCCGAGCCGGCGGGCCGCTTCGCGTGACCTGCTCGCATTGCGCCTTCGAGAATCCTCCCGCGATGGCGTTCTGTGGGCGCTGCGGAGCGAGGCTCGCGTCCCTGTGTCTCTCGTGCGGCTTCGCCGTGGGGCATTCCGGGCAGGAATCCCGATACCTGCGCCTCGGCCGGGCCGCGACGGGTCGCGTACTCATGGTGGCGTATACGCGCAGGAGGCGAGGCGATGGCGAGACGATCCGCATCA
>JBGQLG010000232.1:0-8241 GCA_041499965.1 Methylomirabilia bacterium
CTAGCGGATTACTGGAGAGCATCAATGCGATTGAGTGGAAGAGCCGCGCTCATCACGGGGGCGAGCCGCAATATCGGACGGGCCATTGCGCTGGCGTATGCGGCAGAGGGCGCCGACCTGGTGCTCAATACGCGGGCCAACGGGGAGGAGCTGGAGGCGGTCGCGGCGGAGTGTCGCAAGGCCGGTGTGCGCGTGGTCACGGCGCTCGCCGATGTCAGTGACGCCGCCGCGGTCGAGGCGATGGTGACGCGGGGGCTGGCCGAGCTGGGCGCGATCGACGTCCTGGTGTGCAATGCGGCCATCCGTCCCCACAAGAGCGTCGCCGACACGTCGATCGACGAGTGGCACCACGTGCTCGGCGTCAACCTGCACTCCGCCTTCTACCTGTCTCGCGCCGTGGTGCCGGGGATGAAGGAGCGGGGGCGGGGCAGCATCATCGCGCTGGGCGGGCTGTCGAGCCTCACCGGCCGGGCGAACACGGCGGCGGTGACGACGGCCAAGACCGGCCTGCTCGGCCTGGTGCGCGCGCTGGCCGCCGAGCTGGGGCCGTTCGGCGTGCGCGCCAACATGGTGATGCCCGGCTTCATCGACACCGAGCGGCGTTACGCCGAGTGGTACCCGGAGTTCAAGCAGGCGCCGCCCGGCTCGGCCGAGCAGCTCAAGCAGATTCCCCTCGGCCGGCTCGGACGGCCGGAGGACATCGCCGACGCGTGCGTCTTCCTGGCCAGCGATGCCTCCGCCTACGTCACCGGCGACACCATCCGCGTCATGGGCGGACGCTTCATCGGCTGAGCCCCCGGTGAGCTCGGCGCCCACCGGCGGCACCACACGCGTGACGCTGGGCGAGCTCTATCGCGGCTTCTTGTACGCGGGTGCGCGCGGGTTCGGCGGCGCGATGCCTTGGGCGCGGCGCATGCTCGTGGAGGAGCGGCGCTGGCTCACCGCCCAGGAGTTCACGGACGTCTTCAGCCTCTGCAACTTCCTGCCCGGCCCCAACATCGTCAACGTCTCCGTCGTCATCGGCGCCCGCTTCGCCGGGCCGCAGGGCGCCGTGGTGGCGTTCACCGGGCTGCTCACGGTGCCGCTGCTCGTCGTGCTGACGCTGGCGGCGCTCTACTCGCGCATCGGGACCATGCCCGGCGTCGACGCGCTGCTGCGCGGCGTGGGCGCCGCCGCCGGCGGCCTGGTGCTGGCGACCGGCCTCAAGATGGCCGAGGGGTTGCCCCGCACGGCGCTGGCGGCCGGCTTCCTGCTGGCGGCTTTCGTGGCGATCGGCCTGCTGCGCTGGCCGCTGGTGCCGGTCCTCTTCGCGCTGGCGCCCCTGAGCGTGCTGGCCGCCTGGGGCAGCCGCGCGTGAGTCCGCTCGCCACGCTCGCGCTGCGCTTCATGGTGCTCTCGCTGGTCGCGATCGGCGGCGTCACCAGCGTGCTGCCGGAGGTGCACCGCGTGTCGGTCGACGTGCACCACTGGGTGAGCGACGCCGAGTTCACCCAGCTGTTCGTGATCGCCCGCGCCGCGCCGGGCCCGAACATGTTGCTGGTCAGCCTGATCGGCTGGCAGGTGGCGGGGCTGCCGGGAGCGCTGGTCGCAACCGCGGCGATGTGCCTGCCGTCCTGCACGCTCAGCTACTTCGTCGCGCACGCCTGGGAGCGGTTTCGCGGCACCCCCTGGCGGCGGGCGGTGGAGGCGGGGCTGGCGCCGATCACGGTGGGGCTCGTGCTCGCGACCGGCTGGCTGGTGGCGCGCGGGGCGCCGGGCGGGTGGATGGCCTACGGCATCGCCGCCGTCACCACGGCGCTCGTCCTGTTCGCGCGCGTCAATCCCGTCTGGATCTTCCTCGGGGCGGGCGTGCTCGGCCTGCTCGGCCTGGTGTAGCGGCCCACGTGAAGGTTGACTTGATCTGAATAATTAGGTATCCCTAACAGCCGTGACGCCGCGCACGGTGGTCTTCTGGCTCCACCTCCTCACCGGCCTCACCGCCGGGGCCGTGATCCTGACCATGGCGGCGACCGGCGCCCTGCTGGCCTTCGAGCCCCAGCTCGTCGAGCGCGCCGAGCGAAGCCTCTGGACCGCACCGCCGCCCAGGCCTGACGCGCCTCGCCTGGCCCTGGCCGCCCTCGTCGCCGCCGCCCAGGAGCGGCGGGGCGGCGAGCGCGCCACGACCGTCACCGTGCGCGCCGACCCCGGCTCATCCATCCGGGTCGGCTTCGGCCGTGACGGTGCGCTGTTCGTGCATCCGTACAGCGGGGCGATCATCGGCCCCGCGTCGAAGACGTACGAGGCGCTGCACGTCGTGGAGGATTGGCATCGGTGGCTCGGCTCGCGCGATCTCGGGCGGCCGGTCACGGGTGTCTGCAACCTGGCGTTCCTTGGCCTGGCCCTGAGCGGCCCGTTCCTGTGGTGGCCGCGCGCGTGGAGCCGGCCGGCGCTGCGCGCGGTCACCCTGCTCGACGTGCGGCTCCGGGGCCGCTTGCGCGAGTTCAACTGGCACAAACACCATCGGGTTCTGGTGCGCGCCGGTGCTGATCGTGCTCACGCTCACCGGGGCCGTGATGTCCTACACGTGGGCAAACGACCTGCTCTATCGCCTCACCGGCAACGAGCCGCCGCCGCCCGCCGGTGGTGGCCCCGCCGCCGCGCGGCCCGACAACCGCGGCGCCGGACCGGCGCGACCGGAGGGCGAACGCCGGCGCGGTGCCGGCGGCGAGCGACGTGGCGGCGAGACGCCCGGCGCGGACCTCGACGCCCTCTACGCGCGGGCCGCGGGCCAGACGCCGAACTGGGTCGCGCTGACCCTGCGCGTGCCCCAGCGGGCCGGCGCGCCAGTGACCGTGTTCGTCCAGGAGCCGGCCACCTGGCATCCGAACCCGCGCTCGGTGCTCACGCTCGACGGCCGCACCGCCGAGGTCGTGAAATGGGAGCCGTTCGCCGCCGCCAACGCGGGGCGGAAGCTGCGGACGCTCGTCCGCGTGCTCCACACCGGCGAGGTCGGCGGCGTGATCGGCCAGCTGATCGCCGGCCTGGCGTCCGCCGGGGGTTCCGTGCTCGTCTACACCGGCGTCTCGCTCGCGTGGCGCCGCTATCGCGCCTGGACGGCGCGGGGGCGCCGCGTCGCCCCCGATGCCGAGGTCGTTTCCACGTCGTGACCATCCACCATTGTCACTACTCACCCGCACGCCAGCCAGCCACGGGAAGCGACCGTGCCGAGCCAGCCCGCGCCCTGACCACCACACGGGAGGCTTCGCATGCGTCAGCTCCGCCGCTCGATCCGCCGCTCCGCATCTCGCCGATTCCGGGGCCTGCTGGCACCCACGATGGGCGTCGGCCTGTGCCTGGCCTCGTCCACCGCGCTCGCGCAGACGCAGCCGCCAGCGCCGTCGCAAGCCCAGAAGCCGGCCCAGCCGCCGCAGGACGACATCCAGCTGCCCGGGGTGGACGTGCGCGGCCAGCAGGGCCGCGAGTACCGCGCGCCGTCGTCCGACCTGTTCAAGCTGCCCGACCTGCTCAAGGACACGCCGCAGTCGATCACGATCGTGCCCCAGCAGATCATCCGTGAGGAGGCCGTCTTCAACTTGCGTGACGTCCTGCGCAACGTGACCGGCATCAGCCTGGCGGCCGGCGAGGGGGGCGGCGCCCAGGGCGACAACCTCACCCTGCGCGGCTTCTCGGCGCGCAACGACATCTTCATCGACGGCGTGCGCGACCTCGGCCAGTACTCGCGCGACACCTTCAACCTCGAATCGGTCGAGGTCCTCAAGGGGCCCTCGTCGGTGATGTTCGGGCGCGGCTCCACCGGCGGCGTCATCAACCAGGTGAGCAAGTCGCCGCAGCTCACGCCCAGCTACATCTTCAGCGGCACCGGAGGCTCGGGGCCGTTCTATCGCGGCTCGGTCGATCTCAACCAGCCGATCGGCGACACCGCGGGGTTCCGGCTCAACGCCTTCGGCATGGACGCCGGGGTCGAGGGCCGGGAGGAAGTCCACATCCGGCGCTGGGGCGCGGCGCCGTCGTTCTCGATCGGCCTGGGCACGCCGACCCGGCTGACCGCCAGCTACTACTACCTGGCCGACGACAACCAGCCCGATTATGGGTGTCCCTACCTCTTCGGCAAGCCGGCGCCGGTGGACCGCAACACCTACTACGGCCTGAACGACCGCGACTTCGAGAAGGACCGGGTCCACATCGCCAGCCTCAAGCTCGAGCACGCGCTCACCGACGACATCCGCCTGCGCAACACCCTGCGCTTCGCGTACTACGGGCGCGAGGCGGCCGTCTCCACGCTGGCGATCCTCGGCACGCCGACCGCGCTCACGCCGCTGTCGACCATCCGCGTGAACCGCGCCGGCGCCGCCCGCGACCAGGAAGACACCGCGCTCATCAACGTGACCGACGCGCTCATCAACTTCCAGACCTTCGGCTTCAAGCACACGCTGGTGACCGGCCTGGAGCTCGGTCGGGAGACGTCGCAGATCCAGCGCTACACCTTCGCGGGCGGCGGCACGGGGGTGCTGAACCCGCTGCTCATCAACCCAGACCCCGACGCCAGCCTGTTCGGCGTGCGCAAGGTCACCAACTTCCGCGGCGACACCACCGCGTTCTCGTTCGGGGTCTACGCCGTCGACGAGCTGTCGATCACCGAGTGGCTGAAGCTCATCGGCGGCCTCCGCTACGACCTCTTCGACGCCGACTTCCGCAACGCGTTCCTGGCCCAGCACTTCGCGCGCACCGACACTGGCGTCAGCCCGCGGGCGGCGCTGGTCGTCCTGCCGACCAAGACCCAGACCTACTACTTCTCGTACGGCACCTCGTTCAACCCCTCGGCCGAGGCGCTCTCCCTGGCGGTGGCCAACGCCAACATCGAGCCGGAGAAGAACGAGACGTTCGAGGTCGGCGCCAAGTGGGACGTGCTGGACGGCAAGCTCGGCCTGCGCACCGCGCTGTTCCAGATCGAGAAGACCAACGCCCGCACCACCGACCCCGCCCTGGGCGTGCAGGTGCTGGAGGGGCGGCAGCGCGTGCGCGGCTTCGAGCTGGAGGCGATCGGCCGCCTCCTGCCGGCCTGGAACATCTTCGCCGGCTACACCTACCTCGACTCGCGCGTGATCGAGGCCCTGGAGGTGACCGGCGGCATCCTGGTGAAGGGCAAGCGGATCCAGAACGTGCCCGAGAACACCTTCAGCCTGTGGTCCACCTACGACATCACCGAGCAGTGGCAGGTGGGCGGCGGCGTCATCTACGTCGACCAGCGCTTCGCCAACACCACCAACGTCAACGTGGCCCCGGGCTACGTGCGGGCCGACATGACCGTGGCCTACCGGCCGATCAAGCCGCTGGAGCTGCGCATGAACGTGATCAACCTGGCCGACGAGGTGTACTTCGACCAGGTGCATCCCTCGCACGTGGTGCCGGGCGCCGCCCGGACCTTCCTCTTCACCGGCACCTGGAGGTTCTGACCGGCGCCATGCTGCTGCACGTGCCCAAGGTCCTCACCGACGCCCAGGTTGCGCGCTGCCGTGAGCTGATGGCGCGCGCGCCCTGGGTGGACGGGCGGGTGACCGCGGGGCACCAGTCGGCCCGGGCCAAGGACAATCTGCAGATCGCCGAGGGCACTCCCGAGGCGCGCGAGATGGGCGACACCATCGTGGCCGCGCTGGAGCGCAATCCGCTCTTCGTCTCGGCGGCGCTGCCGGCCCGTGTGTTCCCGCCGCTGTTCAATCGCTACGAGCCGGGCATGGCGTTCGGCGCCCACGTCGACAACGCCGTCCGCCAGGTCACCGGCACGCCGTACCGGCTGCGCACCGACCTCTCCACCACGCTGTTCCTCAGCCGCCCCGACGAGTACGACGGGGGCGAGCTCGTGGTGGAGGACACCTACGGCGCGCACTCGGTGAAGCTCCCGGCCGGCGACCTGATCCTGTATCCGGCCACCAGCCTGCATCGCGTGAACCCGGTGACCCGGGGGGCGCGGCTGGCGTCGTTCTTCTGGATCCAGAGCATGGTCCGCGACGACGGCCGGCGGGCGCTGCTGTTCGATTTCGACATGGCCATCAACCAGGTGAACCAGGCCGTGCCCGACCACGCGAGCGTCGTCGCGCTCACGAGCTGCTATCACAACCTGCTGCGCCAGTGGGCGGAGGCGTGAGCCGATGATGCCCCGCGGCCTGACGCTCCTGGCGCTGGCGCTGCTGCTCGCCGGCCCCGCCGAGGCGGCGCCCACCGACGGACCAGGCACGCCCGCGCAGACGATCCTGCACGTGCTCGACTACGTCGCGGTCGACTATCCGGGGGCCGTGAAGAACGGTCAGGTCGCCGACGAGAGCGAGTTCAAGGAGCAGGTCGAGTTCGTCACGCAAGCCGTCACCATGCTGGGTGAGCTGCCGGACCGTCCGGAGCGCGCGGCGCTGATCGAGCAGGCGCGGCGTCTGCTGGCGCTCGTCCAGGGCAAGCGCCCGGGCGACGAGGTCGCCCGCCTGGCCGGCGAGATCCGCGCGGGCGTGATCACCGCCTATCAGGTGCCGGTGGCGCCGGCGCACCCGCCCGATCTGCGCGCGGCCGCCGCGCTCTACGCCGGACGCTGCGCGGCCTGCCACGGCGCCGACGGGCGCGGCGACGGGCCCGCCGCCAAGGGTCTGCAGCCGGTGCCCACCGATTTCCACGACGTTGAGCGGCTCAGCCGGCGCAGCGCCTACACGCTCTACAGCACGATCACGCTCGGTGTCTCCGGCACGCCGATGGCCGCGTTCGCCGACCTCAGCGACGAGCGGCGCTGGGGCCTGGCGCTGTTCGTGGCGAGCCTGGCCGACCCGCCCGCCACGCGGGAGCGGGGCGCCGCGCTCTGGGAGCAGGGCCGCGGCCGCGCCGAGTTCGCGAACCTCGCGGCGCTGGCGACGCCCACCGCCGCCGAGGTGCAGGCACGCCACGGTGCCGACGGCGTCGCGCTGCTCGCCTATCTGCGCACGCGGCCCGAGCTGCTCGCGCGCACCGGCGGTGAGGCGCTGGTGCGCAGCGTGCGCCTGCTGGGCGAGAGCCTGGAGGCCTACCGGGCCGGGCGCGCGCGCGAGGCGCAGGACCTCGCCGTGTCGAGTTACCTCGACGGCTTCGAGCCGGTTGAGCCGAGCCTCGACGCGCTCGATCGCAACCTGCGGGTGATGGTGGAGAGCGAGATGATCCGCTACCGCACGCTGCTGCGCGACGGCGCGCCGGTCGCCGAGGTCCAGGCCCAGGCCGAGCGGCTGCAGAGCCTGCTGGGTGACGTCCAGCGCGTGCTCGCGGGCGGAAGCCTGGCCGCGGGGCCGGCGTTCGTCAGCGCGTTCGTGATCCTGCTGCGCGAGGGGCTGGAGGCGGTGCTGGTGGTGGCGGCGATCATCGCGCTGCTCGTGCGCTCGGGCCGGCGCGACGCGCTGCCCGCCGTGCACGGCGGCTGGATCGCCGCCCTGGCGCTCGGGGCGCTGACGTGGGTCGCGGCCTCCTACGTGGTGACGATCAGCGGCGCCACCCGGGAGCTCACCGAGGGGATCACCGCGCTGGCCGCCACCGCCGTGCTGCTCTACGTGGGCTTCTGGATGCACGACAAGAGTCACGCCCGGCAGTGGGACGCGTATCTGCGGAGCCGGCTACGGGGCGCGCTCGGGCGCAGCGCGACCTGGGGCCTGGCCAGCGTCTCGTTCCTCGCCGTCTACCGCGAGGTCTTCGAGACGGTGCTCTTCTACCAGGCGCTGTGGCTGCAGACGGCGCCGGGCGGCCAGCACGCGCTCATGGCCGGGCTGGGCGCCGCCGCCGTCGCGCTCGGCCTGTCGTCGTGGCTGATCATCCGCGGCAGCCTGCGGTTGCCGCTCGGCGTCTTCTTCGGTGCCACCTCGCTGGTGCTGGCCGCGCTGGCGATCGTGCTGGCGGGCAAGGGCATCGCGGCGCTGCAGGAGGCGGCCGTCCTGGCGCCCTATCCGGTCGTGGCGCCGCGGCTGCCGCTGCTCGGCGTCTATCCGGATCTGCTGGGGCTGCTGCTGCAGGCGGGGCTGGTGCTGCTCGTGACGGCCGGCTTTCTGTGGCGCTCGCGCGCGCTGCGCCGCGAGGGCTGAGCTACTTCGTCGCGGGCTTGGCGGCGGCGTCGCGGAGCTTGTCGAGCTCGCGCGCGGCCTGCTCGCGCACCTCGGCGTGCTGGGCCGCGTGCGTGAACGCGTCCTGGGCCCCGGCCGTGTCGTTGAGTCGCAGCCGCACCACGCCCAGGTTGAACCACGTCTTGCC
>JBGQLG010000233.1:0-8213 GCA_041499965.1 Methylomirabilia bacterium
ACCCCCAGTCCGGTGCGCTACCGGGCTGCGCTACGCCCCGAGGTCGCGAGCGTGGATTGTCGCAAGAACCTCGCGGCGTTTCAAGGAGTCAGCCGGGCGCGCAGCGCGGTGAGGCGCTCGCGTACCCGCCTGAGAGCGTCCGCGTACATGGTCTCGCGCAGTCCCAGGTCGAGCTGCTGCGTGGCCTTGCGGGACTCGGCCAGCAGCCGCTTCTTGGCGCCCTCCAGCGTGAGGCGCTCGTCGTAGAGCAGGGTCTTGATGCGCTGGACCAGCTCGACGTCGCGCGGGCGGTACAGCCGCTGCCCGGCGGGATTCTTCTTGAGGCGGAGGAGCTTGAACTCGGACTCCCAGTAGCGCAGGACGTAGGCCGGCACGGCGGTGATCTCCTCCACCTCGCCGATGCGGTAGTACAGCTTCTCGGCCACCTCGGTCATGGTCACGATGCTCACTGGGCGCCGGCGTTGATCCGCTGCTTGAGCCCCTTGCTCGGCTTGAACGTGAGGACCTTGCGGGCCGTGATCTCGATGCTGTCGCCGGTCTGCGGATTCCGCCCGCGTCGCGAGGCCTTGCGGCGGATGCGGAAGTGCCCGAAGCCCACGATCTTGACGTCCTCACCCTTCTCGAAGCACCGGAAGATGATGTCGAAGACCGACTCGACGACCGACGACGACTGCCGCTTCGACAGGCCGTGATTCGCCACCGCGTTGACCAGATCGTTCTTGGTCACTGTGAAGGCTCACCTCCCCCGGTCACTGATCGCCCCGAGCGATGTACGGCTTGTAGCCCTTGGCCTCCAGCTCGCGCGCGGCGGCCACGGCGGCGGCCTTGTCGGAGAACGCGCCCACCCGCACGCGGTGCAGCTCCTGACCGCCCTCGCTGGACGCCACGGGGGCCGTCGGCGCGGTCACCGGCGCCGGCCCCGACCCGGCGGCGCGGCGCACTTGCACCTTGAAGCCCTCGACCGCGAGGTCCTTGGAGAGCGCCACCGCGTCGCGCAGCGGCAGGCTCGGCTTCACGACGACACCGCCGCTGGCCGCCTCGGCCGCGAGCCCCTTGCCGGCCAGCCGCCGGTTGAGGTCCTCGACCGACATGCCGGTGACGAACACGTCGTACTGATCGGAGGCCGACGGCGCGGATCCCGCCGGAGCCTTGGCCACGGGCGCCGGCGCGGACGTCGCGCCGCCGCTCACGCGCTTGAGCGACTCCTCGACCTTGAAGTTCTCGTCGCGCAGCTTGGCCGCCACACGCTTGGCCGTCTCCGCGTCCTTGAAGGCACCGACCTGCACCCAGTACGGCCCGCTCCCGGCGGCCGCTGCCGGGGTCGTGGCCTTGGCCACCGCCGGCCGTGGCGGCGTGCTCGGCTTCGTCGCCGCGGCGCGGGTCGGCTCGCTCTTGGTCGCCGGCTCCGGCTTGGCGGCGCTCGGCTTCGCCGTGCTCGACGCCTTCGCTGGAGTGTCGCTGGCCGCCAGCGCGCTCTCGGGCTTCGCCTCGGCTGGGGACTGCGCCGGCGCGGGCGCGGGAATGGGCTTGTCCGCAGCCTTCGCGGCGATCTTCGGCTCCGCCTTCGCGCTCGGCTTCGGCTCGGTGCGCGCAGGCGCCGGGATCACCGTCGAATCTTTTTTCTCGGCTTTCTCACCGCCGAGCTTGTCACCGGCCGGCTTGTCGAGCGGCAGCTTGTCGCCCGCCGACAGATCCGTCGCTGATTTTTCGCTCGTCGTGGGCATCGCCGACGTGGCGGGCGCGGGCGCCGGCACCATCGGCGATTTTGTCGCCGCGGCGGAGCGCGGCGGCGGCGGAGGATTCATCCAGTCGAGGACGTACGGAACCGCGACGGCACCGATGACACCGAGCACGATCACGACGAGGACGACACGAAACCACGTCGCCGCGAAGATGGACCGCGGCGGAACGTCCTCGTACAACTCCTGCTCGTGCTCTTCGCTCGGCTCGTCGCGCTCTGGGCTCACCGGCTCCTCGGCGACTGACGGGGCGTCATCATGCGCGTCATCTTAGCATGGGGGTTGGGATTTCCTACTGGGATGAGACGGGTAGCCGCGAAAAGGTCAGCTCGCCGAACAGCGCCTCGGCGGCGCTCTTGGTGTCGTTGGAGTCGATCATGAGGGCCACCTTGCCCGCCCGGGGGGGCTGGCCGCCGAACAGGGTCTTGTAGTCCTCGGCGACGTTGCGCTGCTCGCGCAGCCAGGTGTCCAGCCGGCCCGGCCCCGACTCCAGCACGATGATCCGGACGTTGGGCGCCCGGGGATGGGGCATCGAGGTGCCGACCGGCGCGCGGCTGTCCCACACGTAGCCGATCACGGCGCTGGCCGTGCGCGGCGCCGGCCAGCGCGGGAAGACCACGTACACCTGGGCGGCCTGGTCGTCGCGCGCGGGATCGCGGACGTCGCCGCCGGTGGGCAGCCGCGCCACCTTCCACGACCACGTGAGGATCGGGTACTGGCGGACGTCGAGCACGAGGTCGCGATGGACGGCGAAGGAGTTCCGCCCGCTGCGCAGCCGCAGCGCCAGCCGCCCGTCGGCGCGGATCAGCTCGATCGACGGATCGTGGCCGGCGAACTCGATCATCTCCCAGCCCGTGGGCACGCCGCCGGCCGGCACGCGCGCGGGGACCACGTCGGTGATCGGCACCCGCACGCGGCCGTTGCTGTCCGGCTCGGGAATGCGCACGGCGGTGGCGGCCGGCGAGCCCGCTCGCGGCGCGGTGCCGGGCGCCGGCGCCCCCGGTGTGGACTGGGCGGAGAACGCGGCGCGCGGGCCACCCGTCCCCGGCAGGCCGAGGTAGAAGGCCCGGTGGCGCGGATTGGAGAGCAGGATCGTGAGCCCCGCGATGACGAGCAGCCCCACGAGCAGCAAGGCTCTCGGATTGGGGCCGCCCGCCGGCCGCGCACCCTTCAGCGCCGGGGCCCTCGCCGGGACTTGGTGGTGGTGGCGCGGCGGAGCGACAGCCGGATCGGCGAGCCCGCGAAGCCGAACGCCAGCCGCAGCGAGCGCACGAGGTAGCGCTGATAGGAGAAGTGGACCTCGTCCGGCCGGTTGACCTTGACCGCGAACGTGGGTGGCGCCACACTCACCTGGGCGGCCGACTGGACCGTCAGCGCCTCGCCGCGCACCGAGGCCGGCCGCCGCTGGACCGCCTGCCGGAGCACGGTGGTCACCTCGCCCGGCGCCACCCGGCGCTGGGCCGACACGGCAACCTCGTCGACCATCCCGAAGATCTCGTGCACCCCCTGCCCCTCGGTGGCCGAGGTGAAGCAGATGGGCGCGTAGTCGAGGAACGGCAACCGGTCGCGCAGCTGCTCGATGACCTCGGCCTTGCGGACCATGCCGGACGGCACGAGGTCCCACTTGTTGACCACGAGCACCACCGCCCGCCCGGCCTCGTGGGCGTAGCCCCCGATGTGCGTGTCCTGCGCGGTCAACCCCTCGGAGGAGTCGAGCACCAGCAGCGCCACCTGGCAGCGCTCCAGGCTGCGCAGCGCCATGACGACCGCGAGCTTCTCGAGCGCCTCGCTCACCTTGCCCTTGCGGCGGATACCGGCGGTGTCCACGAGCACGTAGGGCCGACCGTCGTACTCGAACGCAGTGTCGACCGCGTCGCGGGTGGTGCCCGGCGCGTCGTGGACCAGCACGCGGTCGGTGCCCACCATGGCGTTCACCAGCGACGACTTGCCGACGTTGGGCCGGCCGATCACGGCCAGGTGCACCACGCCTCGCGGCGCGGGCGGCGCGCTGTCCAGCGGCGCCCGGGCCCGCGCCACCTCCAGCAGCTCGGCCACGCCGCGGCCGTGCTCGGCCGAGACCGGCGCCGGCTCGCCGAAGCCCAGGCGGTAGAGCTCGGCGAGCGCGCCCTCCATCCCGCCGGTGTCGATCTTGTTGGCCACGACCACTACGGGCCGATCGCTGCGGCGCAGCACGGCCGCGATCTCGGCGTCGAGCGCCATCACCCCGGCCCGGGCGTCGACGACGAAGAGCACCAGGTCGGCCTCCTCCACCGCGACCATCACCTGCCGGCGCACGCCCTCGATGAGGGGCTCCTCCGCCTTGGGATCGAAGCCACCGGTGTCGATCACCGTCGCCTGCCAGCGCTCGAAGGTCACGTGCCCGTAGAGGCGGTCGCGCGTGACACCGGGCACGTCGCGCACGAGAGCGCGCCGCTGGCCGACGAGGCGGTTGAAGAGCGTGGACTTGCCGACGTTGGGTCGGCCGACGATGGCGATCACGGGCCGCACCAGCACGCTCGGCGAGGCCGTGGCGGAGCCGCGCATCAGGCGGCTCCCAGCGCCCGCAGCAGCGCGGCCGGCTCGGGCTCGACGGCGACCACGTCGACGCCGAGGGCACGGGCGACGTCGGCCGGCGTGAGGTCGTCGAGGAAGACGCCGTCGCCGTCGCGCAGGGCCACGGCGGGAATCAGCACGACGTCGCCGAGATCGCCCTGGGCGGCCAGGTGACGCTGGATGTCCTGTCCGGTGAGCAGCCCGGTCACGCTCACGCTGCCGCCGAAGAACGTGTTGGGCACGGCGACGACGCGCACGTCGAGCCCGGCCGGCGCCAGGCCCTCGAGCTGCCGCGCCAGGCGCGGGCCATAGAGCGCGCCGCTGACGACGGTGACGCGACGAGGCCCGCCCGCGGCCCGTCGCCGCCCACGCGCGCGCGCCAGGCCGTCCTCGAAGCGACGCACCAGCCCGATGCCGTCCTCGGCGATGGCGAAGCCCTCGTAGGCCTCGGCGGGCGGCAGCGCCCGGCCCGCCTGCAGATACACCTCGTCGCCGAGGAATACGAAGCGGCTGTCCAGGCGCGGCAGGAAGGTCGCCTGCCAGCCGTCGACGGTGTCGACCAGGGCGCCGGCCTCGGCGTCGGTCAGCGTGCGCAGCGACGGCAGCCGCTCGCGGTGGCGCGTGAGGCCGACCGGCACGATGGCCGTGGTGGCCACGTGCGGGTGCAGCGGCGCCAGCTCGTGCACCGTGCGCTCCAGGTGGGGACCGTCGTTCAGCCCCGGGCAGAGCACGATCTGCGCGTGCACGCGGATGCCGGCCTTGGCCAGGCGCTCCAGGCGCGGCAGAATCTCCGCCGAGTGACGCGGGCGGCCCAGCAGCGCCCAGCGCAGCTCGGCGTCGGTCGCGTGCACCGAGACGTAGAGCGGCGACAGGCGCTGCTCGAGGATGCGCTCGAAGGACGGCTCGTCCAGATCGCTCAGCGTGATGTAGTTGCCGTGCAGGAACGACAGGCGGAAGTCGTCGTCCTTGACGTAGAGGCTGCGCCGCATGCCCTTCGGTAGCTGATGAATGAAGCAGAACACGCACTTGTTGGCGCAGGTGGCGATGTCGCCCGGCCGCGGCGCCTCCAGCTCGACGCCCAGCTCGATCCCCGGCCGGCGGGTGAGTGAGAGCGCGCGCCGGGCGCCGTCGCGCTCGACGCTCAGCGCCAGCCGGTCCTCGGCGCCGTAGAACTGGAAGTCGATGGCGTCGCGCAACGGCCGGCCGTTGATGGCCAGGATGCGGTCGCCGACCGCCAGCCCCCCCGCCGCCGCCGGCGTGCGGGCGCGCACCGCCGAGACCACGACACCCTCAGCGGAAGAGCGCGGTTTCATCCCGCTCGCGATCCTCCTCGGCGTGGACGGCGTTGAGGAAGCGCATGCCCTGCACGATGTACTGCAGCCCGGAGACGATCGTGAACCCGGCGGCCAGCCACACCGGCGCCCGGGCCACCGCCGGCAGCGAGTAGAACGGCCCCAGCAGCCCAATGAGCACGGTCAGCACCTGGAAGAACGTCGCCAGCTTGCCGGCCCGCGTCGGTCGGGGGGTGATGCGGCCGCCGGCCATGTGGATGGCCAGCGCGCCGACCATCAAGATGAGGTCGCGGCTGATGACCACGGCGGCGATCCAGAACGGCAGCACCCGCAGCCAGGTGAGCGTCACGAAGGACGACACCAGGAGCAGCTTGTCGGCCATCGGGTCGAGGAAGGCGCCCAGCCGGCTCTGGCTCCCCCGCTGGCGCGCCACGTAGCCGTCGAGCAGGTCGGTGATGGCCGCGACGAGGAAGACCGCCAGCGCCGGTCCCCGCTGCCGGTAAACGAGCAGCGAGACGAACACCGGGATGAGGAGAATGCGCAGGACGGTCAGCCAGTTCGCGAGTCCCATGAAGGCGTTAGTTTAACACCCGGTACCCGGCCAGCGGACCCAACCACGCGCCCGGCATTTGCACGTCGACCACCACGTGCTGCGGCTCGTCGACCCGGGCCAGCACCCGCCCGCGCTCGTAGCAGAGCGCCAGCGCGGCGCCGTCGCCGTGCGGAATCCGCAGCGTGACCGCGCCGCCGGCCGGCAGGGCCGCGTCGATCGCCTTGAGCAGCTCCGGCAGCCCCTCGCCGGTCGCCGCCGAGATGGCCACGCCCTCGCGCTGGGCGACGAGCCCCTGCAGCCCCAGGCCGCCCTCCGTGCGATCCACCTTGTTGAGGGCCAGCACCGTCGGCCGATCGGCCACCTCGAGCTCCCCCAGGATGCGCTCGACGGCGGCGACGTGCTCCTCCAGCGCCGGGTGGCTGGCGTCGATCACGTGCACGAGGACGTCGGCGTGCCGCAGCTCCTCCAGCGTGGCGCGGAATGCGGCGACCACCTGATGGGGGAGCTTGCGGATGAAGCCGACGGTGTCGGTCAGGATGAACGGGCGCAGCCCCTGCTCGACCACCCGCGCGGCCGGATCGAGGGTGACGAAGAGATAGTCGGCCGCGGTCAGGCGGGCGCCGCTGAGCCGGTTCAGCAGCGTCGTCTTGCCCGCGTTGGTGTAGCCGACGAGGGCGACCACCGGCATGCCCGACCGGCTGCGGCCGTGGCGCTGCAGGCTCCGGTGCGTCTGCACGTGCGAAAGCTCGCGCTCGATCTGCCTCACGCGGCGCCGGATGACGCGCCGGTCGGACTCGAGCTGGGTCTCGCCCGGGCCCCGGGTCCCGATGCCGCCGCCCAGCCGCTCGAGGTGGGTCCACTGGCCGACCAGCCGCGGCAACAGATAGGTGAGCTGGGCCAGCTCGACCTGCAGCTTGCCCTCGGCCGTGCGGGCGCGCTGGGCGAAGATGTCGAGGATCAGCGCGGTGCGATCGATCACCTTCATGCCGAGCTGCTTGGAGAGGTTGCGCTCCTGGATCGGACTGAGCTTGTCGTCGCAGATGAAGAGGTTGGCCCCCATCTCGGGGGCGGCGGCGGCCACCTCCTCGATCTTGCCGCGGCCGAAGTAGAGCGCCGGCGTCGGCGTCTCGCGCTCCTGGCTCATCCGCTGCACGACCGTGGCGCCGGCGGCGACCGCGAGGCCGGCCAGCTCGTCGAGCGACTCCTCCACTTCCCACCGCCGCTGCCGGGGCAGCCGGACGGCGGCCACCACCGCGCGCTCCGGGCCTCGCCGCACCTGGTGCCCGTTGTCCCGTCCGTTCCGTCGCGGTCGACTCACTCGATCCCACCCTCCCGCTGAAGCCTCGCCTCGATCGCCACCGCGACGCCCTCGGCGTCCGCGGCGGCGGCCACGTCGATCCACTCGATCCCCGGCTCGCGCGCGAACCACGTCATTTGCCGCTTGGCGTAGCGCAGGGTGTCGCGCTGCATCAACTCCACCGCCCGCCCGCGATCGAGCTCGCCCCGGGCCACCTCCACGAACTGGCGGTAGCCGATCCCCTGCAACGCGGGCAGCGCCGGTGCGTATCCGCGATGCAGCAGCGACCGCACCTCGTCGAGCAGCCCGGCGTCGGCCATGGCCGCGGCCCGCGCGGTCAAGCGCCGCGCCAGCACCGGCCGCTCGAGCGTGAGCCCGACGTACGTCACGCGCCAGGGCGCCTGCCCGTCACGCCAGCGCACCTGAGCCTCACCCACGGCGCTGCCCGAGCGCAGCCGCTCCAGCGCGCGCACCACGCGCACCTCGTCGTTGGGGTGCAGGCGGCGCGCCAGCGCGGGCTCGCTCGCCGCCAGCTGCGCGTGCAGCGCCGCCCGCCCGTCGCGCGCGGCGATGCCGGCCAGCTCGCGCCGGAACTCGTGATCGGCCGGCGGCGCCGGATCGAGGCCGCGCAGCAGCGCCCGGATGTACAGGCCCGTGCCGCCCACGACGACCGGCAGCCGGCCCCGGCCGCGCACGGCGTCGATGGCCGCCTCGGCCTCCGCCCGGAAGCGCGCCGCGTGATAGCGGTCGTCGGGGTCCACGACGTCGATCAGGTGATG
>JBGQLG010000234.1:0-8201 GCA_041499965.1 Methylomirabilia bacterium
CCACTCCCCACTGGACCATGCACCACGGCATCCTCGGCGGGGCGCAGTCCATCCCGGGTGCTCGCGGCACCGGGGCTCGTCGGCGCTCCCGCCGAGGCGGCCGTGACGCTGTGGAGCATACAGGGGGGCCCGAGCGAGCCGGGCCCGGAGCGAGTTACGGCGACAGGCGAGCCACGTGGGCGCGCCCGCGGCGACCGCGCCCGACCGCCGGCCGCAACCGAATCCCACGCGAGTCATCGACACGCCGCAAGGAGGACTCAGCCAGTGAAACCGGAAGTCGTGTACACCAAGGCCGCGCCCACCACCGGCTTCTCGGCCGACATGCCCTCGCCGATCGCCCAGGGCGTGAAGTGCGGCGACTTCGTCTTCGTCTCGGGCCAGGGCCCGCTCGATCCCGTCACCAGGCAGGTGGTGTCGACCGACCTGGCCGAGCAGACGCGCGTCACGCTGGACAACGTGGCCAAGGTGCTCGAGGCGGCCGGCACCTCGCTGGAGCACGTCGTGAAGGTGGGCGTGTTCCTGCGCGACATGAAGGACTTCGACGTCTTCAACCGCGTGTTCCGCGACTACTTCAAGGGCGTGCAGCCGGCCCGCACCACGGTGGAGGCCGCGGCCCCGCGGGCCGGCGTCAACGTCGAGATCGACGCCATCGCCTGGATCCCGCGCTGACGGCGTCGCCCCGGCTCGCGCCGGCGGGACCCCGGTGCTAGAATCCGGCGCCGAACCGGACTAACCAAGGAGGCCACCGTGCGCACATTCAAGGGAGCCGTCGTCCTCGCCCTCGCCGTCTCATTGCTGGCGGGCCCGGCCGGGGCCGCCGACCCGCTGAAGATCGGCTTCATCACCACCCTGTCGGGCCCGGCCGGCATCATCGGCAAGCACATGAAGGACTCCGTCGAGCTGGCCCTCGACCACCTCGGCCGCAAGGTGGGCGGGCTGGAGACCGAGGTCATCTACGGCGACGACCAGCGCAAGCCCGACGTCGGCAAGCAGCTCGCCGACGAGATGCTCAAGAAGCACAAGGTGAACTTCGTGAGCGGCATCATCTGGTCGAACGTGATGCTGGCGGTGGCGCCCACCGTGACCGGGGCCGGCACCATCATGGTCGGCACCAACGCCGGGCCCCACGAGCTGGCCGGCAAGATGTGCCACGAGCTGTACTTCACCACGTCCTGGCAGAACGACGAGACGCCCGAGGCCATGGGCAAGTACATGCAGGACCAGAAGCTGACCGACGTCTACGCCATGGCGCCGAACTACGCCGCCGGCAAGGACATGATCAGCGGCTTCAAGCGGTACTTCAAAGGCAAGATCGTCGACGAGGTCTACACCAAGCTCGGCCAGCAGGACTACCAGGCCGAGATCACCCAGCTGCGCGCGGCCAATCCCAAGGCGGTGTTTGTCTTCTATCCGGGTGACATGGGCATCCAGTTCCTCAAGCAGTACGCCCAGGCCGGCCTGCGCGACCAGATCCCGCTCTACTCGGTCTACACGGTCGACGAGACCACGCTGCCCGCCGTCGGCGACGCCGCCCTCGGCAACTACGAGGCGCGCTACTGGAGCCCCGATCTGAAGAACGAGGCGAGCCAGAAGTACGTGGCCGACTTCAAGAAGAAGTTCGACTACACGCCGTCCTACTACGGCGCCCAGAGCTACGACGGCATCCTGCTGATCGACTCGGCCGTCCGCGCCGTGAAGGGCGACCTGTCCGACAAGAAGGGCATGGTCGCCGCCATGCGCAAGGCCGACTTCAAGTCGACGCGCGGCAAGTTCAGCTACAACGTGAACCACCACCCGATCGAGAACTTCTACCTGCTGCGGGCGGTCAAGACCGGCGCCGCGGTCGAGATGCAGATCCAGAAGACGATCTTCGAGAATCACAAGGACGCCTACTACCAAGAGTGTCCGATGAAGTGGTAGCGCGCGCCGGTTGAACTGGCTCCTCGTCGTCGAGCAGGTCCTCAACGGCCTGCAGTTCGGCGTGATGCTCTTCCTGATGGCCGCGGGCCTGACGCTGGTCTTTGGCATCATGAACCTGGTCAACCTCGCCCACGGCTCGCTGTACATGGTGGGCGCCTACCTGGCCGTGGCGGGCCAGGCCTGGACCGGCTCGTTCGCCGGCGCGGTGGCGGCGGCGCTGCTGGGCACGCTCGCGGTCGGCATGCTGGTGGAGGTGATCGCGCTCCGCACGCTGTACGAGCGCGATCACCTCGACCAGGTCCTGGCCACCTTCGGCCTGATCCTGTTCTTCAACGAGCTGGTGGCCATCGTCTGGGGCCGGGCCGCGCTCTTCACCACGGTGCCGCCGGCGCTGTCCGGCTTCGTCGTGCTCCTGCCCGGCCTGCGCTACCCGGCCTATCGCGGCGTCATCATCCTCGTCGGCCTCGCCGTCGCCCTGCTGCTCTACCTCGTGGTGAGCCACACCCGGCTCGGCATGCTGATCCGCGCCGGCGCCAGCAACCGCACGATGGTGGCCGCGCTCGGCGTGAACATCCGGCTGCTCTACACGATCGTGTTCGGCCTCGGCGCCGCCCTGGCCGGGCTGGGCGGCCTCATGGCCGGGCCCATCTACACCGTGCTGCCCGGCATGGGCGAGGAGATCCTCATCCAGGTCTTCGTCGTCATCGTCATCGGGGGCATCGGGTCCATTCGCGGCGCGCTGGTCGGTGCCGTCGTGGTCGGCATGGTCGACACGCTGGGCCGGGCGTTCCTCAAGCCCATGCTCAGCACCGTCATCGGCCCCTCGGCCGCCGACAACGCCGGGCCGGCGCTGGCCTCGATGCTCATCTACATCCTGATGGCCACCGTGCTGTACTTCCGCCCGCAGGGACTCTTCCCGGCCGCCCGCGGCTGATGGCCTCGCGCGCGCGGGTGCTGACGCTGCTCGCCGGGTTCCTGGCCTTCGGGCTGGTGCCGGTCGCCGCCGCGCTGGCCAATCAGCCGTTCTACCTGGACCTGTTCCGCCGGATCATGATCTTTGCGATCGCGGCGGTGAGCCTCGACCTGATCCTGGGCTTCGGCGGCATGGTCAGCTTCGGCCACGCCGCGTATCTGGGCCTCGGCGCCTACGCCGTCGCCATCCCGGCCTTCTACGGGATCCACAGCGGGCTGGTGCAGTGGACGCTGGCACTGGCGCTCTCGGGGCTGGCAGCACTCGTCATCGGCGCGGTGTCGCTGCGCACCACCGGCGTGTCGTTCATCATGATCACGCTGGCCTTCGCGCAGATGCTCTACTACCTCGGCATCTCGATCAACGCCTGGGGCGCCGACGACGGCATGCGGCTGGCCCGGCGCAGCCAGTTCGGTCCCGTCGTCGATCTCGCCAACCCCTACGTCTTCTACTACGTCGTCCTCGGCCTGCTCGTGGTGCTGCTGTGGCTCGGTCACCGGCTCGTCCACGCGCGCTTCGGCATGGTCATCCGGGCCTCGCGCTCCAACGAGCCGCGCATGCAGGCCGTCGGCTTCGCCACGTTCCGCTACAAGCTGGCGGCCTTCACCATCGCCGGCGCCGTCTGCGGGCTGGCCGGCGCCCTGCTGGCCAACCAGACCGAGTACCTGACGCCGAGCTACATGCACTGGACGCGCTCGGGCGACATCATGGTGATGGTGATCCTCGGTGGTATCGGCACGCTCTTCGGCCCGGTGCTGGGCGCGGTCGCCTTCCTGCTGCTGGAGGACGTTCTCTCGGCGTGGACCGTGCACTGGCAGGTCGTGCTCGGTCCGCTCCTGGTGCTCGTCGTCCTCTACGCACGGCGCGGGCTGTTCGGGCTGCTGCCCGGCGGAGGGCGGGATGGCTGAGCCGCTGCTCGCGGTGCGCGGGTTGCGCAAGCGCTTCGGCGGGCTCGTGGCCACCGACGGTGTCGACCTGGATGTGGCCGACGGCGAGACGCTGGCCATCATCGGGCCCAACGGCGCCGGCAAGACGACGCTGATCGGCCAGCTCGCCGGCGACCTGAGGCCGGACGCCGGCACGATCCGCTTCGCCGGCGCGGAGGTCACCGCCGCGTCGGCCGCGGCGCGCTCGCACCGGGGACTGGCGCGCTCGTTCCAGATCACCAGCATCTTTCGCGAGTTCTCGGCGCTCGACAACGTCGCCCTGGCCGTGCAGGCCCACGCCGGCCACAGCTTCCGGTTCTGGCGCCCGGCCCGCGCCGAGGCCGCGCTGCGCGTGCCGGCCCGCGCCATCCTCGAGCAGGTCGGCCTCGCCGCCCGGGCCGACGTCCCGGCCGGCACGCTCGCCCACGGCGAGCAGCGCCAGCTCGAGATCGCCATGGCCCTGGCCACGCGGCCGCGCCTGCTGCTGCTCGACGAGCCGGTGGCCGGCATGGGGCCCGACGAATCGCAGCGGATGGTGCGGCTGCTGCGCGAGCTGCGGGGCCGCCACACGCTCGTGCTGGTCGAGCACGACATGGACGTGGTCTGGGCATTGGCCGATCGCATCAGCGTGCTGGTGTACGGCCGCGTGATCGCCACCGGTCCGCCGGAGGCCATCCGGCTCAACGCCGAGGTGCGCCGCGCCTACCTCGGCGAGGAGGTGCCGGGCTGATGCTGCGACTGCAGGGGCTGCAGGCCGCCTACGGCGTGAGCCAGGTGCTGTTCGACATCACGCTCGAGGTGGGAGCGGGCCAGCTGGTGACGCTGCTGGGCCGCAACGGCATGGGCAAGACGACGACGGTGCGCGCGGTGATGGGCATCGTGCCGGTCCGGGCCGGGCGCGTGTTCTTCGAGGATCGCGCCCTGCAGGGGCTGCCGTCGCATCGCCTGGCCCGGGCCGGGCTGGGGCTGGTGCCGGAGGGACGCCAGATCTTTCCCAACCTCACCGTGCGCGAGAACCTCGTGGCCACCGCGGCCAACCGCCGGCACGCGCTGGAGCCGTGGACGCTCGAGCGCGTGTTCGCCCTGCTCCCCCAGCTGGCGGCGCGCGCGCGGAGCCTCGGCGGCACGCTCTCGGGCGGCGAGCAGCAGATGCTGGCCATCGGCCGCGCGCTCATGACCAACCCGCGGCTGCTGATCCTCGACGAGGCCACCGAGGGGCTGGCGCCGCTGATCCGCACCGAGATCTGGCGCTGCCTGGAACAGCTGAAGGCGAGTGGGTTGGCGATCCTGCTCATCGACAAGAACGTCGAGGCGCTCACGCGCCTGGCCGACCATCACTACGTGCTCGAGAAGGGGCGGGTGGTGTGGGACGGCACGTCGACAGATCTGCGAGCGCGCGTCGACGTCCAGCACCGCTATCTCGGAGTATGATCCTCGCATGAGCTGGATCGATCCGAACTTTCCCAAGACGGCGACCGTGAGCCCGCTGGTCGGGCGGGTGCTGGGGCTGAACCCCGGGATGATGACGGGGCCGGGGACGAACACGTACCTGATCGGGCGGCGCGATCCCGTGCTGCTCGACACCGGCGCCGGCGTGCCGGAGTACATGACCGAGCTCACGGGCTACCTCGGCGAGCGCGGCTGGACGCAGCCCTCGCGCGTGGTCCTCACGCATCGCCATCGCGATCACCTGGGCGGCGTGGCGCACGTGCGCGAGCGCTTCCGCGGCGTGCCCGTCGGCAAGCTGATCCATCGCGACGCCGATCTGCCCGAGGGCATCGAGACGCTGCGCGACGGCCAGACGATCGAGGCCGACGGCGCCACGCTCGTGGCGATCCACACACCCGGCCACGCCTCCGATCACCTCTGCTACTACCTACCGGAGGAGAACGCGGTCTTCACGGGCGACGTCGTGCTGGCCGGCTCCACGACGGTGATCCCAGCCGAGGACGGCGATCTCCTCGAGTACATGAACTCGCTCAAACGACTACAGGCCCTCGGCGTGCGCCGCATCTATCCCGCCCACGGCCCCGTGGTCGAGGACGGCCCCGCGCTGATCGCGGAATACATCGAGCACCGTCTCCTGCGCGAGCGGCAGATCCTGGAGGTGCTGGGCGACGGCCCGAGCACGATCCCGGCGATCGTCGAGCGCGTCTACGCGGCGGTGCCGAAGACCCTGCACGCGATGGCGGGGCAGTCGGTGGCTTCGCACCTGAAGAAGCTGGCCCGCGAGGCCCGCGTCCGTGAGCACCCCGTGCCGGACGCGCCCTCGCGCTGGGAGCTGCTCGGGTAGGTCGCTCGCGCCGGGCCGGCGCCCGGCCGATGCGGTTCAGCCGCGCGCGCGGCGGCGGGCGGCGTCGACGATGGCGGAGAACAGGTTGCGCGCGGCCTGGTCGTGGCCCACCAGCTCCTCCGGATGCCACTGCACGCCCAGCACGAAGCGGTCGCCGGCCATCTCCACGCCCTCGACGATCCCGTCGGGCGCCCAGGCCACCTCGCGCAGCCCCTCGCCGAGACGCTTGATCGCCTGGTGGTGCATGCTGTTCACGTCCACCTCCAGCGACCCTAGCACCCGGCCCAGCCGCGTGCCCTCGCCCATGACCTTCACCGCGTGCGTGGCCTCGTGGCGGGGCGCCTTCTGGCTGTGGACGAGCGCGTTCGGCCATTCGCTCGAAATGTCCTGCACGAGCGTGCCGCCCAGCGCCACGTTGAGCACCTGGATGCCCCGGCAGATCGCGAACAGCGGGACGTCGTCGCTGAGGGCCCGCTGCGTGAGACTGATCTCCAGGTCGTCCCGAGCGGGGGAGACGTCGTCGACGGCCGGGTGGCGGGCCTCACCGAAGCGCGAGGGTTCGATGTCACCGCCGCCGGTGAGGATCAGGCCGTCCAGCCGCTGCCAGAGCGCCGCCTGGACCTCGGGCGTGAAGTGCGGCGTGAGGAGCAGCGGGATGCCGCCGGCCTCCTGCACGGCCCGGATGTAGGTGCCGTTGACGTAGGCGCGCTCCGGGATCTTGTCGACCGTGACCGAGGTGGTGATGCCGATCAGTGGCGCAACCATCAGCAAAGCCTAGCCTTTCGGGGTATGATGTCGCAACCACAACCTCATCAAAGGCGGACGCCCCATGAGCCTCGACTCCGTATCCTCCCAGCAGCGTGCGCCGGTTCACAGGCCGACCTCCACCGTGCAGACCATCGGCACGCGCTGGGCCGTCGCCGCCGGCCATCCGCTGGCCGCCGAGGCCGGGGCCCGCATGCTCGGGGCGGGCGGCAACGCGGTCGATGCCGGTGTCGCCGCGGGGTTCACGCTGGGCGTCGTCCATCCCGACATGGTGAGCGTGGCCGGCGTGGCGCCGATTCTCGTCCACGTGGCCGGCACGGGCCAGACGTGGCAGGTCTCCGGCGTGGGGCCGTACCCGCGCGCGTCGTCGCGCGAGTACTTCATGACCCGCCACGGCGGGCAGATCCCGGTCGGGCTGCCGCGCACCGTGGTGCCCGCGGCGCCCGATGCGTGGTGCACGGCCCTCGAGCGCTGGGGCACGATGTCCTTCGCGGATGCGATCGCGCCGGCCCTGGAGCACGCCGAGCGCGGCTTCCCGGTCTCCGCCTTCTCCGCGTACCAGATGGGGACCAACGCCGACAAGTATCGCCGCTGGCCGACCTCCACCGCGCTCTACCTCAAGGACGGCCGCGCCTACCGGATGGGCGAGGTGCTGGTGCTGCGCGAGCTGGCCGACACGCTCAAGCGCATGGTGGCCGCCGAGAAGCGCGCGGGTGGCACGCGCGCGGTGGGTGTGCGGGCGGCCCGCGACGAGTTCTACCGCGGCGAGACGGCCAAGCGCATCGCCGAGTTCCACCGGGCCCACGAGGGGCCGCTGGCCCTGGCCGATCTGGCCGACTTCAGCGTCGAGGTGGCGCCCGCGCTGACCACGACGTTCGGCGGCTACGAGATCGCCGCGTGCGGCTTCTGGTGCCAGGGGCCGGTGCTGCTGCAGATCTTCAACATGCTCGAGGGCGTCGACCTCGCGGCGCTCGGCCACAACTCGCCGGCCTACCTGCATCGCATCGTCGAGACGATCAAGCTGGCGTTTTCCGACCGTGACGCCTACTACGGCGATCCGCGCTTCGTGAACGTGCCGAGCGAGCGCCTGCTGTCGCGCGAGTTCGCCGAGATGCGCCGGGCGCTGGTGGGGGCCCGCGCCTGGAAGGAGATGCCGCCGGCCGGCGACGCGGCGCCGCGGCGCGAGCTACTGCCGCTGGCGGGCGGCTCGTCGGACGCGCTCGACACGAGCTACGTGGCGGTGATCGACGCCGAGGGCAACGGCTTCTCGGCGACGCCGAGCGATCCCAACGTCGACTCGCCGGTCGTGGCCGGCGTCGGCTGCGTC
>JBGQLG010000235.1:0-8151 GCA_041499965.1 Methylomirabilia bacterium
CAAGGTGCGCATCGCCGCGATGGCCTCATCGGTGAAGGCGCCACGTTCCTTGAACGGCGTGCCCATCGCGACCATCTCGTTCTCGACGGCCCCCACGCCCACGCCGAGGATCAGCCGGCCGCCGCTCAGCACGTCGAGCGTGGCGGCGGCCTTGGCGAGGCGAATCGGGTTGTGGTACGGCAACACCAGCACGGACGTCCCGAGGCGCACGCGGCGGGTGCGCGCCGCCACGTAGCTGAGAAGAGTCAGCGGCTCGTAGTAGGACCGGTCGCCGATGCGCTCGAGCACGTGGGCCACGTTGAAGACATGGTCGTGCACCCAGACGGAGTCGAGGCCCAGCGCGTCGGCCTGCGTGGCGAGATCGACGAGCACCTGCGGGTCCTCGATCCCCCAGTTGTTGAGCAGCGAGAATCCCAGGCGCATCGTGACCTCCTACGGCAGCAGATCGGCGACGAGGATGGACGAGAAGGGCGCGGCGAGCGGGACGAGGCGCTCGTCGGCCGCCGTCGTGGTGATCGCGCGGTAGTGGGACCGCCTGCGGCCGGCGCTCACCGGATCACGGTGCACCTCGACGACGCGATCGATCAGGTTGACGATCCAGTAGTCGGCCAACCCCGCCCGCGCGTAGATGCGGGCCTTGAGACGGCGATCCAGCGGCAGGCTGGCGTCAGCGATCTCGACCACGAGCGCGGCGGTGACGGGATGGTGGGCCAGGAAGTCGCGCGGACCACCTCGCACAACCGCGACGTCGGGCTCCGGCTCGGAGTCGAGCCCCAGGCCCAGCGGCAGCTGCACGCGAACCCGCCATCCCGGGCCGAACGCCTGGCGCAGCGCCTCGCCCGCCAGGTCGATCGCGGTGGCGTGCGGGCTGTGCTGCGGCTCGGCGACGACGAGGCGACCTTCCAGCAGCTCGATCGGGTCGTCCTCGTGCAGAACGCCGAGGTCGATCAGCCGGCCGTACTCGCGCCGGGTCCAGCGACGCGTGCGCACCGTGGCTTCGCTCATGCCGTGACGCTAGCCCCGGCGCCGGAGCGGGTCAATGCCCGCGATGCGATACGGCAGGGCGCTCAGATCACCGCCTCGCGCCGCAGCCGCGCGATCTCCTCGGCGCCGTAGCCGGCTTCCCTCAAGATCTCCTCGCTGTGCTCGCCGAGCGTCGGCGGCTCGCGGTCGAGGCCCGGGCTGCCGTGGGCCAGGCGGAAGCCGGCGCCGACCAGGCGCATCGGGCCGTAGCGCGAGTCGATCGTCTGCAGCACGTCGCGGTGCTCGAGCTGCGGGTGGCGCACGATCTCGTCGATCTTCCAGATCGAGCCGCACGGCACGTCGGCGGCCGTCAGCCGCTGCTCCCACGACCTGGGATCGTCGGCGGCCAGCGCGCTCTCGATGATCTCGCGCAGGGCCGGCTCGTTGGCGGTGCGGGACGGCCAGTCCTTGAACCGGGGATCGTTCAGCGCGTCGGGGCGCCCGAGCGCCTTCATGAGATTCACGAACTGCTTCTCGGTGAGGACGGCCAGGACGAGATACCCGTCCTTGGCGCGGAAGCGGCTGGCCGTCGGCTTGCGGCTGACGGAGCCGTTGCCGATCTGCCGCTGCTCGATGCCGGCCACGGTGTACTCCGAGACCGGGCCCGGAATGAAGGCCAGCGCCGCGTCCAGCATGGCGACGTCGACGAGCTGGCCGCGGCCGGTGTGCGTGCGCTGGAAGAGCGCGCTGGCCACCGCCAGCGCCGCCGTGATGCCGCCGATGGTGTCGCAGATCGCGAAGCCCGCGCGCGTGGGTCCGCGCTCCGGCTCGCCGGTGATCGACATGATCCCCGACATCGCCTGCAGCTTGCCGTCGAAGGCCGCGGTCGTCCGCTCCGGCCCCGTCATCCCGAAGCCGGAGACACCGCAGTAGATGAGGCGCGGGTTGATGGCGGCCAGCGTCTCGTAGCCGAGCCCCAGCCGGTCCATGACACCGCCGCGGAAGTTTTCCCACACCACGTCGGCGGAGACCACCAACCGCTTGACGATCGCCACCGCCTCCGGCTTGCGGAGATCGAGCGTGAGACTGCGCTTGTTGCCGTTCACGGACAGGAAGGACGGCGCCATCTTGCGCTCGGCCCACGTCTTGTCGGCGAGCTGGCCGCGCGTCTCGTCACCCTCGTGCGACTCGATCTTGACGACGTCGGCGCCCAGGAGCGCGAGCTGGTAGGTGCCGTACGGCCCGGCGAGGTAGCGGGTGAAGTCCAGCACGCGGACACCGGCGAAGGGCTTGCTCACGACGGCTCGCGCTTGCCGCGCGCGATGGTCTTGACCACCTCGAACTCCGTGCGGCGCTCGGCGATCTTCTCCGGCGAGAGCTTGCTCAGGTCGTTGAAGTCGAGCTTCCAGGCCGCGTCCTCGCGCCAGTGCAGCGGCGACTGCACCGTGGTGCGCGGCCCCGGCGCGCTCTCCAGCACCCGCAGCGCCAGCTCCAGCGTCTGGGCCTGCGAGGGGACGTCGAAGGGTCGGCCGGCCGAGTTGCCGAGCGGAAAATCGCTGAACAGAAAGCGCGGCACGCCGCAGTACTCGACGATGTCCTTCGCGCAACCCATGACGACGGTCGGGATCCCGTTGGCTTCGAGGTGGCGGGCGGCCAGACTCACGGTCTGGTGGCAGACCGGTCAGCTCGGGACCAGCACCGCCGCGTCGATCGCGTCCTCCCGGCAGCGCCGCAGCAGCTCGACCACGTCGGTCTGAAGCGTCACGCGATGACTGCGGTTGGTGGGCGCGCCGTGCAGGCGCGGCGCCAGCACCCCGATCCGGCCCCCCGCCGTCGCGTCCCGCAGACGGGCCATCGGCAGGTAGGTGTTGAGGTCCGCGGCCGTCGTGTGGACGCGGTCGTAGCCGACGTGGGAGATGCGCAGGTCGGGCACGCTGTCCGTCGGCATCGAATACACCTGGTAGAACTTGGCGGCGGCGTTGTACGGCGCGCCCGGCCCCTGGTCGCCCGCCTCCGGCTGGAAGGGCGCCGCGGTCGTGATCAGCCCTACCCGCGCCCGGCTGAGCGGCATCCCCAGCGGCGTGAACGGCACCTCGGCGAAGTGCGCCCAGCGGTACGGGGCGAAGCCGAGCGCCAGGTAGTAGTCGCGCGTGCGCTGCATGTACGGGATCGGCGTGTCGTGCTCCGCCGCGAACTCGATCTTCGGCCCGGCCGTGGTCGTGGTCATGGCGATGCTGGCCCTCGCGGCGACGAGTTTACCACCCGCCGGCAGGTCTCGGATCGAGGCCCCCCTGGTCTCAAAAAACTGGACACTTCTCGAAGCCGCCCGCGCGAGCTCGCGAGCTGGCATCAGCGAATCCGCGAGGATCGATGCTGTGTGGAGATTGGCCGAGCGATTGCTCCGGACGCGCCCGGCGCGTGGGCGTGGCGTCGTGCGGTGAACGCGGTGATGACGGGTGGATCGGGGAGACGGGGCATGGTCATGAGGATGGTGAAGCTGGCGATCGTGGGGTTGTGTCTCATCGTGGTGGGAGTGTCGGCCGGGCCGGCATGGGCCGAGGACGCCTTCGCGAAGATCACGGGCTCGCAGCAAGGGGTCATCCTGGGGGACCAGCCCAACATTCCGGCGCTGGCTGGGTCGAAGGACAGCGTGCAGATCTTCAGCACCACGTTTGGCCTCACCGTTCCGCAGATCCTGAGCGGTGGCGGCGGCGCCACGTCCGGGAAGCCCGTGGCTTTGCCGGTCGCCCTGCTGAAGCACTTCGACCGGGCGAGCCCCAAGCTGCTGCGGGCGGCGTTCACCGGCGAGACGCTGACGGTCGACATCACGTGGTTCATGACCTTCCAGGGCACGCCCCGGAAGACGGTCACCATCAAGCTGGACAACGCACTGATCACGGACATCGTGGCGGCCGCCGATCTGAACGGCAGCAACGCATCGGGCTTCGAGAGCGTGAGCCTGACCTACGGTCGGATCACCTTCTCGACGCCCATCATCGACCCGGCCACCGGCCAGGTGACTGGGACGAGCTCGGTATGCCTGGAGCCCGCCTCCGGCAAGGCCTGCTAGCCGGCGGCTGAAAAAGGCCCATCTGCGTCGTTGGCCCCCGCCGCCGCACGCTCAACGTACAGGGAGTACGCTTCGCGTGCGGCGGCGGGGGCCGCCTAGCATCTGGACCTTTTTGAGCCGCCGTCGATGGTTGCGTCAAGCGGCTGGACCGCGGGGGTGAGGGGGCTCTGGTATGGTCGGCGGAGCGCATGGATGGTCAGGCGGTGCTCCTCCTCTTCGCGGCGGGGCTGGCTGGTGGTGTCGTCACCGCCATCGTCGGGGGCGCTTCGCTCATCACCTTCCCGGCGCTGCTGGCCGTCGGGTTGCCGGCGATCGTCGCGAACGCTTCCAACACCGTGGCGCTCACGCCGGGCAACCTCGTGGCGGCCCTCGCCGACCTGGAGCGCCGGCCGCGGTGGGATCGATCGTTCGTGGCGCTGATGCTGGTGTGCGTCGCCGGCAGCGTGGCCGGCGCGGTGCTCCTGCTGGTCACGCCCGAGAAGGCGTTCACCGCCATCGTGCCGCTGCTCGTGGGCTTCGCCACCGTCCTGTTCGCGGCGTCTGGATCGATCCGGCGGTGGATCGCCGCCCGGAGCGCCGGCCCTCGCGGCACGCGCCTGAATCTGCTCCTGTTCGTCCCGGTGGCGGTCTACGGCGGCTACTTCGGCGCGGGCATGAGCGTGATGCTGCTGGCGCTGCTGTCGGTGACCCGCGCCGACGACTTCCGCGCGACCAACGTCCTCAAGAACCTGCTCTCCGGCCTGACGAGCCTCGTGGCCGTCGTCGTCTTCGTGGGCCAGGGCGTCGTCGCCTGGCCGCCGGCGCTGGCGATGATGGCGGGGGCCCTGGTCGGCGGCTTCCTCGGCGGGCGGCTGGTGCGCGTGCTGCCGCCGGCCGTCGTGCGCTTCATCGTCATCGTGGCGGGGTCGGTCCTGACGCTGATCTACGCGTGGCGCTACTGGCTGCGCTGAGGCGCGGCGCCTGTCAGCGCGCCGACGTCAGCAGCGTCTCGTGCAACGCGCTGATGATCTCGGCGACGCCGGCCTGCGCCCACACGTCGAAGAAGGGCGACTCCAGCAGCGCGCCGATGTCGCGGCCCCCCCGCGCCTTGGCCTGATCCTCCGTCTCGCCCGGCCGGGCCGCGCGCAGGTGAGCGAGCACGCGGTCCTTGCGATAGATCGCGGGGTACTCCATGTAGCGGTACAGCTCAGCGAAGCTCTTGTCGAAGAAGACGGCGACCGGCACCGACGCCCAGCGCTCGCCGTTCTTCTCGTTGGCGTAGGCCACGACCAGGTCGGCGTTGCCGCCCGAGGCGGCATCCGGCAACCCCTTGCGCAGCATGGTCTCGCCGTCGCGGATGAAGATGCGCAGATCGAGACCGCCCGCCTCGGCCAGGCGGGCCAGGAACGGCAGATCGCGCCGGCAGTCGGACGACCAGTCTTCGACGATCACCGCGATGCTGGCCGGCCCGCCGGGCTGCGCGGCCAGCCAGCGCATTGCCGCGCTCTGGTCATCCGTCAGCCGCGCCCGAGCATGGCGCTCCCGAAGGTATCCGCTCCAGTCCAGGCGCGGCCGCACCACGCTGAATCGCCGGACGTCGAAGCCCTCGCGGGCGAGGTTCGCGGGCGAGCCCGTGCCGTGGGCGACGCTTCAGGCCGTCGCGGCCTTCAGGTCGTCGAGCTGGCGGCGGGCGCCGGCGACCATCGAGGCCAGGTCGGAGGTCAGCATGACCATGTCGAAGCCGCGCTTCACCGCGCCGGCGGCGAAGGCCGCGCTCGCGCAGTGCATGACCGCCTTGATGCCGTGCTTGTGGGCGGCGTCGCGGATCTTGTCGCAGGTCGACATGTGGATCGCGTCCGACTTGTCGGGGCCGGGCGGCAGCCCGAGCGCGAACGACAGGTCGGCCGGGCCGATGTAGACGGCGTCGAGCCCCGGCGTGGCGCAGATGGCGTCCAGGTTGGCGAGGCCCTCCTTGGTCTCGATCATGGCCATGATGACGATCTCGTCGTTGGCCTTGGCGACGTAGTCGCTGCCGCCGTAGTGCACGGCGCGCACCGGCCCCGACGAGCGCATGCCCACCGGGGGATAGCGGCAGGCGGCCACCGCCTTGGCCGCCTCCTCGGCGGTGTTGATCAGCGGCACGATGATGCCGTAGGCGCCGAGGTCGAGCGCCTTCATGATGGTCGCCGGATCGTTCCAGGGCACCCGCACGACCGGCACCGTGTCGGTCTGCGAGATGGCCTGCAGCATCGGCCACACCTCGCTCATGCTCGTCGTGCCGTGCTGCATGTCCACGCACAGGGTGTCGAAGCCCTGGCGCGCCATCACCTCCGCGGTGAACCCGTGGGACACCGAGAGCCAGCCCATCGTGACGAACTTCTTGTCGCGCCACATCTGCTTGATCTTGTTCGGTCGCACTGTTGCACCTCGCGTGATGGGAATGTGGCCGGTCCCCCGGCGAACGCGCGAAGCGTAGCACACCTGACGGCCCCGGGCCGGACGCGCTAGAATCGCCCGCATGCGATTCGGACTGTTCATGATGCCGCTGCACCCGCCCCACCGGGCGCTCGCCGACGGCTACCAGCGCGACGTCGAGCAGATCGTGCTGGCCGACCGGCTCGGGTTTCGCGAGGCCTGGGTCGGCGAGCATCTGACCGAGCGCTGGGAGAACGCGCCGGCGCCCGATCTGCTCCTCGCCCAGGCGCTGGCGCTGACGAAGGACATCCGGCTCGGCACCGGCGTGACGCTGCTGGCGCTGCACAATCCCGTGTACCTGGCGCACCGCCTGGCCATGCTCGATCACATGGCCCGCGGCCGCTTCCAGTGGGGCATCGGCGGCGGCGCGATCCCGACCGACCTGGCGCTGTTCGGCCTGGACCCGGCCAACCCCGCGGCCGTGCGCGCGCGCTCGGCCGAGGTGCTGGACGTCGTGCTCCAGCTCTGGGCGTCCCAGGGCCGGTTCACCTATCACGGGAAGTTCTTCGACATCGATACGCCGGTGTTCGATCCCGTGAAGGACCGCGGGTATTACATGAAGCCCTACCAGCTCCCGCACCCGCCCATCGCGGTGGCGGCCAGCACGCCCGACTCGGGCTCCATGCGCATGGCCGGCCAGCGCGGCTTCATTCCCATGTCGAGCTCGCTGCTGTCGCGCGCCTACCTGAAGGACCACTGGCGTCTCGTCGAGACCGGCGCCGCGAGCACGGGACGCACCGCCGAGCGCGGCGACTGGCGCGTCGCGCGCGACGTCCTCGTCGGACCCACCTCCGCGGTGGCGCGCGAGCGGGCGCGGGCGGTGCTCGGCGGCAACTACGTCCGCCATCAGCTCCCCAACCGCGTCGGCACCATCCAGATGACGTCCACCAAGCTCGATCCCGCCATGCCCGACGAGGCGGTGACGGTCGACTACCTGATGGACAACGTGTGGATCGTCGGCGACCCGTCGGAGTGCGTGGATCAGATCGAGCGCCTGCACGCGGAGAGCGGCGGCTTCGGCACCCTGCTGTCGATCACGACCGACTCCGACGACGCGGGCTGGGATCACGAGAGCCTGCGCCTGCTGATGGAGCGCGTGGCGCCTCGGGTCGAGCACCTCGGGTAGCGACGTGGAGCTGACGCGCGGCCGGGTCGACGCCAACGGCGTGAGCTTTCACTACCTCGAGGCCGGACGGGGACCGCTGGTGCTCTGCCTGCACGGCTTCCCCGACAACGCGCACACCTACGGCGATCTGTTGCAGGCGCTGGCCTACGCCGGCTTTCGCGCCGTGGCGCCGTTCATGCGCGGGTACGCGCCCACCTCGCCCGCGCCCGACGGCCGCTACCAGTCGGTGCTCCTGGCCCAGGACGCGCTGGCGCTCATCGACGCGCTGGGCGGCGGCCGCGCGTTCATGGTGGGCCACGACTGGGGCGCCACCGCCGCCTACGGCGCGGCGGCGCTCGCGCCCGAGCTCATCACGCGCCTGGTCACCATCGGCGCGGCGCATCCCGCCGCCTTCCGCGGGCGGCTGGCCGCCAGCTACGAGCGGCACAAGGGCATCTGGCACGCCTACTTCTTCCAGATGCCCTTCGCCGAGCAGGTGGTGGCCGCCGACGACTTCGCGTTCCTCGAGCAGTGGTGGCGTGACGCCTCGCCGGAGTAC
>JBGQLG010000236.1:0-8136 GCA_041499965.1 Methylomirabilia bacterium
AGCGTGTCGGTCGCCACGCCGCTCGCGGTGTTGCACCGGAAGAACGAGACGGCGAACCACGCCGCCGTGATCGTGCCGACGTTGCTCGCGCCGAGCCGGGTGAAGGTGATGCTCGATCCCGACGTGCCGTTGGACCCATTGAGGGTGCCGGTGAGCGACACGTCGTCCAGCCGCCCCGTCGAGCCGGAGTCGCCGGCCGAGTTCGCGAAGACCAGGACGGTGCGCGTCGTGTCGACCGTGGTGAGGCTCGTGGTGCTGGTGGTGCCGGTGCCGGTGATCGTCGACGCCCCGCTCTGCACGGTGCTGCCGTCGCTCAGCGCCACGACCTGCCAGGCGATGTCCACCTGGTCGTTGTTGGTGGTCGCCGTCACCGAGCGGCTGAACTGCACGCCGGTGACGCTCGTCCCCGAGCTCAGGAACTCGGCCCGGACGTTGTATTCGCCCTCCACGCCGGCGACCGACGTGCCGGCCTTGCCGGTGACGAGGATGAAGGACTTGCTGGTGTCGACGCCCGTGCCCAGCGTCACGCGGTTGGTGAGGCCGTTGGTGCCGCCGCTGGCCAGCGCGCAGGCGGGCGTGGCGCTGCTGCCGCCGATGCACGAGGTGCCGCGCTGCACCGAGGCCCCCTCGAAGGTCACGACCTGCCAGGCGAGCGTCACCGTCTGGTTGTTCTGGGCGTCGTTGCGGGTGAGCTCCAGGCTGGTGGTCGTGCCGCTCGTGCAGGGCGAGGCGCCGGTGCCGAGGACCGCGCGGACCGTCCAGACCTCGTCGCGGGAGGCACTGGTGTCGGTGCTGCGCACGGAGGTGAGCACGAAGCTCTTGGCGCAATCGACGGCGGTCAGCGAGGGCGCGGCCGACGGCGTCAGGCTCGTCCCGGTGAACGTCGCCGTGCCGCGCTGCACCGACACCCCGGCGTCGAACTCGGCGACGTAGTACTGCACGCGCGTCGTCGTGTTGCCGGGCGCCACGCTCGGCGTGATGGTGAGCCGCGCGGTGCCGCCGGTGCCGCCGGTGTTGAGGTCGCAGGTGAACAGCCCGTCGTCGCCCGAGCTGTTCGCGCTCCGGGTCGAGCACAGGACAAAGGCCCGGGTGATGTCGATGCCGCTGAGCGAGATCTGGGTGGCGGTGGCACTGTTCGGCAAGCTGGCGATGCCGCTCGTCACCGCATTGATGACGGCGGCCTCACCGGCCCCGGGGGCGAGCGCGAGCACGACCGCGAGGATGAGGCCCCAGGGCACAGCGTTCATCCGGCGACCGAAGCTCATCATCCGGACGCAGGTGGGCAGCAAGGGGTAGGCCAAACGGTAGGAAACAATGACCGGGTCACGACAAGCAGCATAGCGGCGGGCACATCCATCACCCAAGCAGGCGTTGCCGGGCTCCGGAAGGCCCCTGAGGGCCCGATCGCCCGATCGGGACGCGACGCTTGCGGCGCTCGCGAATCGGACAGCTTCTGATCGCCCGAACTGGACATGAGCGGTCAAAGCCTATCCAGCGGGGCGCCGCCGCCAGGGCGGTTGTAGGATACGCGGCGTGAAGCCGGAGACTCGCTGGGCCGAGGTCCGCGCGCAGCGCGGCCTCGTCGCCACGCCCCACGCGCTGGCCACCGAGGCCGGGCGCGGGGCGCTCCGCCGGGGCGGCAACGCGCTCGACGCCGCGATCGCCGCGGCGGCGACCATCGCGGTCGTCTATCCGCACATGAACGGGATCGGCGGCGACAACGTCTGGCTGATCTACGACGCGGCCCGCGGGCGCCTGCGCGCGTTGAACGCGATCGGTCGCTCGGCGGCGGGCGCCGAGCTCGACGCCTATCGCGCGCGCTTCGGTGCCGGCATCCCACCGCGCGGCGGCGCCGCCGCGCTCACCGTGCCGGGCACGATCTCGGGCTGGTGGGAGGCACACGCCTACAGCCGCGAGGTGATGGGCTCGTCGCTGGCCTGGCCGGCGCTGCTCGAGGACGCGATCGCCCACGCGCGCGAGGGGTTCCCGGTGTCGGCGGGCCAGCGGCGTGTCACCACCGCCACCCGCGATCTCTTCGGCGACACCGCCGATCCCGACGTGCGGAGAACGCTGTGGCCCCTGTTCCATCCCACCCGGCTCGCGGGCGAGCCCTTCGTGCAAGCGGATCTCGCGGCCACGCTTGGCCGGGTGGCGGCCGACGGACCCGAGGCGTTCTATCGCGGCGATCTCGGGCGGCGGCTCGCCGCGAACGCCGCGCGGGCCGGCAGCCCGCTGACGCTCGACGATCTCGCCGCGCATCGCGCCGACTGGGTGGAGCCGGTCCGCGTTCGCTACCGCGGCGGCGAGGCCGTCAGCTTTCCGCCGCCCACGCAGGGCTTCGCGGCGCTGGAGATCCTGGCCCTGCTCGAAGGGTTCGACGTGGGGGCGCTCGACGACGCCGACCACGTGCACCTCACGGTCGAGGCGACCAAGCTCGCCCTCGCCGACCGCGACCGCTACCTGACCGATCCGACGCTCGCCGACGTGCCGGTGGCGCGTTGCCTGGACCCCGCGCGCCTGGCCGCGAGACGCGCGCTCATCTCGCCGCACGCGGTGATGGCGGCGGAGGCGACGCCGGCGGGCGGTGACACCATCGCCGTCGTCGCGGCCGACCGCGCCGGTAACGCCGTCTCGGTGATCCAGAGCCTGTATCACGAGTTCGGCTCGGGCATCGTGGCCGGCGACACCGGCGTGCTCCTGCAGAATCGCGGCGCCTTCTTCTCGCTCGACCCACGCCACCCCAATCGCCTGGCGCCGCGCAAGCGCACCGCCCACACGCTGATCCCGTCCATGTATCTGGTGGACGGCCGGCCGCGCCTGGTCTACGGCACCATGGGCGGCGACGGCCAACCGCAGACGCAGGCCGCCCTCGTCACCCGGATGGTCGACCGCGGCCTCTCGCCCCAGGCCGCCGTGGAGGCGCCGCGCTGGCTGTTCGGCCGCACGTGGGGCGACGTCTCGCGCGCGCTGCGGCTGGAGGGACGTCTCGGCCCGCGCGTCGCCGACGAGCTGCGCCGGCGCGGCCACGACGTGCAGGTCGTCGAGGACTGGAGCGACCTGATGGGCCATGCGCAGCTGATCCGCCTCGACGACGACGGGCTCGTCGGCGGCTCCGATCCGCGCGCCGACGGCGCCGCGCTGGGCTGGTAGCCGCATGCCCAACGGTCCGCGCGAGCTCCTCGCCGGCTCGCTCGGTGGACTGGCCCGCGCGCTGGAGCGTGCCGCCACCGCCAGCACGTACGTGGCGGCGGGCCTGCTGCGCTTCGACGCGCTGCAGCGTCACATGGCGGCGAACTGGCGGCACTTCGGCCTGTCCCAGTCCGGAGGCGACGTGGCCGAGGGCCTGTTCTCCTGGGAGCAACGCTTCTACGCCCGCTTCATGACACCCGGCGAGCGCGTCCTGGTCGTGGGATGCGGGGGCGGCCGCGACCTCGTCCCGCTGCTGGAGCAAGGCTATCGCGCCGAGGGGCTCGAGCCGGTGGCGGCGTGCGCCGAGCTGGCGCGCGCGCGACTCACCGCCCGGGGGCTGACGGCGGAGATCCACGTCGCTGACGTCGCCACCGCCGCGCTGCCCGGGCTCTACGACGTCATGATCTTTTCCTGGTTCTGCTATAGCTACCTGCCGCTGCGCGCGCGGCGGCTCGCCGTCCTGCGCAAGGCCCGGACGCACCTGGCGGCCGGCGGGCGCATCCTCATCTCCTACGTGCTCGCGGCGGCGGCGGCGCGACGGCTGCCCTGGCGCCTGGCCCGGCTGGCCGCCCAGCTGAGCCGCTCGGACTGGCGGCCGGAGTACGGCGACGTGTTCGTGCCGCGCGCGGACACGAGCTGCATCCACTACGAGCATCGCTTCCGCCCCGAGGAGATCGAAGCCGAGGCGCGCGACGCGGGACTCGTGGTGGCGTGGCACGAGCACGACAGCGACGGCAACCTGACGTTGCGCGTCGCGCGCGCGGACGGCCCGTGAGCCCGCGCTGCCCCCGCCTCGTGCGACCGGTGGCGATCGGCGAGATCGCGCACGCGGCGCTCGGGCGATCGAGCGGGCAGGCTCGCGTGCTCGCGCGGCTCAGCGCCTCCACCTATCTGACCGCGGGGGACGAGATCGTATGGCTCGGCGCCGTCGGCTCGGAGCTGCATCCTCGCGCGGTCCTGGCCGCGGCGGCGCCGCCGGTCGAGGATGAGATCGTCCGGCTCGACGCCGACGCGCTGATCCCGTGGCAACCGCCGGCGCTGTCGCTCGAGCGCGCGCGCGCGGGACATCTGGCCGTCGGGTGGCGCCACCTGGCCGACGGCGCCGCCGCGCTCGGGCCCGTCGGCGGCTTCGGTGCGCTGGTGACCGGCGCGCCGCTGGCGTTTCCGCTCGACGGCGCGCGGGGCGTCGCCGCCGCGCTGGCGGACGCGTGCGCGCGCGACGACGCGGTCGCCGGCGCCGAGGCGGCAATCGCGCTGCTGGGCCTCGGCGGCGGCCTCACGCCCTCCGGCGACGACTTTGTCGGCGGCGCGCTCTTCGCGCGCGGGCTGCTCGGCGCGGCGCGATGCGCCGATGCCGCCGGGTGGCGTCGCGCCGGCGAGGCCGTGTGCCGCGCGGCCCGCGCGCGCACGCACTCGATCAGCGCCGCGCTCCTCGGCGATCTCGTCGCTGGACGCGGCTGGGCGCCGCTGCACGACCTCGTCTGCGCACTGGCCACGGACACGCTCGCGCCGGCGGAGGTCGCCGCGCGCCGGCTGGTCCGACTCGGTCACACGTCGGGCTGGGATCTGCTGGCCGGGCTCGGCGCCGGGTTCGGCGTGCTTCCCGTCGCCGAACGCCGGCGGCGCGCCGTTTAGTATCGATATCCCCCTTTCCGGGGTACAGTAGCCTCCGCACTCTGACGCCACTGGAGGTCCTGTGGATCCCTATCGACTACCTCGCACCGTTGTGCCGAGTCGTTACGACGTCCGGCTCGAGCCCGATCTGACCACGCTGACCTTCCGGGGCGAGGAGACGGTGACCGTCACCGTCGCCGAGCCCATCGGCGAGATCGTCCTCAACGCCGTCGAGCTGGCCGTCGACGAGGCGATCGTCGTCGACGCGCGCGGGCGTGAGCAGCGGGCGACGGTCAGCCTGGACGAGAGCGCCGAGCGGTGCCGGCTGGTGTTTCCCGAGCCACTGGCGGCCGGGGCCGGCCGGCTCCGACTGGTGTTCCGCGGCACGCTCAACGACAAGCTGCGCGGCTTCTATCGCTCCGTCTACAAGGATCCCAGCGGCGTGTCGCGCACCATGGCGGCCACGCAGTTCGAGGCCACCGACGCGCGCCGCGCGTTCCCCTGCTGGGACGAGCCGGCGTTCAAGGCCGTCTTCAGCGTCACGCTGGCCATCGATCCGGTGCTGACGGTCGTCTCCAACACGCGCATCCTGTCCGAGACGCGCGAGGGCGGCCGCACGGTCGTGCGCTTCGCCGACTCGATCGTGATGTCGACGTACCTGGTCGCGTTCGTGGTCGGCGAGCTGGAGCACACCGAGCCCACGCCGGTCGGCGCCACGCCGGTGAGCATCTGGTGCGTGCCGGGCAAGCGGCGGCTCGCCGCCTTCGGCCAGGAGATCGCGGTGGCCTCGCTCACGTACTTCGAGGACTACTACGGCCTGCCCTACCCGGGCGACAAGCTCGACCTGCTGGCCATCCCCGACTTCGCCGCCGGCGCCATGGAGAACCTGGGCGCCATCACGTTCCGGGAGACCGCGCTACTCGTCGACGAGCAGGCCGCCTCGCACGCCGAGCTGCAGCGGGTCGCCGACGTCGTCGCCCACGAGAACGCCCACATGTGGTTCGGCGACCTGGTGACGATGAGCTGGTGGAACGGCATCTGGCTCAACGAGGCGTTCGCCACCTTCATGGAGATGCTGGCGGTCGACGCCTGGAAGCCCGAGTGGCAGCGCTGGGTCGCCTTCGGCGTGTCCCGGGCCGCCGCGCTGTCGGTGGACGGCCTGCACAGCACGCGGCCGATCGAGTTCCCCGTGCGAGCGCCGCGCGAGGCCGACGCGATGTTCGACGTGCTCACCTACGAGAAGGGCGCCTCGGTCCTGCGCATGCTCGAGCAATACCTGGGCCCCGACGTCTTCCGGGCCGGCGTGCGCGAGTACCTCGTGCGGCACCGCTTCGCCAACGCCGACACCGTCGACCTGTGGGCGGCGCTCGGCCGCGCCTCGCGGCAGCCCATCCCGGCCGTGATGGACGGCTGGATCTTCGCGCCCGGGTATCCGGTGGTGAGCGTCGGCGTGGAGGGCACGGAGCTGGTGCTGCGCCAGCAGCGCTTCACCTACCTGGCCGAGCCGCTGCGCTGGTTCGGGGCCACCCCGGCGGCGCCGGCCTCGCCGTCACGCTGGCAGGTCCCCGTGCAGCTGCGCATCGCCGCCGGCGGCCGCGAGAGCGTCGAGCGCGTGCTGCTGACCGAGCCCGAGATGCGGCGCCCGCTGCCCGCGGGCTTCGAGTCCGTCGTCGCCAACGAGGGCGGGCACGGCTTCTACCGCGTCCGCTACGACGAGGCGCTGCGCGAGCGGCTGCTGAGCCGGCTCCCGAGCCTGGGCGCGATCGAGCGCTTCAATCTCGTCAACGACGCCTGGGCGGTCACCGCGGCGGGGCTGATGCCGATCGCCCAGTACCTCGATCTCACGGCGCGCTTCCGCGACGAGCGCGACAAGAACGTGTGGTCGGTGCTCCTCGGCTCGCTGCACACGCTCAACCGCCTGCTGGCGCCGGCCGACCGGCCGAAGCTGGAAGCGCTGGTGCGCGACCGCGCGGCGCCGGCCCTGGCCGCGCTCGGCTGGGCACCGCGCGACGGTGAGGACGAGCTGGCGCGCCAGCTCCGCGGCGATCTCATCCGGGCGCTCGGCACGCTCGGCAACGATCGAGCCGTGCAGGCCCGGGCCGCCGACCTGTACGCGGGGCACGAGCGGGGCGCCGCCCCGGTCGATCCCAACGTGCTGCCCGCGCTCATCGCCGTCCTCGCGCACGCCGGCGACGAGGGGCGCTATCACGAGTTCTTCGAGCGCTTCCGCACCGCGGCCACCCCGCAGGAGGAGCAGCGCTACCTCTACGCGCTGACGGCGTTCCAGCAGACGGCTCTCGTGGAGCAGACGCTGGCCCGCACGATCAACGGCGACATCCGGACCCAGGACGCCCCGTTCGTGGCCCGCTCGATGCTGCTGACCGTGCACGCGCGCGAGCAGGCGTGGGGCTTCGTCAAGAAGCACTGGGACACGATGGACCGGCTCTATCCCAAGCACGGCCTCCGGCGCATGGCCGAGGGCGTCGTCGGTCTCGTCACGCCGGAGATGGAGGCTGACGTCCATCGCTTCTTCCACGAGCGGAAGATCGAGCTCGGCGGCAAGACGCTCGAGCAGTACCTCGAGCAGCTGCGGGTGGCCGTCGCCCTGCGCGAGCGCGAGAGCGCCGCGCTGTCCGCGTACCTGGCGCGGTTCTGAGCGGCGCCCGCGGCGTCGCCCAGCCCCGCGCCGACCTCCCGGGGACGGCGCGCCGGGGCGCGGCGAGAAATCGCTGACGGCCCGCGGCCGGGGTCTGGTATTCCGTAGAGCGTGACCGAGATCAAGCGGACCGGCCCGCCGAGCGCCCGTGACGTGAAGGGCCGCATCGTCACGTGGGCGATGCCGCTCAGCGCCATGCCCGACAAGGACTGGCGGCAGTTCTTCACGCAGACCAAGGACGTCACGCTCGTGTGCACCCCCCGGCACGTGCACATGTACCAGAACATGATGGTGTTCGAGAGCGCCGAGGAAGACGTGGCGACCTGGATCACGTTCATCGACAAGTGGACCGCCGCCGCGAACCAGCGCTACGCCGATCTGCACGCTGAGCCGCAGCATCCCACCGCCAAGGTCGTCGGCGCGGCCGGGCCCGAGCGCGACCGCAAGCTCCTGGAGCTGAACGAGAAGTTCAAGGACCTATAGCGTGGGGGGCCCCGAAATGGCCCCCCACACCCCCCACACGTTCGTCACGCCCCGGCCAAGCCGCGGCGCTCCTCTGGTGCGCGCTCTCTGCTGGGGCCCCGAGATGGCCCCCCACACCCCCCACACGTTCGTCACGCCCCGGCCAAGCCGCGGCGCTCCTCTGATGCGCGCTGTCTGCTGGGGCCCCGAGATGG
>JBGQLG010000237.1:0-8135 GCA_041499965.1 Methylomirabilia bacterium
CCGCGCGTCGTCGAGGCCGTCGCCGGGGCCGGCGTCGGCTGGGCGAGGAACTTCATGAAGAGGGCGAACTTCTGGATGTCGCTGAGTATGTCGGCGGCGGTGGCACCTTCCATGTTGGTCGTGGTGTTGGGTACCGAGGCGAACTGACAGTCCGCGTTCTCCTCACGCTCTTGCGGAAAGAGCTCGTTGCTGATGCCCTGCTCGACGTTGTAGGCCTCGCCGGCGAAGAGCAGCCCCGACTTGTTCTGCGCCTTCCAGCCGAAACGGGCGATGGTCCCGTCGTTGCCATTGCGGTTCGGATTGCCGGTGGGCAGCGTGAAGTTGGGCCGGCCGAAGATGCCGAGGGCCGACCGCACCGAGGCCGTGTTCTGCTGGTTGGCGACGATCGCCGAATCGGGAATGCTCTCGATGAGCCCCAGGCCGAAGACCGGCGAGGGGATCCGGAAGATCACGTTGTTGCGGTTGAGCTGAGGCCCGAACTCCTCCTGCTTGATCGTGCAACCGGTCGCGTCGCCGTCCGAGTCCTTGCGGCCGCTGATGACGTACAGCGCATGGACACCGCCGTCGCGGCTGCCGTCGGCGTTGTACTTGAAGCGCACCTCCCGCACCGGGCCGTTCAGCCTGATGAACGGCGGGACGACGTTCTTGGCGCCGTTGAACGTGGCGATCGCCACTTGCGGGTTCACCGCCGGGCTGGTGCCGCCGACCGCGGGCGCCGCGTGGCAGCCGCCGCAGCTGTTCATGTTGAAGCGCGGACCGAGGCCGCTCGCGATCCCGTCTTCCTCGTTGAAATCATCGAGCCCGGCCGCGAACACCGCCTTCTGCGCATCGGTCAGACCGTCGACCATGCCTCCGGCGCCGGCGGGACCGCCACGCGGTCCGGGATCGTGTGCGTTGAACTGGCCGGTCGCCGGAGCGGCGAACGCCACCAGTGTCAGCAGGGTGCCGAGCACTACCATTCGCCTCGTCATCGCGTACCTCCTCGACGTGTGGGAACAGAACGTCGCGCTTGACGAGGGAGCCACGGTCGGCAACGGGTATGCCACACCTGCGCGGTGGGTGCGAGTGCTGCGAATACGCGCACATTGTGCGCCTGGGCAAAAAATCCTCACGTCAGATACGAGAGCGGGAACCGACGGTCACGTCAGAGCGTTGACGTCAGATTCGATGCAGGAACGCCAGGACGTGTGTCAGTGAAACAGTGTCAGCGGAATCGAGGAAGCACCTCATGCGCGAACAACTCCATCGAGCGCCGGACGCGTGCGTGCGGCAGGCCGCCGAAATTCATCCAGCACAAGACCTCGCCGACGCCCAGATCACGCATCTCGGCGATCTTCGCCGCGACGGTATCGGGCGAACCGATGGCCAGTGTCTCGGCGACGAGCTGATCCCACGAGACGGGCGTCATCTTCTGCTCGAGGGCGCGGAAGCCCGGCTGCAGCAGCGGGTGCACGCGCTCGATGTGCTCAGGCAGCAGGAAGCGCCGCAGCGCCTCCTGGTACCACATCTCCGCGTCCCTGGTCTCCGCCTGCGCCTGCGCATCGGTCGGGGCCACGTAGATGTGGCGGGAGACGCCCCAGCGGCCGAGCAGCGCGGCGATCTCGACCTCGCTGCGCCCGGCCTTGCGGCAGGCCGTCACATACGTGTCGCGCTGCTGCACGAGGGGATCGATGGGGCCGCGCAGGATCGAGTTCAGCATCGGCAAGCCGCGTAGCGCGGTGGCCTCGATGGTGTCCGGGCTCACGCACACGACGTACACCGGCGGATGCGGCTGCTGCAGCGGCTTGGGAATGACCCGCACCTCGGGGATCGAGAAATGACGGCCGTCGAACGCGAAGCGCTCCTGTGTCCAGGCGCCGAGCATGATCGCCAGCGCCTCCTCGAAGCGCTCGCGGCTCTCGATCTGGGGCACACGGTAGCCCTCGAACTCCACGGGCCGGTTGCCGCGCCCCACGCCCACGTCCAGCCGGCCGCCGCTGAGGATGTCGACCATGGCCAGCTCCTCGGCCAGGCGGATCGGGTCGTGGAAGGGCAGGATGGCGGCCGCCAGGCCGATGCGCACCCGCCGCGTCCGCATGGCCGCGGCGGCGGCCAGAACGGCCGGGGAGACGGACAGGCCGTACTCGATGAAATGGTGTTCGGTCAGCCAGATGCTGTCGAACCCCAGCTCCTCGGTCCAGGTCATCTGCTCGATCTCGTGCTGGATGACCTCGGGATGGGCCAGGCCCGGTGGGGCCTGCAGAAAGTAGTAGGTACCGAAGCGCATCGGGCGTGACTGTACCCCAGGTGGCGCTGTCCGAGGTATCCTGAATCCACTGAAATACGGAGGGCGCCTGATGCGTCTAAGGCGCTGGAGGGTCATATGAGAAAGCTCGCGTCGGCCTCCTTACTCGCAGTGGCGCTGCTTCTCATGTTCGCGGCACCGAGCCTGGCCTGGGACCGCCACGGGCACGGGGGCCCCCGGGTCTTCGTCAGCGTGGGCCCGCGGTTCTGGTGGGGGCCGTATCCGTACCCGTACTACTACTACCCGCCGCCGTACTACTACACCCCGCCCCCCGTGGTCATTCAGGAGCCGCCGGTCTACGTGGAGCAGCAGCCCCAGTTGCAGCAGCAGGTGGGGCCGGTGCCGCCGGCGGCCAGCGCGCCGGCCGAGGCCTACTGGTACTACTGCCAGAGCAGCAACGACTACTACCCTCACGTGCCGACCTGTTCCGAGACGTGGATCAAGGTCCCACCGAGACAGAATTAGGTCAGGACGGGTAAACGATGAAGATCAAAGCCCTTGCCGTCTGCGTGGCCGCGGGGCTCCTCACGAGCGCCTGCGTCACGGTTCCGACTGGTCCGAGCGTGATGGTGCTGCCGGGTTCCGGCAAGAACTTCGATCAGTTCCAGATCGACGACAGCACGTGCCGGCAGTGGGCGGCCCAGCAGACCGGTACGACGACGGGTGAGGCCTCGACCAACAGCACGGTGGCCGGAGCGGCCATCGGGACCGTTCTGGGCGCGGCCGCGGGGGCGGCCATCGGCGCGGCGGCGGGCAGGCCGGGGACAGGTGCCGCCGTGGGCGCGGGCGTGGGCCTTCTGGGTGGAACCGCGGTAGGGGCTAGCAACGCGAACGCCTCGGCCCGAACGGTGCAACGGCGATACGATGCGAGCTACATGCAGTGCATGTACGCGAAGGGCAATCAGGTCCCGGTCGCCCGGGGCTCGCAGCCCGCGTACTCCGCCCCGGCGCCCGCGCCGCGGCCGGTCAGCCCGCCGCCACCGCCTCCGCCCCCGCCGCCGTCCGCAGGGACGCCACCACCACCACCGCCGCCGACGTCGGCAGGGACACTACAGCCACCACCGCCTCCGCCGCCTCCACCCGCGGGGCCTCCGCCGCCGCCACCACCCGGCGCGACGCGCTGAGAGCCCGGCGGCGGGTGGCGTCTACGCCCGCTGCTGGGCGAGGGGACCGCGCAGCAACCGGCCAGGCAGCGCGCCGGTGTGCTTCCCGTCGCGCAGCAGCACCTGACCGTTGACCACCGTCGCCGCGATCCCGCGGCACCGCTGGGTGAGCCGCTTGGCCCCGGCCGGCAGGTCGTGGACCACCTCGGGCATCTCGGCGGCGATGGTCTTGGGATCGAACACCACGACGTCGGCCGCCATCCCTTCGCGGAGCAGGCCGCGGTCCGAGAAGCCCCACTGGGTGGCCGGCACCAGAGTGAGCATCCGCACGGCCTGCTCCAGGGTGAACGCCTGCCGCTCACGCACCCAGTAGGCCAACAGGTGCGTCTGGAGCGAGGAGTCCATCAGCTGGGAGACGTGGGCGCCCGAGTCCGAGAAGGTGACCACCGCGTGCGGCAGCCGCATGAGGTCCAGCGCGATGTCCTGATCCTCGTTGGCAATCGGCTGCAGGAAGAAGACGTTGAAGTCGGTCTCCAGACCGAGGTCGATCATGGCCTGGACGGGATCGCAGTTACGCTCGCGCGCGATATCCGCCACCGAGCGATGCGTGCCGTGCACGCTCTCCATCACGAAGAGCCAGTCGAACACGGCCGGCCGCGCCTCGGTGCCACGAGCCTCCCCGCCCTCGTAGCGAGCCCGCGCCGCTGTCACGAGCTGGGCGCGAAGCTCCGGGTCCTGGAACTTCGCCCGCTGCTCGGCCAGCGGTAGCTTGCGGATCTCCTTCCACACGGGAAGCTTGTCGAACGGCAGCTGGGTCCGGAACGAGAGGAGCGCCGAGAGCGCGCGGCTGTGCACCTGGGCGAACATGCGCCCCCCTGCCGCCGCCGTCTCGTCCAGCAGCTTCACGTAATCCTTGTACACCCCGGGCGCATCCTTGCGGCTGAACAGCCCGAACGTGATGGGTCGTCCGGTCTCCACGGCCAGGTCGCGCAGCCGCATGTGATAGTCGCGCCGCAGTTGCGGATCGACCTTGCTACTGCGGTCGACGTTCTCGCCGGCCAGCTCGAAGATGCCGGCGTTGAGATCGCCCATGACGTTGACCAGGCGCCGGACCTCGTCCCACGACGCCATGCGGCTGGCGACCGGCCGCCGGTCAGGCGTCTCGTGGCTGACCGAACGCGAGGTGGTGAAGCCCATGGCGCCGGCCTGTATGCCGTCGCGCAGCTCGGCCTCCATGGCCCGCAGGTCGTCCTCGGTGGCGGCGCCGTCGAAGGCGCGCTCGCCCATGACGTAGGTGCGCAGGGCGGAGTGGCCGAGGTAGCCCGAGTAGTTGATGCCCTTGGGCAGGCGCTCGAGCGTGTCGAGGTACTCGCGGAACGTCGTCCACGACCACTCGATCCCGACGTTCATGGCGTCGGCCGAGATGTCCTCCGCCCGCTCCAGGTTGCGCATCACGAGCTGCTTGTCCTTGTCCGCGCAGGGCGCCAGCGTGAAGCCGCAGTTGCCCATGACCACGCTGGTGATGCCGTGCCAGCACGAGCAGGTCCCGAGCGGATCCCAGAAGATCTGCGCGTCCATGTGGGTGTGGCCGTCGATGAACCCCGGCGCCACCACCCGCCCCTCGGCGTCGATGACATCCTTCGCGCTCTCGCGGATGCGCCCGATGGAGGCGATGCGCCCTCCGCGAACGCCGACATCGGCGCGGTAGCGAGGCAGGCCGGATCCGTCGATCACCACGCCGTTCTTGATCACGAGGTCGAAGGCCATCAGAGGCTCTCCTTGGGCCCGCGCAGGGGCCAGCGCATCGAGGTGCCCGTATCGTACTGCAACTCGCGCGACCCGGCACGCTTCCCGCGACCTATACTGTGCCCGCTCGAATCCAACAGGAGACCCCCCATGGGAATGCTCGACGGCAAGGTGGCGGTGGTGACGGGCGGCGGCACGGGTATCGGGCGGGCGGTGTCGATCGGGCTCGCCGCGGCGGGCGCCAAGGTGGTCGTCAACGACTACGGCGTGGGCGTGGACGGGCGCGATCCTTCGAGCGCGCCGGCCAACGAGGTCGTCGGCGTCATCCAGAAAGCCGGCGGCCAGGCTATCGCGAGCCCGGAGAGCGTCGCCACGATGGCCGGGGGCAAGGCCGTCGTCGGCCTGGCGCTCAAGCAGTTCGGCGACCTGCACATCCTCGTCTGCTGCGCCGGCATCCTGCGCGAGCGGATGATCTTCAACATGAGCGAGGAGGAGTGGGACGCCGTCATCGCCGTCCACCTCAAGGGCCACTTCACGGTGATGCAGCCGGCCACCGCCCACATGCGCGAGAAGAAGCGCGGCTGCATCATCGGCTTCACGTCCACGGCGGGGCTGGAAGGTAGTCCGGGCCAGCCGAACTATTCGGCGGCCAAGGAGGGGATCGTCGGCCTCATGCGCTCGACGGCGCTGGCCATGGCCAAGTACGGCGTGCGTTGCAACGCGATCTCCCCGACCGCCGACACGCGGATGACCCAGCGGCTGCCGAGCGAGCGCCGGGGTGCGGCGACCGCGACGCCGCCCGAGGCGATCGCGCCGGTCGTCGCGTTCCTGGCCAGCGACCGGGCCGCGCACATCACGGGGCAGGTGATCGGCGTGCGCGGCACCGAGGTGACGGTGGTGTCGCACCCGGCGCCGCTGCGCACCGCCACGCACGCGGACGGCTGGACGCCGGAGGCGCTGGCCGAGGTGTGGGATCGGGCGCTCGGCCAGGACCGGCTGCGGCGGCTGGACGCGATGAAGATCCCGTGGCCGCCGGCGACGACCTAGATCTGCGAGTAGCCGGTCCCGGGTGTCTGCACGCCGCGGCCGTGGGCATCGCTGATCCAGCCGAACTCCTTCAGGATCTGCTGGCTGTAGGTCACGCGGCCGGTGACCCGGTCCAGCGGCTCGCTGGCCAGCAGGAGGACCGCCCTGGCCATCAGCGCGGGCCGCTCGCCGCGCGGATCGTCCAGGCCCTTGACCAGCTTGTGATAGACCGTGCCCGGCGTGGGGACCACCTGCGAGGGCGAGACGCACGTGACCGAGACGCCGTGCTGGTAGACCTCGGCGGCCAGGCCCTGAGTAAAGCGCTCCAGTGCGGCCTTCTGGGCGCCGTAGCAGGTGCCGCCGTGGGCGCCGAGGGTCGGGTCGGGGTAGGGGCCGCGCCCGGGGCCGACGGCGGCGCCGGAGCCGATGTTGACGATGGCGCCCTGCTTGCGCGGGATCATGTCGCGCAGGGCCAGCTGGCTCAGCACGAACGGCGCGTGGACGTTGACGTTCCAGGAGGCGAGCCACTTGTTGACCGCGTAGTCCTTGATCGGCACGAAGTAGGTGAGCGCGGCGTTGTTGACCAGCACGTCCACCGGCCCGCACGTCGTGCGGGCGGCGTCGAGCAGCCGCGCGCACTCGGCCGGGTCGGCGATGTTCGCCGTGACGGCGTGGGCCTCGCCTCCCGTGGCCCGGATGGCCGCCACGGTCGTCTCGAGCGAGCCGGAAAGCTGGTGGTCGCCCTCGCGTAGCGTGCGGGCGGCGCAGACCACGCGGCCGCCCTCCGCCGCCAGCAGGGACGCGATCTCGGCGCCGATTCCCCGGCTGGCGCCGGTGACCACGACGACCTTGCCGTCGAGGCGGCCCATCACTCGATGGGGACGAAGATGCAGTTGCGCAGCTTGCCGTCGAGCGCCTTGGACAGGTGGCCCTTGCCCCAGGTGTCCTCGACCAGGATCACCTCGCCGGCGCCGATCTTCCGCGACTGGCCGTCGCTGGCCGTGATCTGCACGCCGGCGTCGAGGTTGATGATGTACTGTCGGCGCGGCGCGGGGTGCCAGTCCAGGTCGTAGTCGGGCTGGACCTCGCGGAAGATGATGCCGGTGGCGGGCAGGCGCGCGGACAGCCGGCCGGCCCGTGAGGACTCGACGTACTGGATCTCGATGTCCTCGAAATGCGATTCGCCCTGTTGGTCGACGTAGAGTCTATGTATCTTCATGGTTGCCGATCATAGCCTGGAGGCGCGATGGTACGCTACGCCAAGCCTGCTCCTGATTTTTCGCTGCCGTCCACCGAGGCCCCCCTGACCACCCTGGCCGAGTTCCGTGGCAAGGATGTGGTCCTGGTCTTCTACTGCTTCGACTGGGGCAGCATCTGAACCCCCGAGCTCAGCGGCCTCGGTGAGGCCGCCCAGGAGATCCGCACGCGGGGCGCGGTGCTGCTGGCCATCAGCGCCGACAGTCCGTTCAGCCACGCCGCGTTCGCCAAGGCGCGCGGCTTCACCTTCCCGCTGCTGAGCGACATCCACCGCTCGGTGATTCGCGCCTACGGCGTTCTCGACGAGGAGCGCAACGTGGCGTACCGCTCGACCTTCGTCGTCGATCGCGACGGGGTGTTGCGGTGGGGGCAGGCGGGGGATCGGACCATGGTCCGCGACGGGCGCGAGATCCTGCGCGTCCTCGATCTCGTCGAGTCGTTGCGCCAGCCCGGCGCGTAGTCGTTTCGCACCTCCATCGGATCGAGGACGCACGGCGCTTTGACGCGGCCCTGGGGTGCCGCCCTTCTACATTTCACATCGGAACCAGGATGAGGATGAGCCAGCCGATGGCGAGCGTGATGATCGTCAGGGGGACGCCGACTTTGGTGTATTCGAGGAAGGTGAGGTCGATGCGGGCGGCGCGGGCGGATTCCGCGACGATGAGGTTGGCGACGGAGCCGAGGAGGGTGAGGTTGCCGGCGAGCGTGGTGGACATGGC
>JBGQLG010000238.1:0-8088 GCA_041499965.1 Methylomirabilia bacterium
CGATCACGCCGTCGCGCTCCAGCAGCGTGAGGCTGCGCGTGAGGGTCGTCTGATCGATGGCCAGCGCGGCGGTGAGCTCTGTCACATTCGCCTCGCCCCGGCGGGCCAGCGCCGCGAGGATGCTGAACTGGGTCACGCGCAGGCCGCTCGGTCGCAGCCGGTCGTCGTAGAGCTGGGTGACCGCGCGGGTGACCATGCGCAGCGTGTTGCAGACGCAGGGTGACAGCGGAGCGAGCTCCCCGCGCGGCGGGGCCGCGCCGTCCCGTCGAGGCATGGCCTCATGCTACCAGCCTCGCGTGCGCCGGACAAGGCCGTCACATGTACATACATGCTCCTGACTGCTCGACTCGGAATCCACCCGGGCTCGCCCGCCGTCCGAACGAACAGCGCGGCCGGCGCGGGGGGAGGCTTCAGCATGCGGAGCATCGTGCCCGGACCTGGCGGAGTCGGCGGCGACGGGCGCGGCGCGGCATGAGCCCCGAGGCCCGGCCGGTCGACGCGCGGACACGCCTGCTGCTGGAGGGCCCCATCGTCCCCACCTTGCTCCGGCTGGCCACGCCGAACGTGCTGGTCATGTTCGTGCAGGCGTCGGTCGGCCTGATCGAGACGTACTTCGTCGCCAAGCTCGGGACCGACGCCCTGGCCGGCGTGGCGCTGGTGTTTCCGGTGCTCATGCTCATGCAGATGATGTCGGCGGGCGCGATGGGCGGCGGCATCTCCTCGGCGATCGCCCGCGCGCTGGGGGCCCGGCGCCGGGCCGACGCCGACGCGCTGGCGCTGCACGCGCTCGCCATCGCCGTGGCCTTCGGGCTCGTCTTCACCCTCGCCGTGCTCGGCGGCGGCCGCTGGCTCTACGGCGCCATGGGCGGGCGCGGCCCGTCGCTGGCGGCGGCCCTCGCCTACTCCAACGTGGTCTTCGCCGGCGCGGTGCTGATCTGGATCTTCAACTCGCTCGCCAACGTGATCCGGGGCACCGGCAACATGGCGCTGCCGGCCGGCGTCACCTTCGTCGGCGCCGCCGCGCTCGTCCCCCTGTCGCCGTGCCTCATCCTGGGATGGGGGCCGTTCCCGCGGCTCGGCGTGGCGGGCGGGGCCGTCGCGGTGCTCGCCTACTACGCGCTGGGCAGCGCGGCCCTGGCCGCCTATCTCTGGTCGGGGCGCGGGATCGTGCGCCTGTCGTTCGCCGGCGCGCGCCTGCGCTGGCCGCTGTTCCGCGACATCCTGCGCGTCGGCGGCGTCGCCGCCCTGATCACCGTGCAGACGAATCTCACGATCGCCATCGCGACCTCGTTCGTCGGACGGTTCGGTCCCGCGGCGATTGCCGGCTACGGTACCGGCTCGCGCCTGGAATACCTGCTCGTCCCCCTGGTCTTCGGCCTGGGTGGCCCGCTGGTGGCGATGGTCGGGACCAACATCGGCGCCGGCCAGCGCGAGCGCGCGCTGCGCGCGGCCTGGATCGGCGCCGGGATCGCCGTGGCGCTCACGGAGACGATCGGCCTGTGGGCGGCGGCATTCCCGCGCACGTGGCTGTCGCTCTTCGACACCGACCCGGCCATGCTCGACGCCGGCTCGCGCTACCTGCACGCGGTCGGGCCGCTCTACGGCCTGTTCGGCCTCGGCATGGCGCTCTACTTCGCCTCGCAGGGCGCCGGCCGCCTGCTCTGGCCGCTGCTGGCCAACTTCACGCGACTGGCGATCGCCGCGGGTGGCGGCTGGCTGGCGCTGCGCTGGAGCGGTGATCTGTCCCACGTGTTCCTGGCCCTCGGCGTGGCGCTCGCGGCGTTCGGCGCGATCAATGCGGGCGCGGTCGCCAGCGGTGCCTGGTTCGGCCGGGTGGGTCCCACACCGGCGCGGGCCCCGGGCGGTGCTATCCTCGGGCCCGCCGAGGAGGTCACCCGATGCCCTTCATGACGACGAACGGCTTCCGTCTCTACTACGAGGACAGCGGCGGCCCCGCGCCCGTCGTGCTCTTCCTGCACGGCGCCGGCGGCAATCACCTGAGCTGGTGGCAGCAGGTGCCGGCGTTCGCCGAGGAATACCGCTGCGTCACGCTCGATCAGCGCGGCTTCGGTCAGTCGCCTGACGGGCCGGGCGGGCCGGGCCCCGCCGCGCTGGCCACCGACGCGCTCGCGCTCCTCGATCACCTGGGCATCGCGCGTGCGGCCGTGGTCGCGCAGTCGATGGGCGGCTGGGCGGCCGTGGGCGCCGCCGTGCAGGCCCCCCAGCGCTTCTGGGCGATCGTGCTCGCCAACACCGTCGGCAACCTCACCAACGCCGAGATCGCCGCCCGGCGCCAGCAGCTCGCGGCCGCGAGCCCGCCCCGGCCGGCCGTGCTCTGGCACGCCGCGCTCGGCCCGACGTTCCGCAAGGCCGAGCCGGTCCGCAGCTTCCTCTACGCGCAGATCGCGGGCATCAATCCGCCGCGCCCGGCCGATTTCAACGACCGGCTCGGCCGCCTGACCACGCCCGTCGAGCGCTACGCGGCGACGCGGGTGCCGACGCTGTTCCTGACCAGCGACGAGGACGGCCTCATCTGGCCCGAGCTGTCGCGCACGGTCCACCAGCACGTGCCCGGCTCGCGCTTCGAGCGTGTCGACGCCGCCGGGCACTCGACGTACTTCGAGCGCCCCGACGTCTTCAACCGCGAGGTGGGCGCGTTCCTGAAGGCGCACCGGCCATGAGGTGGTGCCGCTTCCAGTCGGGCCGCACGATCGCCTACGGCATCGTCGAGAATGACACCGTCACCGAGGTCACGGGCACTCCGTTCGACGGCTACACGCGGACCGCGACCACGACCGGGCTCAGCCGGGTCAAGCTGCTCGTGCCGGTGATGCCTCCGACGTTCTACGCCGCGGGCGTGAACTACCGCGCGCACGTGACCGAGATGGCCCAGCGGCGGGGCGTGAAGCCGGAGTTCCCGCCCCACGCGGATGTCGGCTATCGCGCCAACAACGCGCTGATCGCCACCGACGAGCCCATCGTCATCCCCCGCGACGCGACGGACCAGGTGCAGTACGAGGGCGAGCTGGTGGCGGTGATCGGCACGCGTTGCAAACGCGTCTCCGAGGCCGAGGCGCTCGACTACGTGCTGGGCTACACGATCGGCAACGACGTCAGCGAGCGCACCTGGCAGCGCGGCGATCGGACCTTCTGGCGGGGCAAGAACACCGACACCTTCAAGCCCATGGGCCCCACGATCGTCACCGGCCTCGACCCCGACAACCTCCGGGTGACCATCCGCCTCAACGGCCGGGAGAAGTTCACCTACGCCGTGAAGGACGCGATCTTCGGCGTGCGGCAGTTCATCAGCCGCATGAGTCAGTACCTGACGCTCCACCCGGGCGACGTGCTGTGGATGGGCACCGACGGGGCGACCGAGAACATGAAGGACGGTGACGTCGTCGAGATCGAGATTCCGGGCATCGGCATCCTGCGCAACCCGGTCGTCAGAGAGCGCTAGCGATTCTCGTGGAATGCGGCGACGCCGCGGGGCGGGCGCAGGGGCCGCGGGCGCGCCTGCGTGGCTCGCCTGTCGCCGTAACTCGCTCCGGGCTCGGCTCGCTCGGGCCCCCCATCCCCCAGAGGGGGCTGGCGCGTGGGCTCTTCGAGTTGTTGGCGGCTCGCGAGCCGAGCCCTGCGCTCGAACGGCGACGACGACTCACCACGGAGGCGCGCCCGCGGCCCCTGCGCCCGCCCCGCGGCGTCGCCGCATTCCACGAGGATCGCTAGCGGGACACTGGCGGAGCGGGCCGGCGGGACGGCGGTCCGCGGGGCGAAACTGAAAAGATTTCTGACGCTCCTCATACGAGGAGTTCTTTGGTTGGTTTGACCTAATCTGCTTGACTCCGTTCCGCGGTGCGCGCAGTTTCTATGGACACGTGCTCGTGCCGCGGCGCGGTGGCTCGAGTGCACTTTCTCCCGGTCTGGCCGGGAACGCGCGGGACGGCACCGATCGTGGGGTGCTCCTGCGTTGCCGCTGCACGGAGGCCGCGTGGTCGCATTCCGCGTCGTGCTGAGCGCGCTCGCCGTCGTCGTCCTCGCTGCGCCGGCCCTCGCCCAGGACCTGTCGGGCACCTGGCGCTTCCGCAACGTGGCGGGTCTCGCCGGCCGCGGCACGATCTGCGCCGCGGGCTCCGTCACCTTCAACACCGCCGGCGCCCTCACCGCGGGCACGTCGCAGGAGTGCAACGCGGGCGTGGCGCCTCGGTCGCTCGTCGGTGGCGCGGTGACGGTCGGGGCGGACCGCAGCCTGTCCGGGAGCATCGACCTCTTCGGCGTCCAGGGCCATGTCCTGCCGGCGGGCGACGCCTTCGTCGTGATCACCACGGCCAACCAGTCGAGTCCCAACGGCCACGGCCTCGGCGTGTTCGTCAAGGACACGGCGGCCACGTACATCCAGGGCGATCTGACGGGCACGTGGCGCGTGCGCGTCCTGCTGGGCGGTGAGCTGCCGACCACGCGCACCGAGCCGGGCTCCGGCGTCGTCGAGATCGGCCCGACCGGCGTCGTCACCGGGGGGATGCTGACCTTCTTCAGCACGGACGAGGGGATCACGTCGCGGCCGATCGTCGGCGGCAGCGCCAGCATCGACGCGGACGGCGTCATCACCGGCGCGGTGCTCACGCTGCAGGGCCCGGCAACGGTCAGCACCGAGCTCAACGGGCTCATGACCACCGACAAGCGGCTCGTCGCCGCCGGCCTGCGGCTCGTCGACGGCGAGGCGGTCGAGAGCGGCCTGGCGCTCCTGCAGCGCCTGCCGACCGCCGCCTACGCGGCACCGGATCTGGTGGGACAGTGGGTGATCGACCACGTCGTCCTCGATCCCTTCACGAGCGATCGGAGCACCGCCCTGCGAGGCACGCTCGACGTCACCGCGGGCGGCGCGGCCACGAGCACACTGATCGACCCGCTCGGCAACGCCCAGGTGCTCAGCGGCATCGCCGCCGTCGACGCGACCGGCCTCGTCACGCTCACGCTCGACTTCGCACGGTCGGATCTCGTCGTGACCATGGACGGCACGATGCTCGAGACCAGGCGCCACATCGTCGGCGCCGACACGATCGCCGAACCGGGCGGGGCCGGCGTGGCCCGTGGGCTGTTCGGCGTCGGGCTGCTCTCGATGGTGAAGGCCGAGCCGACGTCGACCGTGCAGTTCACGCGGCCGTCGTACACGGTGAGGGAAGGCCAGGCCAGCGCGTCGATCACCGTGGTGCGTGCCGGCACGCTCAGCGGCACGGTGACGGTCCCGTACGAGGTCGACGCCACGGGCGTCTGGGGGACCCTGACCTTCCCGCCGAACGTCGGCAGCAAGTCGTTCAACATTCCGATCGTCGACAACACGTGGGTGGACGGCAACAGCAGCATCGCCCTCACGCTGGGCCCGCCCGTCGGCAACGCCCGGCTCGGCGACCTGGCCGCCGCCACCGTCGTCATCCAGGAGGACGATCGCGGCGGCGTGGTCAGGTTCGCCTCCGCCGCCTATTCCGTCGGCGAGGACGCCGGCCAGGTCACGCTCACGGCCCTGCGCTCGGGTGGCGTTGCCAGCGGCGTCCTCGTCGACTTCACCACCGTCAACGGCTCCGCCGTCGGCGGCGTCGAGGGCGACGGTGATTTCGACACCGCCTCCGGCACCCTCACCTTCGGTCCCGGCAACACCTCGGCCACCATCACCATCCGCATCACCCAGGACACGCGCGCCGAGGGCAACGAGACCTTCCAGGTCCAGCTCGCCAACGCCCGCGGCGGCGCCACCCTCGGCTCCCCCGCCGTCGCCACCGTCACCATCGTCGACGACGAGTCGGCCTTCCAGTTCGACGCCGCCGCCTTCACCGTCACCGAGGGCACCGCCAACGCCGTCGTCAAGGTCGTCCGCACCGGCGCGCTCACCGCGCCCGCCACGGTCGCCTACAGCGCCGCGGCCGGCACCGCCGTGGTCGGACGCGACTTCACCCCCGTCACCGGCGTGCTCAGCTTCCCCGCCAACACCCCCAGCAAGACCTTCAACGTTCCGATCCTCAACAACACCCTGCTCGACGGCAACCGCAGCGTCCTGCTCGCCCTCGGCAACCCCACCGGCGGCGCCCAGCTCGGCCCCCGCAGCACCGCCACCCTCACCATCCGGGACGACGAGCAGGCCGGCATCTTCAAGCTCGACAAGAGCGCGTACAGCGTGCGGGAAAGCGGTGGCTCGCTGGCCGTGACGATCGTGCGCACCGGGACGAACCTGGCTAGCAACGTCTCCGTGCGCTTCACCACCCTGGACGGCCTGGGCGGCGCCGGCGCGCGGGCGGGGTTCGACTACGTGGCCACCGATCTCGTCGTCACGTTCCAGGCGGGCGAGAAGGCCCGCGTGGCGCACGTGCCGATCCTCGTCGACGACCTGGTCGAGGGCACCGAGACGTTCACCGTCGCGCTGGCGAATGCCAGCAGCGGCGCGACGCTGGGCAGCCCGGCGAGCGCCACCGTCACCATCGTGGACGAGAGCTCGGTTCTCGAGTTCAGCGGTCGCTTTTGCACCACCGTCGCCTGCACCGGCAAGGGCAACTTCCCCGAGGTGGTGCGCACCGGGTCGCTGCTCGGCACCGTGTCCGCGCACTACCGGGCGGTGAGCGGCACCGCCGTCCTCGGCGAGGACTTCCGGCTGCCGCCCGGGATCGTCGTCTTCCCGCCCGGCGTGCGCACACGGCTGCTGCCGCTGACGATCCTCGGCGACAACATCGCCGAGGGCGGCGAGACGCTGCGCCTGGAGCTGTTCGACCCCAGCCCGAACGCGCGGCTGGGCGAGACCGCGACGCTCACGGCCACGATCGCCGACGACGACTTCGGCGGCGTCGTGCAGTTCGGCGCGGCGAGCCAGTCTGTCCCCTCGGCCCCGCTCCAGGCGGGGGCCAACGCGTCGGTGACGATCGTCCGCACGGGCGGCGCCGGCACGGTCCTGACGGTGAGCTGGAACGCCATCGGCGGCACGCTCACGCCGAGCCCGGCCGCCGGCTCGGTGACCTTCGGCCCCCGGGACACCACCAAGCGCTTCACCGTGAGCGTCGCCAACCTTGATCCGATCGACAAGACCGTGGTGCTCGGGCTGTCGTTCCCCGAGGGCGCTGCCGGCCTCGGTGCGGTCACGACGACCACCCTGCACGTCCCCGCCGCGCCCCTGGTGGCGGCCGTTCTGCAGTTCGACCGCGCGGCCTACTCCGTCCCGGAGGGCGGCGCGGCGACGCTGACGATCACGCGGACCGGCAATCTCGACGGCAGCGTCTCGGTCGAGTTCGTCACCGTGCCCGGGAGCGCGACGCTCGGCGACGACTACACGCTGGTCGGTGGCTCAGTCACGCTGGGCAACGGCTCGGCCTCCGCCACGATCTCGGCGCAGACCCTGGCGGACGCGCTGCCCGACACCCCGGAGACCTTCACGGTGACGCTGCGCAACCCGTCACCGAACGCGGTGCTCGGCACGCCGGCCGCAGCTCTGGTGACGATCACCGCGCCGCTGCCGCCGCCGGCGCCGTACACCTTCACGCCGATCGCCTTCGCCGGCGCCAACTTCTCGTTCAGCGCGTTCACCAGCGTCCCCACGGTCAACGACGCCGGCGCCGTGGCCTTCGCGGGGAGCCTGCCCGACGAGGACGATGCGATCTGGATTGGTAGGGGCGGCGGCCCGACCCTGCGCGCCGTCGCCTCGCCGCCCGAGGGCGGCCGCTTCCCGCACGATCGCTTCCCGATCGACGACGCCGGCCACGTGGCGCTCGACACGCTCCTGCCTTCGGGCGAGAGCGCGCTCTATACGGTCGACGGCGTGCGTGAGCCCGTGCTCGTCCAGGCGACCGACGAGGTCACCCGCGGCTTCTGGCCGCCGTCACTGAGCCGCACCGGCCGCGTCGCCTTCAAGGCGTCGCTGGCGGGCTCGCGCGAGCAGATCGCGGTCGGCACGCCGGGCGGGAGCCTGATGTCCGTCGCCGAGGCGCCCGGCGCCGCCTTCACCACCCTGGGCGACCGGCCCGTCGCCAGCGCCGGCAACACTGTGGCGTTCCTCGCCGGGCCGGCAACCGGCGGCGGTACAGGGCTCTTCGCGGCCACGGTGAGCGGCGA
>JBGQLG010000239.1:0-8073 GCA_041499965.1 Methylomirabilia bacterium
ATCGAGCCCCAGCGCCAGATGCGCGGCCGCCGGCGCGAACAGGTCGCGGCCGTGAAAGGTGCGGCTGACCATCGGCAGCCGGAAGTCGGCCTCGGCGATCTCGAAGGCGCGCCAGCTGTCGCCGGCCAGGAACGGCGTGAACAGTCCGTTGTCGGGGCCGACGAGCAGGTGCCCGTCGGCGGCCAGGGCCAATCCCCGCCGCGCGGTGCCCACCCCGGGATCCACGACGGCCAGGTGCACGGTGCCCGACGGGAAGAACGGCGCGGCGGCCTCCAGGGCCAACGCGCCCTCGGTGATGTCGTGGCGCTCGACGTCGTGGGTGACGTCGATCAGCTGCAGGGACTGACCGGCCGCGCGGGCGATGCCGAGCATCACGCCCTTCATCTCCGCGACGTACGCATCGCGGAGTCCGAAATCCGTCGTCAGCGTGACGATCCCGGCCACACGTCCCCGCGGGCGGTGAAGCTCACCGGTCGCGATCCACGACGAAGTCGGCCACCAGCGAGAGCGTCTCGCGCTCCTCGGAGGGCGCGAACGCCTCGAGGTCGGCCTTGGCGGCCTGGGCGAAGGACTGCGCGCGGGCCCGCGCGTACTCCACGCCGTCGTGCTCCAGCACGAGGCGGCGAAGGTCCTCGATCTCGGCGGCGTCCAGCGCCCGGCGGCGCAGCGCGGCCCGCACGCGCTCGGCCTCGGCCGGCGGCACGCGCTCGAGCATGGCGATGAGCGGCAGCGTGCGCTTGCCCTCGCGCAGGTCGGCGCCGATGGCCTTGCCCAGTCGCGCCTGGTCGGCGGTGAAATCGAGCGCGTCGTCGGAGATCTGGAAGGCGATGCCGATGTCCAGGCCGTAGCGGGTGAGCGCCTCGGTCTGGGCGGCCGGCACCGCGCCCAGCAGCGCGCCGATGCGGCAGCAGGCCGACATGAACGAGGCGGTCTTCTGCGTGATGATCCGCATGTAGTCGGCCTCGGAGGTCAGCCCGCTGCGCTTGAGCTGGAGCTGGAACACCTCGGCCTCGGTCATCGACACGGTCGAGCGCGCCAGCGTCTCCATGACGCCGCGGTCGTTGTCGCGCACGAGCATGGCGAACGACTTCGAGTAGAGATGATCGCCGACCAGCACGGAGGCGTCGTCGCCCCACTGGGCGTTGGCCGACGGCCGGCCGCGCCGCAGCGGGGCGGCGTCGACCACGTCGTCGTGGATCAGTGTGGCGGTGTGCAGAAGCTCCACCACGCAGGCCAGCCGGACGGCGCGGGGCCCGCGGTACTCGGCCACGCGGGCGGCCAGCAGCAGGAGGATCGGGCGCAGCCGCTTGCCGCCGGCGCCGGCGATGTAGCCGCCCATCTCCTGGATGAGCGGCACCGGGGAGTGCAGCTCGTGGCGGATCTCCGTCTCGACGGCCGCGAGGTCGTCGCCGACGAGGGCGGCCACCCGCTCCTTGAGGACGTGCTCCAGCGTGGGGATGGCCACCGGGGCAGGCGCTTACTTGGGGACGACCCGGTCCTTGATCTGGACCTGCGCGCCGGCGGCGACCGACTGGATCTCCGCCACCGAGAACCGGTCGCGCGTCTCCGTCACCCGGGCCGTGGCCACCTCGTCGTCCAGCTCGCCGAGCGCCTCGCCGGTGACCGGGTGCACGATCGGGATCTTGTCGCGGCGCAGGCTGATCATCTGCCCCACCCGCACGCCGTCGGCGGTGGTGAGGTCGATGACGATCCGCGCGGGCTCGACGTACAGGACGAAGCCGCGCTTGGGCGGCTCGGGCGCTGCAACGACCGGCGCCGCGGGAGCGGCGGCGGGCCGCGGCGCCACCGCCGCGCTGCCGACGGGCGCCGGATCCGCGGCGACCGGCCGCGCCGGCTCGTTCGTCTGGTACGGCACGCCCTGCCGGGGGCTGATCTTGCCGCCGCCGGGCGGCGGGCCGTACTTGGCGACGATCTCGGGCGGCGCGATGATCGAGCCCTTGCCGCGGACGAGCGTGCCGATCGTCGTCGGCATCTTGTCTTCTTCGACCCAGATGTACTCGGGCTCGCTGCGCACGTCGCCGAACCGCGGGTTCTTGATGAGCAGCCAGCGCGCCTCGGCCGACTTGAGATTGATCGACGGCTCGCTGGTGACCGGAATGCCGAAGACCTGGCGGACGGTGTTGCAACCGGCGACGGCGAGGAGCACGACGAGCAGACCAGCGAGGTACCGCGCCTTCATGCGGCGTCTACCATAACACACACCCTCAGTCCTCGGGACGCGGCTCCCACGGGAACCGCTGCTCCTCGGCGCTGCTGGCGGTCACCAGGGGCAGCCGCCTGGAGATCAACGCAGTGCCGGTGATCGCCGAGAGGTACGTGACGTCCAGATAGCTCACGCCCCGCCGCTCCAGCAGCATCGGCACGATCCAGCCGGCGACCTCCAGATTGCGGGCCGCGCGTATCGACCGCTCGGGACGCGCCAGCATCTCCTCGACGCGCAGGCTGCCGCTGGCGAACATGTCACTCACGGAAAGCGGGTCGACGACCAGGAACCGCTTGGAGCCCTCCAGGGCGGCGGCGATCATGAAGGGCACGCGCCGCACGTCGGCGTGGGCCGCCGTGAGGTCGAGCACCGGCGTGACGGCCACCCGCACGCGGGCGCGGGTGATGCGGGCGCCGTCGGCGGCGCGGGGGCGCAGCGTGCCCTCCAGCGTCTGGTAGATGGCCGCGGAGAAGCTCGGGTACACGCGCACGATCTGGGCGTGGCCCAGCACGTCCTCGTAGGAGCCGAGCGGTCGCCCGGTCAGCGGGTGGACGAAGGAATCGCCCTTCCGGAAGATCGTGTACTCCTGACCGACCTGGGCGCCCCGCTCGGCGTTGACGTCGAGGAAGATCTCGGGGCCCTCGAGCGAGACGACCACCGCCTCGATGGGCTGGAAGGCCTTGACGAAGTCCCCCGTCATCAGCGCGAAGGTGGCGGCCACGCGGTCGGCCACGCCCGCCCGCGCCGGCGCCGCCGTCACGCTCAGGGTGGCGAGCAGCACGCTCAGGCACAGCCGCGCCGCCGGGCGCCTCAAAACGTCACTGAGGGCTGGTGCACACCGAAGACCGCGCGCAGCCGCTCACAGATCTCGCCGAGGGTGGCGGCGGCGTCCACCGCCTCGATCAGCCGCGGCATCAGGTTGGCGCGACCGCGGGCCCCGGCCTCCAGCGCGTCGAGCGCGCGGCCGGCCCGGCCGGCGTCGCGCGTGCGGCGCAGGCGGGCGAGGCGCTCGAGCAGCGCCTCGGCCATGCCGGCGTCGAGCTGGAAGAGGTTGGCCGGCGGCGGATCGTCGGTGACGAACTCGTTGACGCCCACGACCACCCGCGCCTTGTCCTCGACCTCGCGCTGCCATTGGAAAGCGGCGTCCTGGATCTCCCGCTGCATGTAGCCGATGGCCTCGACCGAGCCGCCGAGGTCGTCGATCGTGGCGATGTAGGCGGCGGACGCCTCCTCGATGTCGCGCGTGAGCCGCTCCACCGCGAAGGCGCCGCCCAGCGGATCGACGGTGTCGGCCACGCCCGACTCGCAGGCCAGGATCTGCTGGGTGCGCAGCGCGATGCGCACCGCCCGCTCGGTGGGCAGGGCCAGCGCCTCGTCCATCGAGTTGGTGTGCAGCGACTGGCAGCCGCCCAGCACCGCGGCCAGCGCCTGCACCGTCACCCGCACGATGTTGTTCTCCGGCTGCTGCGCGGTCAGCATGCTGCCGGCCGTCTGGGCGTGGAAGCGCAGCATCGTCGAGCGCGGATCGCGGGCGCCGAAGCGCTCGCGCATGATGCGCGCCCACAGCCGGCGGGCGGCCCGGAACTTGGCGACCTCCTCGACGAGGTCGTTGTGGGCGTTGAAGAAGAACGAGAGCTGGGGCGCGAAGTCGTCCACGTCCAGCCCCGCCGCCACCGCCGCCCGCACGTAGGCGATCGCGTTGGCCAGCGTGAAGGCGACCTCCTGCACGGCCGTGCTGCCGGCCTCGCGCATGTGGTAGCCCGAGATCGAGATCGTGTTCCAGCGCGGCACGTGCTGCCGGCACCAGGCGAACACGTCGGTGATGAGCCGCATGGAGGGCGTCGGCGGGAAGATGTACGTCCCCCGCGCGATGTACTCCTTGAGGATGTCGTTCTGGGTGGTCCCGGAGAGCTGGTCGGCGGCCACGCCCTGCCGCCGCGCCACCGACACGTACAGCGCGAGCAGGATGGCCGCGGTGGCGTTGATGGTCATCGACGTCGACACGCGGTCGAGCGGGATGCCCTCGAACAGGTCGGCCATATCCTCCAGCGCGGCGATCGACACGCCCACCTTGCCGACCTCGCCCCGGGCGATCGGGGCGTCGGGATCGTGGCCCATCTGGGTCGGCAGGTCGAAGGCGACCGACAGGCCGGTCTGGCCCTGGTCGAGCAGGAAGCGGTAGCGCTTGTTCGTCTCGGCGGCCGAGCCGAAGCCGGCGTACTGCCGCATCGTCCACAGCCGCGAGCGGTACATGCCCTCGTGCACGCCGCGGGTGAAGGGATACTGCCCGGGAGCCTCCGCCGGCACGGCACCGGGGGGCACGTCGGCCGGCCCGTACACGCGCTGGCGGGGGGTGCCCCACGAGGTGGTGAACTCCGGCTTGCGCTCCTGACTGCTCACGCGTCGATCCTCACAGCGGGATGTTCCCGTGCTTGCGCGGGGGATTGGTGTCGCGCTTGGTCTTCAGCACCTCGAGCATCGCGCACAGGCGCGCCCGGGTGTCGCGGGGCTCGATGATCTCGTCGACGTAGCCCCGCTCGGCGGCCACGTAGGGATTGGCGAACTTCTCGCGGTACTCGCGGATCTTGGCCTCCCGGAACGCCGCCGGGTCGGCCGCCGCGTCCATCTCGCGCCGGTAGAGGATGTTGACCGCGCCCTCCGGCCCCATCACCGCGATCTCGGCGCTCGGCCAGGCGAAGTTGGCGTCGCCGCGAATGTGCTTGGAGGACATCACGTCGTAGGCGCCGCCGTAGGCCTTGCGCGTGATGACGGTCAGCTTGGGCACCGTGGCCTCGCAGTAGGCGTAGAGCAGCTTGGCCCCGTGCTTGATGATGCCCCCGTACTCCTGGGCGGTGCCGGGCAGGAAGCCGGGCACGTCCTCGAAGGTCACCAGCGGGATGTTGAAGCAGTCGCAGAAGCGCACGAAGCGCGCGCCCTTCAGCGAGGCATTGATGTCCAGGCAGCCGGCCAGGTGGGCCGGCTGGTTGGCCACGATGCCCACCGGGCGGCCGCCCAGGCGGCCGAAGCCCACGATGATGTTCGGCGCGAAGGCGGCGTGGACCTCGAAGAAGTAGTGGTCGTCCAGCACGGTGCGGATCACGTCCTTCATGTCGTACGGCCGGTTCGGCTGCTCCGGCACCAGGCTCTGCAGCGCCTCGTCGCGGCGGTCGACCGGATCGCGGGTGGCCCGGCGCGGGGGGTCGTCGACGTTGTTGCCGGGCAGGAACGTCAGCAGCTCGCGGATGAGGGCCAGGCACTCGTCCTCGCTGTCCGCGGCGAAGTGGGCCACGCCGGACGTCCCCCCGTGCGTGTTGGCGCCGCCCAGCTCCTCGGCCGAGACCTCCTCGTGCGTCACCGTCCGGATGACGTCGGGGCCGGTCACGAACATGTAGGAGGTGTTCCGCACCATCGCCACGAAGTCGGTGATGGCCGGCGAGTAGACGGCGCCGCCCGCGCACGGCCCCATGATGGCCGAGATCTGGGGGACGACGCCCGAGGCCAGCGTGTTGCGCAGGAAGATGTCGGCGTAGCCGGCCAGCGAGACGACGCCCTCCTGGATGCGGGCGCCGCCGGAGTCGTTGAGCCCGATGACCGGCGCCCCCGTCTTCACGGCGAGGTCCATCACCTTGCAGATCTTGCGGGCGTAGGCCTCGGAGAGCGAGCCGCCGAAGACCGTGAAGTCCTGCGCGAAGACGAAGACCACCCGGCCGTGGATGCGGCCGGAGCCGGTGACGACGCCGTCGCCCGGGACCTGCTGCTCGTGCATGCCGAAGTCGTGGCTCTGGTGGACGACGAAGCGGTCGATCTCGAGGAAGGAGCCGGGGTCGAGCAGCAGCTCCAGCCGCTCGCGCGCCGTCTTCTTTCCCGCCTTGTGCTGGCGGCGGATGCGCTCCTCGCCGCCACCGAGCTCGGCCTGGGCGTGACGCCGGCGAAGCTCCTCGAATCGGTCGGGGCCTGGCATGGCCTAAATGTGGTCGCGAGAGAGCCCAAAGTCAACGGATTTATTGATTTTCATCGCGGTTTGCGGCGATAATCCGGCCCCATGCAGTCGTGGGCCCAGCTCGTCCTCGTCGCCTGCGCCGCCGCCCTCACGGCGGCCCTCGTCTCGGCCATCCTGGCCCTGCGAGGGGCACTGCGCCGGACGGACGCGGTGCTCGAAATCGTCGAGCAGGAGCTGCGGCCGCTGATCGGCCAGGTCCACGGCGTGACCGAGGAGGTCCGCGAGCTCACGCGCGAGGCCCGGCTGGAGGTCGTGCGCGTCGGCGAGGTGACCGAGCAATTGCAGGCGGTGGCCGGCGGTCTCGGCCGCCTCGTGGTCGGGCTCGGCGGCCTGGCCCGGATCGGCCAGGTCGTCGGCCTGGCCGGGGGCCTGCGCCGCGGGGTCGAGGTGTTCGTGCAGAGGCTGCGACGGGGACAAGGAGATTGACGATGGCCAGTGAACGGAACGACGCGGCGGGCTACCTGGGCTGGTTCTTCCTCGGAGGGCTGATCGGGGCGGCGGCGGCGCTACTGCTGACGCCGCGCACGGGGCGGGAGACGCGCGATCTGCTGGCCGAGCACGGCGGCGAGTTCGCCAGGCGCGCGCAGGAGGTGGCCACCGAGGCCCAGGGGCGCGCCGGCGAGTGGCTGGACAAGAGCCGCGAGCTGTTCGAGGAGCAGACACAGCGCCTGATGACCGCCTTCGAGGCCGGCAAGGACGCGCTGCGGGAAGAGATGCGCAAGGGGCCCGCGACGCCACGTGGCTGAGGTCGAGCTCCCCAACCCCGCGGAGCTGGAGGAGCGACGCGACAAGACGTTCAGCCGTCGCATCGCGCTCGTCACCGCCGTCTACGCGGTGGTGCTGGCCGTCGCCTCCCTCGGCGGCAACAACGCCATGAAGGAGATGCTGGTCGCCCAGCAGGAAGCCAGCAACCAGTGGGCGTACTACCAGTCCAAGGTGATCCGCGAGCACCTCAACCGCGGCAACAAGCTGGTGCTGGAGGCGCAGCTGGCCGAGCCCTCGGCGCTGAAGGGGGCCGAGCGCGAGAAGATCGAGGCGCTCGCCAGGAAGTTCGCCGACGAAGAAAAGCGCATGGTCGTCGACAAGAAGGAGATCGAGCCCAAGGCCCGGGCGTTCGAGGCCGAGCGCGACCACAACCAGGCCAAGGACCCCTACTTCGACTACGCCGAGGTGTTGCTGCAGATCTCCATCGTGTGCGCGTCCGTCTCGATCCTGTCCACGTCGCGGCCGATGTTCTGGTTCTCGTCCGCGCTGGCCATACTCGGCGCGCTCTCCACGATCAACGGATTCCTCCTGCTCTTCCGCCTGCCGTTTCTACACGGGGGGCACTGACGCCCGCCTGGTGAATCTCGTGCGACGTGGCGACGCCGGAGGCCGGGCGCGGGGCCCGTGGGCGCGCCAGCATGGCTCGCCTGTCGCCGTAACTCGCTCCGGGCACGGCGAGCTCGGGCCCCCCATCCCCCAAGGGGGCTGGCGCGCGGACGAGTTGGATCGTAGGCGGCTCGCTCGCCGAGCCCTGCGCTCGAACGGCGACGACGGCTCGCCATGATGGCGCGCCCACGGGCCCCGCGCCCGGCCTCCGGCGTCACCACGTCGCACGAGGGCCACTAGACCGTCGTCTAGAACGTCGTCGGAACATCAGAACGTCGTTGCGGTGGGGCCGGGCGCGGGGTGGGGGATCACGCTGATGCCGCCGTTTTCTTCCAGGACGGCGACGCGGACGTGGGAGACGTCGAGGATGCCGGCCCGGCGCATGGCGGCGTGCAGGTCTTCCAGCGTGATCCGTTCGCGGTTCAGCGACTCGTGCAGCACCCGGCCGTTATGGATGAGGACGGTGGGCGACGCCTCC
>JBGQLG010000240.1:0-8016 GCA_041499965.1 Methylomirabilia bacterium
CATCGAGTTCATGGGGCGGCGGATCGACGGCCTCGATCCGGATGCGATCTGCCGCCAGGGCATCGTGCAAGTCATGGAAGGGCGCAAGGTCCTCGAGAGCCTGACCGTGGAGGAGAACCTCCGCATCGGCGGCTACACCCGACGCGACCCCGACGGCGCCCAGCAAGACCTCCAGATGATCTACGACTACTTCCCCCGCCTCGTCGAGCGCCGCGCGCAGCTCGCGGGGTATCTCAGCGGCGGCGAGCAGCAGATGCTGGTGATCGGGCGCGCCCTCATGGCCAAGCCCAAGCTCCTGCTGCTCGACGAGCCCTCCCTGGGCCTGGCCCCGCTGCTGGTCCGCGAGATCTTCGCGATCATCCAGAAGATCAACGCCGAGCGCGGCACCACCATCCTGCTCGTGGAGCAGAACGCCCAGATCGCGCTGCGCATCGCCCACGCCGGCTACATCATGGAGAACGGCCGGATCGTCCTCGACGGTCCGGCCGAGACCCTGCGCGGCAACAAAGACGTCCGGGAGTTCTACCTGGGGCTGAGCGAGGCCGGGCGACGGAAGAGCTTCAAGGAGCTGAAGTTCTACAAGCGCCGCAAGCGCTGGGTGTTCTGAGGTCACGGCACCTGGCGTCCTACATCTCGGGCTTCACATTCTGGTTCAGCCGGAAGAAGTTGGCGGGATCGTACTTCGCCTTTACCGCGGCCAGCCGCGCGTAGTTCCCGCCGTACGCGGCGCGCACCCGGTCCTCGCCCTCGTCGCCGAGGTCGTTGACGTATACGCCGCCGGTGCCGAAGGGCTTCGTCGCCTCCCACAGGCCGCGCGCCCACGCGATCTGCCGCTCGGAGTCGGCGGGATCCGTCCAGATCGAGGCCGGGAAGAAGTCGTACTCCACGTCGCGGTGGCCGAAGGCCGTCGCATCCGGAGCGACGCGAGCGACGGCGCCACCGTACTGCTCGAGGACGACCACCGACCGCGGTGACGGCACCTTCGCGAAGTGCGCGAGCGTGACGTCGATGGCGTCGGCGGTGAAGTCCTTCACGAAGTGCGATTTCCAGTAGTAGCGCAGACCGGTCGGAAAGATCTGGTCGGCGGCCGCCTGGATGTCGAGATAGGGGGTCGGGGCGACCTGATCGGCCAGCGGTGAGCCGAAGCTGCGCAGGGGCGCCACGATCCGCTCGGCCTCGTGGAGCGGTCCGATGCAGCAGATCGACAGTGCCAACACACGATCGCCGTCCGGCGACGTCAGGAGCACCGCTTCCGCCCGCAGCTCATCAGGGGCGGTGCGGCAGTAGTCGTGGAACCGCCGGTAGACCTCCCGGCCGTCCTTGATGGGATAGACGACGGCGCCCCCGTAGACGACGGGGCCGACGGGATGCAGCCGGAACTCGAAGGACGTGACGACGCCGAGATTGGCGCCGCCGCCGCGGAGAGCCCAGAAGAGATCGGCGTTCTCGTCCGCGCTCACCGTCAGCACCCGGCCCGCGGCCGTGACGGCCTCGACGGAGAGCAGGTTGTCGCACGCCAGGCCGTGCTTGCGGCCGAGCCGGCCCATGCCGCCGCCCAGGGTCAGGCCGGCGACGCCCGTCGTCGTGACGACGCCGGCCGTCGTCGCCAGGCCGAACGCCTGGGTCGCGCGGTCGAAATCGCCGAGCCTGGCGCCGCCCTCGACCCGGGCGGTGCGGGCCTCGGGATCCACGCTCACGCGGCTCATCCGGGACAGGTCGATCATGAGGCCGCGCTCGCACACGCTCTTGCCGGCGATGTTGTGACCACCGCCCCGCACGGACACGAGGAGGTCATGGTCGCGCGCGAACGAGACGACGTCGACTACGTCCGCGGTTGTCGCGCACTGCGCGATCAGGGCCGGTCGCTTGTCGATCATGCCGTTCCAGACCCGGCGGACCGTGTCGTAGTCGCCGTCGCTGGGACGCAGCAGCCGGCCGCTGAGGCCAGCGCCGAGCTTGTCGATGAGCCCCTCGTCGAGGACTTTCTCCGTCCCCGAAGTGGTAAGGAATCGTCGCTCAGCCATGGCGCCTCCTCCATCCTTCGCTTCCCACACCCGTCGTGGGTGGCCGTTGACCGACTCGAGGAACGCGGAAGAAGAGTTGCGCCCGCTCACCGCGATCGGCGGAGCTCGCCCTTCGCGGATCATGCCGCGCCGGACCCCGGGCGCTCGGACGCCCGAGGTCTGGCTGCGCTAGCGCGGTGGCGGTGGCGGCGGAGGCGGTGCCGCTGACGGCACCCAGACCCACTGCCATGGCTGGGACACGCCGTCGCCGTAGAGCACGTGCCGACCGTTCGGGTAGACGACCTCGCGCTGGACCGCGGGGGGTGGCGCAGGCGCGTAGCTCGGCGCTGGTCGGTAACTCGTCGGCGGGGCGGCGTAGTACGTCGGCGGGGCGGCGTAGTACGGGGGCGGCGCGGCATACGCTGGCGGGGGAGCGTACACCACCGGCGGCGCCTCTGCGACTGCCGTGGCCGCGGCGGACAGCGCCCAGATCGGCGCCGTGGCGATGGCGACGGCACCGAACGCGAGGCCACCGATGATGGCGCCGGGCAACCACCAGCCGCCGCGGTGGCCACCGTGCCAGTTTCCTCCAGCCCAGGCGGGGCTCGGCAGGATCGTCGCACACAAGATCAGTGACACCGCCAGGAGCGCAATCGCTCGCTTCATGGACGTCCCCCCACGGCGCCGAGCATACCAGAGACGAGTCGTCCGCCCCCGGGCATTGCTCGAGCCCGTCAGCCGAGCAAGGTCAGCGGTTCCTCGACGAGTTCGGCCAGCGCGCCCAGGAACTGGGCGGCGCGGGCGCCGTCCAGCGCGCGGTGGTCGCACGAAAGGGTCAGGACCATCGCGGGCCGGACGGCAGGCTGGCCGTCGACGGGGACGACGCGATCGGCGATACGCCCCACCGCCAGGATGGCGGCCTGCGGTGGGTTCACGATCGCGTTGAAGGCATCCACGCCGTACATGCCGAGGTTGCTGATCGTGAACCCGCCACCCTGAATGTCGGCCGGGCGCAGCTTGCCCCCCTGCGCACGGCTCACGAGATCCTCGCGGCGGCCCGCGATCTCGGCGAGGCTCAGCGCATCGGCGCGATGGAGGACGGGCACGACGAGGCCGTCGTCGAGTGCGACGGCCAGGCCGATGTTGATCTCAGCGTTCTGCACGATCGCGCCGTCCTTCCAGGCGACGTTCACGCGCGGATGCTGAGCCAACGCCGCGGCCACCAGCTTCACCAGCAGGTCGGTGTACGTGATCCGCACGCCCGTCTGCTTGCTCGCGCGCTCGCGCCAGGTGACCAGCCGGCTCACGTTGACCTCGCGCACCAGGTAGAAGTGGGGCGCGGTGGTCCAGCTGGCCGTCATGCGCTCGGCCATGATGCGCCAGACGTTGCTGATGCCGGGCGCCGTCGCCGCCACGCGCGGCGCCGCTGGGGCAGCGGCGGGAACGTCCGCCGCCAGAACCGCGCCGGCCGGGCCCGAGCCGCGGACCACGCGCAGATCGACGCCACGCTCGGCCGCCAGCCGCCGGGCTTTCGGCGACGCGGCGGCAATGCGGGCCGCCGCCACCGCCGCTCCGTTGCCCGCCACGCCCTTCCGGCTCTCGACGTAGGCGAGCACGTCAGCCTTCTCGACCCGCCCGCTGGCCGTCGTGATCGCCGCGATATCCACGCCGTGCTGCTCGGCGATCTTCCGGGCGAGCGGCGACGCCTTGACCGGTGACGCGCTGGCGGCCGTGGGCGGCGCGGGGACGGCGCCGGTCACGGCCGCACTGGCCGCCGGCGTGACGGCGGGCGGAGCGCCGGCCGTTCCGGCCTCCCCCGCCGCGAAGATCAGCGCGATCGTCTTGCCCACCGGCACCACGTCGCCCGGCTGCGCCGTCACCTCGCGCAGCACGCCCGAGGCCGGCGCCTCGACCTCGACGGTGATTTTGTCCGTCTCGATCTCGACGATCGGCTCGCCCTTGCTGACGCTGTCGCCGGGGTTCTTCAGCCACTTCAGAACCTTGCCGGTCTCCTGGGCCAGCTCCAGCGCGGGCATGATGACGGTCGCGGGCATCGCCGCGGGGCCTCAGTCCTTCTTGCCGCAGAGCGCCTTGGCCGCCTCGAACACGCTCTTCTCGTTCGGCACCGTCAGGTCCTCGAGCACGGGCGAGAACGGCACCGGCACGTCCATGGCGCCGATGCGCTTGACCGGCGCGTCCAGGTAGTAGAACGCGCCGTCGGCGATCACCGCGGCGATCTCGGCGGTGACGCCGTAGCGCTCGTAGCCCTCGTCCACCACCATGGCCCGCGAGGTCTTCCTGGCGGAGTCGATCAGCGCCTGCTTGTCCAGCGGCCAGGTCGTGCGGGGGTCGATCACCTCGGCGCTGATGCCGATCTCCTCCAGCATCTTGGCGGCGCCGAGCGCCACCGTCACCATGCTGCTGGTGGCCACGATGGTGACGTCCGTGCCCGCGCGCTTGATCTCGGCCACACCGAACGGGATCGTGTAGTCCTCGGCGGGCACCGGGCCCTTCACGCGGTACATCATCTTGTCCTCGAAGATGACCACCGGGCTGTCGTCGCGGATGGCGGTCTTCATCAGGCCCTTGGCCTCGTAGGGGCCGGAGGGCAGCGCCACCTTGAGGCCGGGGACGTGGCTCACCCAGGCGTGCAGCGACTGCGAGTGCTGGGCGGCCGAGCGGCGGGTGGCGCCCAGCGTGGTGCGGAAGACGATCGGCACCTTGATCTTGCCGCCCGACATGTAGTGCGCCTTGGCGGCCTGGTTGACCATCTGGTCCATCGTCAGCGTGATGAAGTCGCCGAACATGACGTCGACGATCGGGCGCATGCCGGTCATGGCGGCGCCCACGCCGATGCCGGCGTAGCCCGGCTCGGAGATCGGCGTGTCGATGACCCGCTCCGTGCCGAACTCCTGCACCAGCCCCACCAGCGTCTTGAAGGGATGGCCGGCCTCCGCCACGTCCTCGCCGATGAGGAACACGCGCGGATCGCGCCGCATCTCCTCCGCGATCGCTTCCTTCACCGCCTCGCCGTAGGTCAGCTCCCGCGTGTCGGTCATGCCACCCTCCCTGGGGCCTTGAGGCTGCGTCAGCCGGCGGCCGGAGTCAAGACGCCTATAATCGTGGCTGTATCAAACTCTCGGCATTGACGGGCCGGCGGAGGCAGGGCGGAATGGCAGACGACGAGGACGGCATGGCGGTCACCCTCAGGCGCCGGCGCTTCACGCTCGATGAGTATCACCGGATGGGCGAGACCGACATCCTCGGCGCGGACGACCGGGTTGAGCTCATCGAGGGCGAGATCATCGAGATGACGGCGATCGGCAGTCACCACGCGGCGACCGTGGCGAGGATTCATCACCTGTTCTCGACGCGCCTGGGCGCCCGGGCGGTCGTGTGGAGCCAGAACCCGCTGCTTCTCGTCCGGTTTCAGTCCGAGCCCGAGCCGGATGTCATGCTGCTCGCGCCACGCACGGACTTCTATGCCGCCCGGTTGCCCGAGCCTGGGGATGTGCGCCTGCTGATCGAGGTCGCGGACAGCTCGCTCCTCTACGACCGCCGGACGAAGTGCCCGCTCTACGCGCGAGCCGGCGTGGCCGAAGCCTGGCTGGTCGATCTTGCCGCGGGCCGGCTCGAGATCCATCTCAGCCCCAGCGGAGCCCGGTACAGCGACATCCACGCGCCCCGCGCGGACGAGACCTTCTCGCCGGTCGCCTTCCCCGATCTCACGCTGACGCTTCGCGACCTGCTCGGCTGACGGTCACGACGCGCCCACGCCAGCCGCTGACGCCGTAGGAAACTCTGCCCGGGGTTGCTCGCAACGCTGCTCAGCGCGTGGGGCAGGCCGCCCCGGCATCCGCCCACGCCCGGATGAGCGCGCCGAAGTCGGCCTGCGTCCCCGGCGCCGGCTCGCGATACCCGCCCGGACTCCAGGCCCAGCCCACCAGCGGATCGTGGGCCGTGTGCTCGACGATCTCGGCCAGGCTGTGGCCGCCGTTGCGGGCGGGGTCCTTCACCAGCGCGCAGATCTCGGCGAGCGAGCGGCGCTGCCAGGCCATCGACGCCGGCGCCAGCCGCCACTTCGCGTTGCCGGGCACGCGGGCAGGCTCGAAGTTCGCTGTCTGATGACACGTCGTGCACCGCATGGCGCTCACGCCGAGGCCGTCGTCGCCGCGCTGCACGGGCGGCTGGTGCGGATAGCCGATGCCCTGCGACGGCCGGTCGCCGTCGGGATGGCAGTTCAGGCAGCGCGGATGCTGCAGCACCTTGCCGGCCTCGGTGAAGATCGCCGCGGCGCGGGCGGCCGGATCGCTGATCCGCGCGAAGTCGCCCGGCGCGCGCAGCACGCTGCCGCTCGGCGGGCGCGGCGCCGGCGGCGCCTGGGCGCCCGCGGCGAACGGCGCGATCACCGCCACGCACACCGCCAGGCTCGCGAGCGCGCGCCGTCTCACGCCGTCCGCGTGCCGGCCGGCGCCAGACGGGCGAACGGCAGCTGCCGCACCCGCTGGCCGGTGAGCTTGAAGAACGCGTTGGCGACGGCCGGAGCGATGGGCGGCACGCCCGGCTCGCCCACGCCGGTCGGCGCGGCGGCGGACGGCACGATGTGTACCTCCACCGCCGGCATCTCGGCGATCCGCAGCGGCCGGTAGCCGTCGAAGTTGCTCTCCTGCACGCGGCCGCGGACGAGCGTGATCTCGCTCCACAGCACGGCGGCCAGGCCGAAGCCGATGCCGCCCTCCATCTGCGCACGGATCACGTCCGGATTGATGGCCGTGCCGCAGTCGACGGCGCAGACGACGCGCTCCACCTTCGGCATGCCGTCCGGACGGCGCGAGACCTCGGCCACCTGCGCGACGACACTGCCAAACGACTCGTGCACCGCGATGCCGCGCGCGCGCCCGGCGGGCAGCGCCTCGCCCCATCCGGCCTTCTCGGCGGCGAGGTTGAGCGCCGCCAGATGGCGCGGGTGCTGCGCCAACAGCGCCCGGCGCAGCTCCAGTGGGTCGCGGCCGGCCGCCTGGGCCAGCTCGTCCAGGAACGTCTCGGTCGAGTACGCGGTGTGGCTGCTGCCGACCGAGCGCCACCAGAGCACCGGGACGCCCACGTCGGTGGTGTGCAGCTCCACGGAGAGGTTGGGCACGGCGTAGGGCAGGTTCGCGGCGCCCTCGACCGACGTGAGGTCGACGCCGTTCTTCACCAGCACCCCGCCGAACAGCGTGCCCTTGAGGATCGACTGGCCGACGATGCGGTGCTCCCACCCGACGATGTTGCCCTTGGCGTCCAGGCCCGCCCGCAGGCGGTGCACGTAGAGCGGCCGGTAGCGGCCGCCGCGGATGTCGTCCTCGCGCGTCCACACGAGCTTGACGGCCACGTCGCCGCCGATGGCCCTGGCGATGGCGGCCGCCTCGCCGGCCACGTCCCCGTTGGGCGTGGCGCGACGTCCGAAGCTGCCGCCGGCCAGCAGCGTGTGCACGCGCACCTTGGCCGGCGGCAGTCCCACCACGCCCGCCACCACCTGCTGGTCGATCGTCGGGATCTGCGAGCCGGCCCACAGGTCGCAGCCGTCCGCGGTCAGGTGCACGACCGCGTCGAGCGGCTCCATGGGCGCGTGCGCGAGATAGGGGAACTCGTAGACCGCCTCGATCACCTTCGCGGCCCGGCGGAGCGCGCGGGCGGTGTCGCCGTCCTTGCGCGCCGGCGTGCCCGGCTTGGCGGCCAGCTTGCGATAGGCCGCGTACAGCTCGGCGCTGCCGCGCGTCTCGGCGTGCCGCTCGTCCCAGCTCACGCGAAGCGCCTCGCGCCCCTTGCGCGCCGCCCAGAAGCTCTCGGCCACCACGGCGACGCCCGAGGGAATCTGCACGACGTGCTTGACGCCCTTGACCCGCGCCGAGACCGTCGCGTCGAACGACTGCACGGTGGCGCCGAAGCGCGGCGGCCGCTCGACCAGCGCGGTCAGCAGGCCGGGCAGCGTGAAGTCCAGCGTGAACGTCGCGGTGCCGTCGGTCTTGGCCGG
>JBGQLG010000241.1:0-8006 GCA_041499965.1 Methylomirabilia bacterium
AGCTCCTCGCCGAGATCGACGGCGTCGAGGGGCTGCGCAACGTCATCGTCATCGGCGCCTCCAACCGGCAGGACCTGATCGATCCGGCCATCCTGCGGCCGGGCCGGCTGGACGTGAAGATCAAGATCGAGCGGCCCGACCGGGGGGCCGCCGTCGACATCTTCCGCAAGTACCTGACCCCGGAGATTCCGCTCGCCCAGAGCGAGATCCGCGTCGACGCGCGCACCACCATCGACGGCATGATCGACGCCGCGGTGGAGGCGATGTACAGCCTGAGCGAGGAGAACCGGTTCCTCGAGGTCACCTACGCCAACGGCGACAAGGAAGTGCTGTTCTTCAAGGACTTCTCCTCGGGCGCCATGATCGAATCGGTCGTGCGGCGCGCCAAGAAGCTGGCCCTCAAGCGCTACATCGGGGGCGGGCCCAAGGGCGTGTCGACGGACGACATGCTCAACGCGGTCCGCGAGGAGTTCAAGGAGAACGAGGACCTGCCCAACACCACCAACCCCGACGACTGGGCGAAGATCGCCGGCAAGAAGGGCGAGCGCATCGTCTACGTCAAGCCGCTGATGGGCGAGACGAAGGAAAAGCAGCGCAGCGTCGAGCGGGTCGTCAACACCGGCCAGTACCTTTAAAGGAACGGGGGGCGGGCGAGCCCCCCACTTCCCCCCGGTCCGCGCAAGTGGGCCGGGGTTCTTTTTCACGACGAGCATCGAGGGGACTGCATGGCCATCCCGAAAGTCATGGGCATCGAGACCGAGTACGGCATCCAGGTCAAGAACCAGCCCGACTTCAACCCGATCCTGTCCTCGCTGCTCCTCATCAACTCCTACGAGACGTACCGGTCCTCGCGCGTGCGCTGGGACTACGAGGCCGAGAGCCCGCTGCGGGACGCCCGGGGCTTCGAGTACATGGAGGAGAAGGAGGGCACGTCGAAGGAAGAGTCGCGCCTGATCAACCTGATCCTGTCCAACGGCGCCCGCTTCTACGTCGACCACGCCCACCCGGAGTACTCGAGCCCCGAGACCACCAACCCGCGCGATACGGTGATCTGGGACCGGGCCGGCGAGCGGATCCTGAACCTGTCGCGGCAGCGGGCCGAGGCGGTCTCCCCGCCCGAGCAGCGCATCATCATCCTCAAGAACAACACCGACAACAAGGGCAACTCGTACGGCACCCACGAGAACTACCTGATGGACCGCAAGGTGCCGTTCGCGCGGATCGTGCAGCACATGATGCCGTTCTTCGTGACGCGGCAGGTCTACACCGGGGCCGGCAAGGTCGGCTACGAGAACAACGCCGAGCCGTGTGAGTACCAGATCTCCCAGCGGGCCGACTTCCTGGAGACCGAGGTCGGGCTGGAGACGATGCACTCGCGCCCCATCGTCAACACGCGCGACGAGCCGCACGCCGACCCCGAGAAGTACCGGCGGCTGCACGTCATCGTCGGCGACGCCAACATGGCCGAGATCTCCACCTATCTGAAGATGGGCACGATGGCCATCGTGCTCAGCATGGTCGAGGACGACTTCATCGAGAAGGACCTCGCGATCGACGGCCCCGTGGGCGCCTTCCGCAAGGTGTCGCGCGACCTGGCCTGCCGGGACGTCATCCGGCTGAAGGACGGCCGCACCATCAGCGCGGTCGACCACCAGCGCGAGTTCCTGTCCCTGGCCCAGCGCTACTACCGCACCCACGAGCACGAGCCCTGGGTGCGCGACGTGATGACGCGCTGGGAGCACACGCTGGATCGCCTGGCCGAGGATCCCATGCAGCTGGGCCGTGAGCTCGACTGGGTCATCAAGCACCAGTTGATCGACAACTACACCGCCAAGCACGGGCTGGAGTGGAACGACCACCGCGTGCAGATGATCGACCTGCAGTATCACGACATCCGGCCCGACAAGGGGCTCTACTACAAGCTCGAGGAGTCGGACGCCGTCGATCGCATGGTCACCGACGACGAGATCGCCAAGGCCATCTACGACCCGCCCAAGGACACCCGCGCCTACTTCCGCGGGATGTGCCTGCAGCGCTACGCCGACGAGATCGTGTCGGCCTCGTGGGATTCGGTGATCTTCGACCTCAAGGAAGGCCCCCTGAAGAAGATCTTCATGCTGGAGCCGCTGCGGGGGACCGAGGCGCACGTGCGCCAGCTCCTGACCGAGTCGCCGACCGCCGCCGACCTCCTGCGCAACATCGCCCGGCCGTCCTTCGGGATGTGAGCGGGATCGTGGACGAAGGAGAACGATGAGCGAGGATCGCTGGCGGCAATCGATGAACGACTACGTCGAGTCCAGCTTCGTCGAGCTGCTGCGGCGCCAGTCGCCGCACCTGCTGCCCGGGGCCGGGCCGGCCCTCGACGGGCCGGAGGTGCCGCACGGCACGACCGTGCTGGCGCTGCGCTACCGCGACGGCGTGATCATGGCCGGCGACCGTCAGGCCACCGCCGGCTACCAGGTCGCCAGCCGGCGCATCGAGAAGATCTTCAAGGCCGACGACCTCTCGGGCGTCGGCATCGCCGGCGCCGCCGGCCCGGCCATGGAGATGGCCAAGCTGTTCCAGACCGAGCTCGAGCACTACGAGAAGGTCGAGGGCGACAACCTCACGCTCGACGGCAAAGCCAACAAGCTGGGCCAGATGATCCGCATGAACCTCCAGGCGGCGATGATGGGCCTGGCGGTGGTGCCGATCTTCGCCGGCTTCGACGAGAAGGTCGGCGTCGGCCGCCTGTTCAAGTACGACATCACCGGCGGCCGCTACGAGGAGCGCGACTACGACGCCCAGGGCTCGGGGTCGAAGGACGCCCGCGATTCGCTCAAGAAGCTCTGGAAGCGGGAGATGATGCGCGACGACGCGATGCGGGTGGCCCTGGAGGCCTTGATCGACGCGGCCGACGAGGACGTCGGCACCGGCGGCCCCGACCTCGTGCGCGGCATCTTCCCCAGCGTGAAGCTGATCACCCGGAGCGGCTTCGGTGACGTGCCCGACGACGAGATCCGTCGCGTCTGCGAGGCCATCCTGGTGGCCCGGACGACGGCCGGCCACGAGGGTTAGCCATGCCGCTGCCCTACTACGTCAGTCCCGAGCAGATGATGAAGGACAAGGCCGAGTATGCCCGCAAGGGCATCGCCCGCGGCCGGTCGATCGTCACCCTCGAGTATCGCGACGGCATCTTGTTGGTGGCCGAAAACCCGTCCACGCTGCTGCACAAGGTCTCGGAGATCTACGACCGCATCGCCTTCGCCGGTGTGGGCAAGTACAACGAGTTCGAAAATCTCAGGATCGCCGGCATCCGTCACGCCGACGTCAAAGGCTACTCGTACAGCCGCGGCGACGTGACCGCCAAGGCGCTGGCCAACGCCTACTCGCAGGCCCTGGGCAACATCTTCACCCAGGACATCAAGCCGTTCGAGGTCGAGGTCCTGGTGGCCGAGGTGGGCGACGGCAACGGAGCCAAGAGCGAGATCTACCACATCCTCTACGACGGCACGATCGAGGACGAGCGCAACTACGCGGCGATGGGCGGCCAGGCCGACGAGATCCGTCGCTTCCTCAAGGACCACTACCACGACACCCTGGCGCTCGATGAGGCGCTGCAGCTCGGCGTGCGCGCGCTGTCGGTGACGCAGAACAAGACGCTGAGCGAGCGCGACCTCGAGGTCGCGGCGCTCGACCGCACCAAGGAGCGGCGCAAGTTCCGGCGCATCCCGGCCGAGGCGCTGAGCCAACTGCTGGGCACAGCCAAGTAGACCGTGCTACGCTAACCGACATACTATGAAGCTCCGCCCGCGGCGGCCAGGTGACCTGCGATGAAGCGTCGGATCTTCGGCCTCGAGAACGAGTATGGCCTCACCTGCACGCTGAACGGCCAGCGGCGGCTGTCGCCCGACAACGTGGCCCGCTACCTGTTCGAGAAGGTCATCCCGGGGGCCCGCAACGCCAACGTCTTCCTGGAAAACGGGGCGCGGCTGTATCTCGACACCGGCTTCCACCCCGAGTACGCCACGCCCGAGTGCGACGACGTGACCGAGCTGGTCATCCACGACAAGGCCGGCGAGCGCATCGTGGAGGATCTCCTCCACCAGGCGGAGAAGCGGCTGCGCGAGGACGGGATCTCCGGCAACATCCTGCTGTTCAAGAACAACACGGATTCAGCCGGAAATTCGTACGGGTGCCACGAGAACTATCTCGTCAGCCGGGACGTCTCGTTCCAGCGGCTGGCGGAGGCACTTATCCCATTTTTTGTAACCCGGCAGATCTTCGCCGGGGCCGGCAAGGTGCTGCAGACGCCCCGCGGCTTCCACTACTGCCTGAGCCAGCGGGCCCAGCACATCTGCCAGGAGATCTCCGGCGCGACGACCTCGTCGCGGTCGATCATCAACACGCGCGACGAGCCGCACGCCGACGCCGAGCGCTATCGGCGCCTGCACGTCATCGTGGGCGATTCGAATATGTCCGAGGTGGCGACCTATTTGAAAATTGGGACCACGGCGCTGGTCTTGGACATGATCGAGGACGGCTTCTTCGACCGCGATTACTCGCTGCAGTCGCCGGTCCAGGCCATCCGCGATATTTCACACGACCCGACGCTGAAGGAGACGATCAAGCTCAAGGACGGGCGGAGCGTCACGGCCCTGCAGTTGCAGTTCGAGTATCTCGAGTACGCCACCCGGTACGTCGACACGGTGGCCACCGACCCGGTCAGCCAGGAGGTTCTCCTCCGCTGGACCGAGGTGATGGAGAAGCTCGAGAGCGATCCCATGCAGCTCGATCGCGAGCTCGACTGGGTCATCAAGCGGCAGTGGATCGAGAGCTACATGACGCGCAACCGGCTGTCCTGGCGGGATCCCAAGATCTCGCTGATGGATCTGCAGTACCACGACATCCGGCCCGACCGCGGGCTCTACTACAAGCTCGTGGCCCGCGACATGGTCGACCGCATCACCGACGACGAGACGATCGAGCGGGCCAAGCACGAGCCGCCCCAGACCACGCGGGCCCGGCTGCGGGGCGAGTTCATCCGGCAGGCCAATCTCAAGGGTAAGGACTACCGGGTCGACTGGGTCTATCTCAAGCTCAACGACCCCGAGCGCGAGACCATCCTCTGCAAGGACCCGTTCCAGTCGCACGACGAGCGGGTGGAGCGCCTGATCCGCTCCTTCTGACCGCCGGATCTGGCGGCCGTCGTGGGCGCCCACCCCCACCGGTCGCCCACCTGCGCCAGCATTGACACTGCCCCGAGCCCGATGCTACATCTGACCCCTCCGGTATCTTCGCCGCTTCGCCTGGGACGATGGTTCTCGCGGCGCATGGCCGCGGTGCTCGCATGACCGATCTTCCGCGTGGTGAACCCCGAGGCGCCCGTAGCGCCGGCCGGGGCCAGGCGCGAGATGGAGGCTGCGATGCTGGGACGCAAGGAACCGCAGAAGACCGTCGGGCCGTCGATGCCGACCACCAACGGCAGCAGCGGCGGGCCGGTCACCCTCCTCACCGTCGTCGGCGAGACCGCCAAGATGGAGGGCAAGTTCGAGATCGCCGACTCCATCCAGATCGAGTGCGAGATCGGTGGCGAGTTGCGGGTGGGCGGCAAGCTCGTGGTCGGTGAGCGGGGCGTCGTCAACGCCAACGTCGAGACGGTGGACGCCTTCATCATGGGCCACTACGACGGCAACATGACGGCCACCGGCAACGTCGAGATCGCGGCCACCGGTCGGGTGAGCGGCAACATCAAGACGGATTCGCTCGTCATCTCCAAGGGTGGTTTCTTCAATGGCAACGTCAGCAAGATCAACGAAGAGCCGGCCGGCCACCAGGCGCCCGTCTACCTCATCGAGGACAAGCGCGCCGGGCAAGGCGTGCCGCGCTAGCCGGACTCGGCCAAGGACCCGCTAGATGCTCTGGAAGAAGAAGACCGTCAAGGCCACGGGCAAGGCCGCCGACCTGAGCGCGTACATCGACGAGACCTCCGAGATCGAGGGCAAGTACACGTTCAGCGGCACCGTGATGCTGAACGGCAAGTTCTCGGGCGAGATCTCGTCCAACGACACCCTGATCATCGGCGAGAAGGGCGTCGTCAACGCCACCATCCACGCCGGGATCGTCCTCGTCAACGGCGAGGTGCGGGGCAACATCCTGGGCGGCGAGCGCGTCGAGCTGCGCGGGACCGCGCGCGTCTACGGTGACGTCGAGGCGCCGGTCGTCGTCGTCGAGGAAGGTGTCCTCTTCGAGGGGCACTGCCGGATGACGAAGGGGCGGCCCGAGGACGCTCCCGCCACCGTCCCCCAGCGCGACCTCTCGGTCGTCAACCTGAAGCGCTAGCGCATCCGCACGGCCTCAGCGCGACCACACGCGCCGGGCCACGCCGGGATAGTCGATCACCAGCCCGTCGGCGTCCACCGAGATCTCGGCGGTGAAGCCGCTGGCGGGATCCTCGAACCGGTAGCGCCCGCCGTCGGGCGCCCAGTGCAGGCAGTGGTAGCGCTGGCGGGCGACCGATACGCCGAGGCCCGGGACGGCCACGTACACCACCGTGATCTCCTCGCTCCAGCCGGGCAGCATGGCCAGGCGGCGGATCGGCAGCGTGTTCGTGAACGCGGTGGCGGAGAGATCCACGTCGAGACAGCCGTCGAGGGCCGGGAGCCGCTCGCCGTCGGCGCCGGTCCACCGCCCGGTCCCGTCACCGGCCAGGCGCAGCATCGCCTCGTCGCCCCCCGGGCTCGACACCGACAGCTCGCGGGCGCGCCAGCCGGCGTCGCAGCGCAGCGTGTAGCGCAAGCTCCAGGGGCGGCCGGCCTCGACCCCGAGCGCCACGCCCTCGGCCCGTACGCCGTCGGAGACCGCGGTGACGCGGCACGACTCGAGCGCGATGCCCGTCCACGCCTGCCAGAACACGTGGCGCTCCACCGTGGTCAGATCCTCCAGCCCTTCGTCAGCGCCGTCACCCCGGCCACCAGCTCCTCCTCGGAGACGGTCACCAGCCGCCGGCGCTCGACGACCCGGCGCCCGTGCACCCAGACGTCGCTCACCGCCTCGGGCGACATCGCGTAGACCACGCTCTTGAGCAGATCGTTGCGCGGCTGCAGGGACAGGTGCGCGAGATCGATGGCCACCAGGTCGGCGAGCTTGCCGGGGGCGATCGTGCCCGCCGGCAGCCGCAGCAGCGCCCCCGCGGCGCGCGTGCCGAGGTCGAACGCCGTCTCGGCCGCCAGCGCGGAGCCGTCGAGCAGCCGCACGCGCTGCAGCAGCGCGCAGGCGCGCATCTCGTCGAACACCGACAGCCGGTTGTTCGTGCAGCCGCCGTCGGTGCCGAGCCCGACGCGCACGCCGGCCCGCAGCATCTCGGGGATGCGCGTGATGCCGTCGCCGAGGAACATGTTGGAGCTCGGGCAGTAGGCCAGCCCGGCCCCGCGGGCGCCCAGCAGCGCGATCTCCTCGTCGTCGAGCCAGACCCCGTGCACGCCCACCATCCGCGGGCCCAGCACGCCCAGCCGGTCGAGGTAGCGGATCGGCGTGGCCCCGTGCTCGCGCAGCGTGCGCGCGCCCTCGTACTGGCCATCGGCCACGTGGATGTGAAAGATGGTGTCCTCGCGCTCCGCCACCTCCCAGCCCGCCCGGATCATCGCCGGGGAGGCGCCGTGAGGGCTGTGGGGGGCCGGCTGCACCACCGTCGTGTCGTCGTGGCGATGGGCCGCGATCAGCTCGCCCACGCGCCGGGCGGCGGCGGCCGGGGTCTCGCGATACCGGGCGGGCGCGCCCTCCCAGTCGTACATCGCCCGCGCCAGCACCAGGCGGATGCCCACCGCCCGCGCCGCCTCGATCACCGCCTCGGCGTTCTCGTTGCCCGAATCGTGTAAGTAGAAGAAGTCCACGCAGGTCGTCGCGCCCTGCTTGAGCATCTCCGCGAAGGCGAAGGTCGCGCCCAGCGCGATGCCGGCGCGGTCCAGCCGCTCGGAGAACGGATAGAGCACGCGGTCGCGCCAGCCCATGAAGTCGAGGTCGTCGCC
>JBGQLG010000242.1:0-8002 GCA_041499965.1 Methylomirabilia bacterium
ATCTTCGAGTCGGCCCTGATCTCGGTGGTCTTCAAGGGCCGCGCCATGGGCGTGCCGCTGGCGGTCAACCCGTGGCCGGTGCACGCGCGCATGGACCTGCTGGAGGCGGCCAAGGTCGAGTACCCCAAGACGTGGGACGAGTTCGTGGAGACGAGCAAGAAGATCCAGTCGCCGCCGCGGCTGTTCGCCTTCGGCATGTGCCTGGGCCTCGTCGCCGACACCACCGACAACGTGATGAACCTGCTCTGGTGCTACGGCGGCAAGATGGTCGAGGCCGACAACAAGACGGTGGTCATGCACTCGCCCGAGAACGTGGCCGGCGTGAAGATGATCGAGGCGATGTTCAAGACGCACAAGATCATCCCGCCCGGCGCCATCTCCTGGGACAACTCCGGCAACAACAAGGCCTACCAGTCCAAGCAGGCGGCCTTCGTCATGAACCCGTCGAGCATCTACGCCTACCTCGACGGCAACGACAAGGACCTGCAGAAGGTGACCGGCCTGTTCCCGGTGCCGGCCGGGCCCAAGGGCACGGTGAACCAGATCGACACCTGGGCCTACGGCGCGTTCAAGAAGAACCCGTATCCCGACCTGGCCAAGGGCCTGCTCGAGTACCTCATGCATCCGGCCAACTACGACAAGATCATCCAGTCGACGGGCGGCCGCTGGGTGCCGGTCTACAAGCGCCTCTTCGACAGCCCGTTCTGGAAGGAGAAGCCGGCCTTTGCGCATTTCATCAAGATGGCGGAGACGGGCGTGCCGGTCAGCTACGCCGGGTCGCCCACGCCGGCGGCCGGCGAGGTGCTGAACACGCACGTCATCCCCAAGATGGTCCAGCGTGTCCTCGTCGACAACTGGGACGCCTCGAAGGCCCTCGACGAATGCCACAAGAAGATCGTGGAGATCTACACGAGGTACGCCAAGGGGTAGGCGCCGGCCCCTCGCTCGCCGATGAAGATCGTCGTCAACGCCCGGAACGGGACGCGCGACTTTTCGTGTGATCCCGGAGAGAAGATCCTCCACGCCGGCCTGCGCAGCGGCGTGGAGCTCCCCTACGAGTGCGGCACCGGCACGTGCGGCACCTGCAAGGCCCGGCTCGTGAGCGGCCGCACCGCGACCGAGTGGCCGGAGGCGCCGGGCCGTCGGTACCTCAAGACCGAGGCCGAGCTGCTGATGTGCCAGAGCGTGGCCCACGAGGACTGCGCCCTGGAGGTCGGGGTGCCGCTCAAGGAGGCGAGCGCGCCCGCTCCCCACGCCCTGGGCGGTGTCGTTCGCGGGTGCCGCCGACTGACCCACGACGTGCTCGCGTTTGACCTGGACCTCGACGGGCCGCTCGATTTCGCGGCCGGCCAGTTTGCCCTGCTGACGGTGCCGGGGATCGCCGGCGCGCGTGCGTACTCCATGGTCAACTTCGACCGCCGGGCCGAGCGCCTGTCGTTCGTGGTGAAGAAGAAGCCCGGCGGCGCCGTGAGCGACTGGCTGTTCGGCGACGGGATCGACGGCACCCGCCTCGGGGTGTTCGCGCCCCTCGGTCACGCGATCTTTCAATCCGACCTGCGCAAACACGTGCTCTGTGTCGCGGGAGGCAGCGGCATCGCCGGCATGATGTCGATTCTTTCGCTCGCCTGCCAGGACGCGCACTTCGCGACCTGGGACGGCCACGTCTTCTTCGGCGTTCGCACCGCGCGGGATGGCTTCTTCCTCGACGAGCTGGAGGCGTTCCGGGCGCGGTACCCCGGCCGTCTCGCCGTCACCGTAGCGCTCTCCGACGAGGACGTTCCGGCGTCCCTGGCCGCCGCCTATCCAGGGTTCGCGTTCGCCCGGGGATTCGTGCACTCTGTGGCAGGGGAGCGCATGCAGGGTCGCTTCGCCGACGTCCGCGCCTACGTCGCCGGCCCGCCACCCATGGTCGACGCCAGTCTCCGCCTCCTCTTGCGCGAGGCGCGGCTGCCGCCGGCCGACATCCGCTACGACAAGTTCAGCTGACAAGGAGCCACGATGGGCCAGTACGACCGGCACGTGTTCGTCTGTACGAGCGGCGAGACCTGTCCGACCCAGGGCGATACCGAGCGCTTCGTGAAGATCCTCCGCGACGGCGCGCGCCAGGCCAACCGGCAGGTGGAGGTGCGCGTCAACAAGGCCGGCTGCTTCTCGCAGTGCGGCCACGGCCCGATGATGGTCGTCTATCCCGAAAACGTCTGGTACGCCGGCGTCCAGGAGTCCGACCTGCAGGAGATCCTCGAGTCCCACATCCTCGGCGGCCGTCCGGTCGAGCGGCTGCGCTACGCGCCCGGTGTGCCGGGCGCGAACAAGGTCGACGTCGGCGAGAAGACAGCGGCCGCCCCCCGGCCGGCGACGCCGCAGTGGAAGCGCGTGTGCGCGACGGGCGAGGTGCCCGCCAACGGCATGAAGGAATTCGCGGTCGACGGCGTCGGCGTCCTCGTCGCCCATACCGGCGAGGCGTTCGTCGCCTTCCAGGCGTTGTGTCCCCACGAGGCCATTCCGCTCGAGGCCGGGTTGCACGACGGCTGCACGCTGACCTGCCTGGAGCACATGTGGCAGTTCGATCTCCGGACCGGCGCGCCCATGGGCGACGCCACCGAGGGGCTGAAGGGCTATCCACTCAAGGAGAAGAACGGCGAGCTGTACGTCGCGCTCGGCGGGTAGGACGCGCTTGGACGGGTCGCGCGAGGAAGTCCGTCACGCGCTGTCGGCCGCCTGCCATGCTCCGGGGGCATGCCCGCTGTGTGGCCGGACGATGACGGTTGTCGAAACTACAACGTCGGGATGCAAAGTGTCTTGACGGGGCGTCTTTGTTCGTCCTACTCTTGCCCGGCGTTGCCTCGGCAATCCCTCGAAGTCGCCGAACGAGCTGACAAGGAGGGCATAAGGAGGGCATAAGGAGGGCATGATGAGTGGTGATCGCGATCGCGTGCGTACGACTGCGGTAGCTCTGGCGCTGGTCGTCAGCGCGGTGATGATGGCGGGCGTGGGTGAAGCCGCCGTGGGCGACGTGCTCGCGACTGTCACGATTCCGACCAGCGCGAACTGCGCCCCGGAGGGCTCCGACTTCGGCAACGTGGTGGCGGTCGTCCCCGGCGGCAAGCTGGGGTTCCCGGCCACGCCGACCCTCGTGGTGACGAACTGTCAGAAGCCCATCGGCTCGACGTTTGTCTCGCGGCTGTTCTTCCTGGATCCCTCCACGGACCCGGCCACGCTCAAGGGCACAGTCGATGCCGGCACCTTCGCCTGGGACGCGCTGGTCTTTCGCGCCGACACGGCCGACCTGCTCGGCTGCCAGAACGGGGACGGCGGGGTGGGCCTGTCCGTGATCCACTTCAGCCCGTACGACACGGTCGCGGGGCCCGGTAGCGTCAGCTTCCTGACGACGGCGCCGGCCGCCGCGACATGCGACGGTGTCGCCTGGGACCCCAAGGACAAGTCGATCTATCAGACCTCCGCCAGCGGCGGCGGGACGGCGGGCCCCATCGTGAAATACTCACCCGGGAACAGCGGCAGCTTCACGTCCATCCCGTCGGGATGCGGCGGATTCGCCGTGAGCGGGCTCGGCGTGGCCGGCGTGAGCCTGTTCGTGGGCTGCTCGACGCAGTCGCTCATCGAGGGCGGCGGCGGAACCGCGTCCATCCGCCAGCTCGACAAGGCCAACGGCAATCTCGTCAGACCGCCGATCACCAACGCGCAGCTCCCCGCGCTCGCCGCGGGGCTGCCGGACGATCCAACGACGTTCGCCGCCCAGTTCAAGGACGCGCTGTGGAGCAAGGAAACAATCTTCAGCTCGCCGGGGAATCAGCTGTTCGCCTTCGAGATCCCCGGCGGGACGCTGGGCCAGAACGCGGGGGCGCCCCAGGCGTTCCCGGCCGCGTGTGACCAGACGACCGGCGCGACCCCGGACACCGACGGCGACGGCCTGCTGGACTGCTGGGAGGACGGCAACAACTGGGCCGACCATCTCCCGGGCATCAGCCTCGACGGCACCTACAGCCCCAACCGGCCCATCGTGAACCGGGCGGTCCTCCTGTGCGTGGACCAGAACGGCAACGGCACCTTCGACGCGGGTGAGTGCGCCAGCCCCACGAAGAAGGACATCTTCGTCGAGATCGACTACATGCAGTTCCACGCCCCTAACGCCACCGCGGTGACGAACGTGATCACCGCCTTCGCCAATGCTCCGGTGGCCAACCAGGACGGAACGACCGGCATCCGGCTGCACCTGCAGATCGACCAGCAGCTCACCCACGTCACCAACGTGGCGCTGCCGCCCTGCACGCCGCTGCCTGGCGCCGGCGACGCCAACTTCGACACGATCAAGGCGGCCTCGTTCGGGACGCTCGCCGAGCAGGGGAACATCCCCAAGCTCAACGCCAAGCGCAATGCCTTCCACTACATGCTCATCGCGCACAACCAGACGGGCAGCACGGCCTCCGGCTGCGCCGAGATCGTGGGCAACGACATCCTGGTCACGCTCGGCAGCTTCACGGGCGCGACCGTGAAGAACCACACCGGCGGCATCGGCACCGTGGACCAGCAGGGCGGCACGATGATGCACGAGGTGGGGCACAACCTCGGCCTGCGCCATGGCGGCGGGGACAACCTCAACTGCAAGCCGAACTACCCGAGCCTGATGAGCTACAGCCGCCAGTTCAGCAGCCCGCTGAACCCGCGGCCGCTCGACTATTCGCGCGTCCTGCTCCCGACGCTCAACGAGACCCAGCTCTCCGAGGCGGCCGGCGTCGGCGCCTTCATCGGCAGCATCATCTACGGGCCCCCGGTTTCGGTCCCCCTCCAGGGGATCAAGCCGGTGGTGGTCTCGCTCACCGCCAACAACGCGCCCGTCAACTGGAGCCTGAGCACCGACGGGACCGTCCAGTCGGACATCAACTACACCGGCATCGCGGGGTGCCCGGTGTCGCCCGGCGAGCAGCTGACCGGCTTCAACGACTGGGCCAGCCTGCAGTTCAACTTCCGCTCGTCGATGGACTTCTCGGACGGCGCCCACGCCACGGTCGACGGCTCCAAGGCGATCGACGCCGTGAACTCGACCGGCGCGCTGGCCGGCTCGCTCGAGATCACGCCGGAGGAAGCGGTGGCGATCTCGTACGACACCGACCAGGACGGCGTCTCGGACATCCTCGACAACTGCGCCTTCACGCGCAACACCGATCAGCTGGACACGAACGGCAACGGCGTGGGCGATGCCTGCGAGGTGGGGATCGAGATCCTGCGGCCGAGCATCCCGTCCACCAGTCAGGGGGTGGTGCAGATCGCCATCCTGAGCACGGCCCTCCGCGACGCGACGATGATCGATCCCTCGACGGTCGTCATCACGGGCGCCTCGACGACCGGCCCGGGCATCTGGTCGGTGCCGGCCAGGAACACGCAGTGCAGCAAGCGCGACGTCAACGGCGACAAGCGGATCGACTTCGTCTGCCAGTTCAAGGTCGACGCGCGCCTGCTCCCGATCGGGATATCGAATGTGGTGCTGGATGCGTTCACGTTCGGAGGCGAGGCCGTCCGCGGCTCCGACACGCTCGACGTGCGGGACGTCGGCAACGGCAACTAAGCCGACAGAGGGAGAGGACAGCTCTATGACGTTACGCAAGATGCTCGCAGGCGCGCTGTTCACGCTGCTGGTCACGCTCCCGCTGATCGCGCATGCCGGTGGCGGCGGCTTCGGCGGCGGGCCGCTGACCGGCGTGTTCCTTTCGGACTGCTACAAGATCGTGGGCGGCTCGAATGTTCCCTACACGCTGGATGTCGTGGATCAGTACGGCACCCACCAGAACATCAAGGTGGGCCAGGCCCAGGTCGTCTGCGTCTCCTCGGGCGACTGGATGCGGACCCCGGGCTCGAAGTCTCCCGAGCTGAACCCAAACTTCGATCCCATGGCGATCAACGCCGCCAAGTGCTACGACGTCGTGTCGCCCGGTGACCAGGGGCCGGGCACGGTCGGCACGGTCGTGGACATCTTCGCGACCGACACGGCCACGCTCAAGAAGATGTCGATGATCTGCGTGCCCGCCACGCTGGAGTGATTTCAGCCGACAGCACCCGCCGCACCCTGCTGCAAGGCCTGGTCGTCGCCCTCGGCGGCGGCCAGGCCGGCGTGCTGGCCGCGCTCGGCCGGCGCGCGCGGGCGGTGACCGCCTGGCTCACCCCGAGTGCAGCCGAGTCGGCCGTGGTGTCCCTCTCGAGCGAGGACCTCGAGGACCTGGTGGCGTTCACCGGCGTCCTGGTGGCCGGGAGCGACCTGTCCGACGTCGAGCGGCACCACGTGGTCCAGCACCTCCAGGAGCAGGAACGCGCCGGCGAGGACTACCAGGTCGAGGCCTATCGCACGACGGTGCGTCTCCTCGGGCGACTGGCCGGTGCCCGCTTCGCGAGGCTCGATGCCGCCGGACGCCTCGCCCTCGTCCGCCGCCACGAGCTCGGTCGCTCCGTCGAGCGACCCGGGGACCCCGACGAGACGCGCGTGGTCCGCGCGCGCGTAGTCCCGGACCTGATCGGCGCCTACTACGGCTCTGCGGCCGGCTGGGCCGTCGTCGGCTACGACGCCTTCCCGGGGCGGTGCGGCGTGCTCGACCGTTACACGCGCCCCGGGGCGTAGGTCGCGCGGACGCACGCCGCCGTGGACGCCGAGGTCGTCATCATCGGCGCCGGTGCGGCCGGCGGCATCCTCGCCCTCGAGCTCGCGCGCCGCAACATCCAGGTCGCGGTGCTGGAGGCCGGGCCGCGCCACGACCTCGCGCTCCGGGGCGCGGCGGTGCGCCGCTACCTGCGGCGCGAGGACCCGTGGCCGACGACGCTGCCCAACCTCGATCGCTACAGCGTCGGAGGCCCGACGCCCTACCAGCTCGCCGGGCGCCGTGCGCGCGGCGTGGGGGGGAGCACCCTCTACTGGGAAGGGTACGCCGTGCGCATGCACGCGAGCGACTTCGGTATGCGAACCGCGCACGGCGTCGGCGATGACTGGCCGCTCGGCTATGCCGAGCTCGAGCCGTACTACGGCGCCGCCGAGACTGCGCTCGGCGTCGCGGGCGCCGCCGACGACCCCTGGGCCTCGCCGCGCACCGCGCCTTTTCCGCTGCCCGCCTTCGCGTTCAGCTACTCCGACGGGCTCTTCGAGCGCGCGGCGAAATCGGTGAACGTGGCGCTCCAGCACGTTCCCCAGGCGCGCAACTCGGTCGCGTACGGCGGGCGGTTGGTCTGCCGAGCGTGCAGCACCTGTCAGGTGTGTCCGACCGGGGCGAGGGCGAGCATCGATCTCACCCACGTGCCGCAGGCGGAGGCCACCGGGTACGCCCGCGTGACGACCGACGCCGTCGCCTTGCGGCTGCTGCTCGGCGACTCCGGCAAGGTGACGTCCGTGGTGTACGCCGGCGCCGACCGGCGCGAGCAGCGGCTGGACGGCAGCGTGTTCGTGCTGGCGGGGGGTGCCGTGGAGAACGCGCGGCTGCTCTTGCTGTCGCGCTCCCCCCGGTTTCCGGATGGGCTCGCCAACCGGAGCGGGCTGGTGGGCAAGTACTTCATGTCACACCCGTCCATCGACGTCACCGGCCGTGCGGATGCTCACGCCTACCCGTATCGGATCGGCTTCTCGACGGCGATGGCGCGCCAGTTCGCCGTCGAAGGGCCGCGGAGCACCCGAGGCGCGTTCCTGCTGGAATTCCTCAATTCGGCCGGGCCGACGCCGCAGCGCCTCGCGCTCGCCAGCGGACTGTGGGGCGAGGCGCTGCAGCGGCGGGTGCGCGAGGAGTTCGGCCACGTGCTCGGCATCCGCGTTTATGCCGAGCAGCTCCCGGCGGCGGTCAACGCCGTGTCGCTCAATCCCCGGGTGACCGACCACTTCGGCAGCCCGGCCCCGCACATCCACTACAGCGTCGGTCCCTACGAGCGGAGAGCCCTCGACGCCGCCAAGGACGTCGCGACGCGGATCCTGACGGCGGCGGGCGCGCGCGACATCCGTTCGAGCTCCCTGACCTTC
>JBGQLG010000243.1:0-7953 GCA_041499965.1 Methylomirabilia bacterium
AGTGTCGCTCGGCTACAAGCAGAAGTCGTCGGATCCGTGGGAGCGCGTCGAGCAGACCTACGCGCCGGGCACCAAGGTGCACGGCCGCGTGGTGAGCCTCACCAACTACGGCGCCTTCGTCGAGCTGGAGGCGGGCGTGGAAGGCCTCGTGCACGTCTCCGAGATGTCGTGGACGCGGCGCGTGCGCCATCCCTCGAAGATCGTCAACGTCGGCGACGAGGTCGAGGTGATCGTGCTCGACGTCAACCGCGGGGCCAAGCGCATCTCGCTCGGCATGAAGCAGGTCGAGCCCGACCCGTGGGCCACCATCGACGAGCGCTACGCGCTGGGCACCCGCGTGGTCGGCAAGGTCCGTAACCTCACCGACTTCGGCGCCTTCATCGAGCTGGAGCCCGGCGTCGACGGGCTGCTGCACATCTCCGACATGTCGTGGACGCGCAGCGTCGGGCATCCCTCCGAGGTCCTCAAGAAGGGCCAGGAGATCGAGAGCCAGATCCTCAACATCGACAAGGAGAACAAGCGGATCTCGCTCGGCATCAAGCAGATCCAGCCCGACCCGTGGACGACGGTGGCCCTGCGCTACCCCATGGGCTCGCGGGTGACCGGCAAGGTCGTGCGGCTGACCGACTTCGGCGCCTTCGTCGAGCTGGAGCCGGGGGTGGACGGGCTGCTGCACATCTCGCAGATGGCCAACCGCCCGATCGGCCGGCCCGACGAGATCGTCAACGTCGGCGACGAGCTGGGGCTGCTGGTGATCCGCGTCGACCCCAACGAGCGGCGGATCGGGCTCAGCCTCAAGGAGCTGGCCCACGCGGTGGCGACGCCGGAGGTGGAGGACCCCTCGCGTGGCGGCGGGCGCCGGCGCAAGGGCAAGCAGCGGTCCGACTACGACTACGAAGACGAGAACTAGCATGCGCCGGCGGCTGAGGGTCGTGGCCGCCGCGGTGCTGGTGTACCTCGGGGTCGCCGGCCTGTTCGTCATCGCGGTCGGCGGGCTGTCGCGCGGGGAGGGCGGCTCCCTGTTCGGGCCCAAGGTGGCGATCGTCGAGCTCGAGGGCGTCATCATCGAGGTCGACGACCTCGTGCGCGAGCTCAAGGTCCATCGCGACAACCCCAGCGTGCGCGCCGTCGTGCTGCGCATCAACAGCCCGGGCGGCGTGGTCGCGCCCACCCAGGAGCTGCACGATGCGGTCCTGCGCCTGCGCCAGGCCGGCAAGCCGGTGGTGGCGTCGCTGGGGGCGGTGGCCGCCTCGGGCGGCTACTACGTGGCCGTCGCCTGCAGTGAGATCTACGCCAATCCCGGCACGCTCACCGGCTCGATCGGCGTCATCATGCAGCTGGCCAACTTCGAGCAGCTCATGAAGAAGGTCGGCGTCGACTACGTCGTGGTGAAGGCCGGCCAGTTCAAGGACATCGGCAGCCCGTCCCGGGCCATGACGCCCGAGGAGCGCCGCGTGATGCAGACCCTGCTCGACGACGTGCACGGGCAGTTCATCGGCGCGGTGGCGACCGGTCGCAAGCTCCCCCGCGAGGAGGTCGTGCGCTTCGCCGACGGCCGCGTCTTCTCGGGCACCCAGGCCAAGGAGCTGCACATGGTGGACGCGCTCGGCGGGCTGGAGGACGCGGTCCTGGCCGCGGCCAAGCTGGGGGGTGTCCCGGCGCCGCCGGCCGTGCTCCAGCCGAAGCGGCGCTTCTCGATCATGGAGCTGCTGCGCAGCCAGTTCGAGGGCACGGCCGTCGGCCTGCTGCTGCGGCCGGCTCTGCCCGCGTTCCGGACACCTCTCTATCTGATGGATTAGTTCCATGGGGGGCCCCGAATGGCCCCCCAAACCCCCCCGGCGCTCGGGCGCCACGGCTCCGCCGTGGTGCCCCTCGATAGCGTGCTGCTCCCTAACCCCTCACTATGGTTGACATTCTCGTTTGGCACATGCTAGCGTGCCTGTGGTCCGAAGCTCGCCGCGGCGTGGCGCGGACGTCGCTCAACGGGCAAAGAGCCGAGGGTGGACGACGATGACGAAAGCGGAGTTGATCGACGAGGTCTCCAAGCTCTCGAATCTCACCAAGAAAGAGACCGAGACCATCGTGAACACGGTGTTCGACAACATCACCGACGCGCTGGCCAAGGGCGACAAGGTCGAGCTGCGGGGATTCGGCAGCTTCCGCATCCGTCATCGCAATTCCCGCAAGGGGCGCAATCCCAAGACGGGCAGCGCCGTCGACGTCCCCGAGAAGCGCGTCCCGTTCTTCAAGGTCGGCAAGCGTCTGCGCGAGCTCGTCAACACGTGACAGTCCGCTCGCGCCGTGCCGCGAGGCGAGCCTAGAACGAGTTGAGGCGCCTGTGGGCGCCGTGGCGGATGGCCTGGATCGGCGCGACGAAGGCGCCCGCCGGCTGCGTGTTCTGCCACGCCCGTGACGGCCACGACGATCACGCGACGTACCTCCTGCAGCGCGGCGAGCACGCGTACCTGATCCTCAACGCCTATCCCTACGCCTCCGGACATCTCATGGCCGTGGTCAACCGTCACGTCGGCCGCCTGCTCGACGCCCAGACGAACGAGCTGGCCGACATGATGCGGCTCGTGCAGACCGCGGTGGACGCGCTCACGACCGAGTACCGCGCGGAGGGATTCAACGTCGGCATGAACCAGGGGCGGGCGGCCGGGGCGGGGATCGAGGATCACCTGCACATCCACGTGGTCCCGCGCTGGAACGGCGACTCCAACTTCGTCAGCGTGCTCGGCGACACCCGCGTGCTGCCGGAGACGCTCGACACGACGTGGGAGCGGCTGCGGGGACGGCTCGGTGGCTGACGCCGTCGACACGCCGATGATGACGCAGTACCGGGAGCTGAAGCGCCGGTTCCCCGATCACCTGTTGCTCTTCCGCCTGGGCGATTTCTACGAGCTGTTCCTGGAGGACGCCGAGCTGGGCGCCCGCTTGCTGTCGATCACGCTGACCTCGCGGCAGGGCGCGCCCATGGCCGGCATCCCCCACCACGCCGCCGACGGCTACATCGCCCGTCTCGTGCAGGCGGGCCAGAAGATCGCCATCTGCGAGCAGATGGAGGGACCGGCCAAGGGCAAGAAGCTGCTCCGCCGCGAGGTGGTGCGGATCATCACGCCCGGCACGCTGACCGACACCGCGTACCTCAGCGGCGGGGCCAACAACTTCCTGATGGCCCTCGGCCGCATCGGCGCCGTCACCGGCCTGGCGCTGCTCGACGTCTCCACCGGCGACTTCTGGGTGGGCGAGGACGGCCCCGGCGAGGACGCGGTCCTGGCGGCGGCGCTGCTGCGGCGGCCCTCCGAGATCCTGCTGCCCGAAACCCTGCGAGCCGCCGGCGACCTGCTCGGCCGGCTGCAGGACTCGCGCGCGGCGCTCACCTTCGGCGATCCGGGGCTGTGGAACGCCCGGCGCGCGAGCACGGATCTGTGCCGCCAGTTCGGCGTCACGACGCTCGAGGTGTTCGGCGTCGGCGATCTCGGGGCGGGGCTGGCGGCCGGCGCCGCCGCGCTGGCCTACGTGCGCGCCACCCAGGGCGATCGGCTCGGCCACCTCGTGCGCCTGCAGCGCCTGCGGCCGGCCGATTGCGTGACGCTCGACGAGACCGCCGTGCGCACGCTCGAGCTGCTCGAGGCCAGCGACGGCTCCGTGCGCAACTCGCTCTTCGGCGTGCTCGATGAGACGGTGACGCCCATGGGCGCGCGCCTGCTGCGCCAGTGGCTGCTGCAGCCGCTGCTCGATCCGGCCGCGATCGGCGCCCGCCAGGATGCGATCGCCGCCCTGGTCGACACACCCGACGCGCGGGCGATGCTGCGTCGCCTGCTCAAGCCGGTGGGAGACCTGGCCAGGCTGACCAGCCGGGCGACGCTCGGTGTGGCCCACGCCCGCGATCTCGTCGGCCTGCGCGCGTGCCTGGCGCCGCTGGAATTCGTGCGCGAGGCGACGGCGCCCCTGCCGGCGCCGCTGCTGGCCGAGGCCCGCGACGCGCTGGCCGACCTGGCCGACCTGCGGGCCACGCTGCAGGCGGCGCTGGTGGACGAGCCGCCCGCCACGCTGCAGGACGGTGGCATCATCCGCGAGAGCTGGAACGAGGCGCTGAGCGCTCTCGTGCGCGACGTGGCGGAGGCGCGCCGGTGGATCGCCGGGCTGGAGGAGCGCGAGCGCGCGCGCACGGGGATCTCGAGCCTGCGCGTGCGCTTCAACCGCGTCTTCGGCTACGGCATCGAGATCACCCACGCCCAGGCCGCGCGGGCGCCGGCGGAGTACGTGCGCCGCCAGACGCTCACCGGCGCGGAGCGCTACGTGACGCCCGAGCTGAAGGAGTACGAGGCCAAGGTGCTGGGAGCGGAAGAGCGCCGGCGTCGCCTCGAGTACGCGCTGTTCGACGAGGTGCGCGGGCGCGTCGCCGCGCGCGCCGCCGACCTGCTGGCCACCGCGCGCGCGCTGGCCACGCTCGACGTCGTGGCCGCGCTGGCCGAGGTGGCGCATGCCCGCGACCACGTGCGGCCGGTGCTCGAGGCGAGCGGCGTGCTGCAGATCGTCGAGGGGCGTCACCCGGTGCTGGAGGCGCGCTCGGGGCTGCCGGTGACGCCGAACGACCTGGCCCTCGACGACGAGGCGCGCGTGGTCATCCTCACCGGGCCCAACATGGCCGGCAAGTCGGTGTACCTGCGGCAGACCGGCCACATCGTCGTGCTGGCCCACATGGGCGCCTTCGTGCCGGCGCGCTCGGCGCGGCTGGGACTGATCGACCGCGTCTTCACGCGCGTCGGCGCTCAGGACAACCTCGCGCGGGGGCAGTCCACGTTCCTGGTCGAGATGGTGGAGACGGCGTCGATCCTCAACAACCTGACGTCGCGCAGCCTGGTGCTGCTCGACGAGGTGGGCCGCGGGACGTCGACCTTCGACGGCCTGGCCATCGCGTGGTCGGTCGTGGAGGAGCTGCACGATCGGGCCGCGCGCCCCAAGGTGCTGTTCGCCACGCACTTCCACGAGCTGACCCAGCTGGCCGCCCGCCTGGGCGGCGTGCGCAACTTCCACGTGGCCGTGCGCGAGTGGAACGACGAGATCGTCTTCCTGCACAAGGTGCAGGCGGGCGGGACCGACCGCTCCTACGGCATCCAGGTGGCGCGGCTGGCCGGGCTGCCGGCCACCGTCATCGGCCGGGCCAAGGCGCTGCTGGCGCGGTTCGAGGAGCAGGGACAGGCCACCACCGACGCCGGCGACGCCGTGCAGCTCGGCCTCTTCGTCGCGCCCAGGGAGCCGCTGGCCGAGGAGCTGGCCCATCTGGACCTGGCCCATCTCACGCCGATCGAGGCGCTGAACCTGCTGGCCAAGTGGCAGGGGCGCCGCCCGTCCTGATGCGGATCCGCCGGCTGCCCGACGCCCTCGTCAACAAGATCGCCGCCGGCGAGGTCGTGGAGCGACCGGCCTCGGCGGTGAAGGAGCTCGTGGAGAACGCGCTCGACGCCGGCGCCCGCGCGATCACCGTCGACCTGCGCGACGGAGGTGCGGCACTCGTGCGCGTGGCCGACGACGGGCAGGGCATGACGGCCGAGGAGCTGCCGCTGGCGCTCGAGCGCCACGCCACCTCCAAGCTCGCGCGCGACGAGGATCTCGACGCCATCGCCACCCTCGGCTTCCGCGGCGAGGCGCTGGCCGCCATCTGCGCGGTCTCGCGCTTCACGGTGACGAGCCGGGCGCTGGGCGCCGCCGGCGGCCTGCGGCTGGCCGGCGAGGGCGGCGCCGTCAGCCAGCGCCTCCCGGTACCGGCCGAGGTCGGCACCTGCGTGGACGTGCACGACCTGTTCTTCAACACGCCGGCCCGGCTGAAATTCCTCAAGGCGCCGAGCACCGAGCTGTCGGCCAGCCTGCGCATCGTCGCCCAGCTCGCGCTGGCCCATCCCGGCGTGCAGTTCCGCGTGACCAACGGCGGGCGCGCGGCGCTGACGGCGCCGGCCGCCGCCGACCTGCGGCAGCGCGTGGGCGCCTTGTGGACGTGGCCGACCGCCGAGCGGCTGCTGGCCGTGGAGCACGACGAGCACGGCGTGCGGATCGCGGGCTGGGCCAGCCCACCCGACGTCACCCGGGGCGGCCGCGACGACATCGTGGTGATCGTCAACGGCCGGCCGGTCCGCGATCCCGCGCTGCTGCAGGCGGTGCTGGCGGCGTACCGGCCGCTGCTGCCGCGCGATCGCTTTCCGCTCGTGGTGCTGGCCGTGACGATGGCGCCGGCCGACGTGGACGCCAACGTCCATCCCACCAAGGCCTGGGTGCGCTTCCGCCAGCCGCGCGTCGTGCAGGAGATGCTGGTGACGGCGCTGCACGCCGCACTGCGCCGCCCCGGCGTGGTGCCCGCCCTCGGCGCCGAGCCGCGGTTGTCCTCCCCGATGGACGCCGGCAGCGCCGACGCGCTCAGCGAGCAGCCCGCGCTGTTCCAGGAGGCGGCGGCGCCGTACCAGACCAGCCGCTTTGGCCGCGTGCTCGGCCAGGTGCAGGACACGTTCATCGTGTCGACGACCGAGGACGAGGTGTTCTTCCTCGACCAGCACGTCGTGCACGAGCGCGTGATCTTCGAGCAGATCCGCGGCCAGCTCGCGGCCGGGCCGCTCGTCTCGCAGGCGCTGCTCTTCCCGGAGACGCTCGAGCTGGGGCCGGCGGCGCGCGCGCTGCTCGAGCGCTGGCGCGAGCCGCTGGAGCGCCTCGGCTTCGCCTTCGAGGGGTTTGGCGGCGACAGCGTGGTGCTGCGCGCCGTGCCCACGCTGCTCAAGGGCGACGAGCCCAAGCGGCTCGTGGAGGGGGCGGTCGAGGAGCTGGCCGATCCCAAGGTGACCGCGCCGACCCTCGATCGCGCGCTGGCCTTCGTCGCCTGCCGGGCCGCGGTGAAGGCCAGCACGCCGCTGGCGCCCGAGGAGATGCAGCGCCTGGTCGCCGACCTCGAGACCACCGAGACGCCGTACTTCTGCCCGCACGGCCGGCCCATCGTGAGCCGGGTGTCGATGCACGACATCCGGCGCGAGCTGAAGCGCACCTGGTGAGCGGGGGCGTACACTGCAGGGGATGACCCGCGGCCAGCCGCCGCTCCTCGTCATCGCGGGGCCTACCGGGGTCGGCAAGACCGCGGCGGCGGTCGCGCTGGCTCGCCGGCTGCCCATCGAGGTGATCAGCGCCGATTCTCGGCAGGTCTACCGCGGCATGGACGTCGCCACCGGCAAGCCGACGGCCGACGAGCAGCGGGCGGTGGCGCATCACCTGATCGACGTCGTGGACCCCGACGACCGCTATCACGCGGCGCGCTTCCGGGCGGAGGCCGAGGCGGCCATCGACGCCGTGCGCGGCCGGGGCCGGCTGCCGGTCGTCGTGGGCGGCACCGGGCTGTACATCCGGGCGCTGCTGCGCGGCCTCGACCCGGCGCCGCCGGCCGATCACGCGTTCCGGGCCGAGCTGGCCGGCATTGCCGCGCGCGACGGGCGGGCGGCGCTGCACGCGCAGCTGGCGGCGACCGAGCCCGCGCTGGCGCGCCGCCTGCACCCCAACGACGAGGTGCGCGTGGTGCGCGCGCTGGAGCGGCTGCGCTCGGGCAGCGCGGTGGGTGAGGCTCAGGTGCGCTGGCGTGACGGGCAGGCGCCCTGGCGCGTGACGTACGTTGGACTCACGCTCGAGCGGCCGGTGCTGGCGCGGCGCTTGACCGCGCGGGCCGCGGCCATGGCCGACGCCGGGTTGCTCGACGAGGTGCGGTCGCTGCTGCATCGCGGATACGCGCCGGCGCTGCCCGCGTTGCAGGGGATCGGCTACCGCCAGTTCGTGGAGGTGGCCCGGGGCGAGCTCGAGCGCGGGCGGGCCGTGGAGCTGATGCAGCGCGACACCCTGCGCTACGCCAAGCGGCAAATGACGTGGTTCGCGCGCGAGCCGGGGATCGAGTGGATCGACGTGGCCGCCGCCGCGGACGCC
>JBGQLG010000244.1:0-7894 GCA_041499965.1 Methylomirabilia bacterium
GACGGCGGCGACGCGCGTCGTCGGGCACTCGCTGCCCCGCATGGACGCGCCGGGCAAGGTGACGGGGACGGCGATCTACGCGGCGGACTTCGCGCTGCCCGGCATGCTCCACGGCAAGGTGCTGCGCAGCCGGGAGCCCCACGCGCGGCTGGTGCGAATCGACGTGGGCCGCGCGGCCGGCCTGCCGGGCGTGCGCGCGGTGATCACCGCCGCCGACGTGTCCGACGTGCGCTACGGCGGCAGCGTGAAGGACGAGGAGGTGTTCGCGCGCGAGCGGATTCGGTTCGCCGGCCAGCCGCTGGCCGCCGTCGCCGCCACCTCGCCGGAGGCCGCCGCGGCCGCGCTGGCGGCGATCGAGATCGTCGTCGAACCGTTGCCCGCGATTCTCGACGTAGCGGCAGCCCTGGCGCCGGACGCGCCGCTCGTGCACGAGGGCTGGGCCGACTATGTAGCGCTGCCGATCCTCCACCGCGAGCGCAACGTCTGCAACCGCGCCCGCATCGTGGTCGGCGACGTCGAGCGCGGGTTCGTGGAATCCGATCGCGTCTTCGAGCACCGCTTCACCACGCGCAGCGTCCACCAGGGTTACACGGAGCCGCGCGCGGCCGTCGCCCACTGGGACAGCGCGGGTCACGTCACGGTCTGGTCGAACACCCAGCTCCCCTTCGAGATCCAGGCCACGCTGTCGGAGATCTTGCAGGTGCCGTCGTCCTGCGTGCGCGTGATCGTTCCGGGCGTCGGCGGTGGCTTCGGCGGCAAGCTGCGGGTCGGCGTCGAGCACTTCGCCGCGCTGCTGGCACGCCAGACCGGCCGGGCCGTGAAGGTGATGACGACGAGCGAGGAGGAGCTGACGGCGGCCTATGCGCGGCAGCCGGCGATCGTCGAGCTGAAGACCGGGGTGACGCGCGACGGGCGGATCCTCGCCCGCGAGGGCCGCCTGTGGTTCGACACCGGCGCCTTCGCCGGATCGGGCCCCGGCGTCGCGTCGGTGGCCACGCTGATGCTGGCCGGGCCGTACCGGATCCCCAACCTGCTGCTCGAGGGCTACGCCGTCTACACCAACAAGACGAACTTCGGCTCCTTCCGGGCGCCGTCTGGACCGCAGGCGAACTTCGCCGTCGAGTCGCAAACGGACATCATCGCCGACGCGCTCGGCCTCGATCCGCTCGAGTTCCGCCTGCGCAACATCGTGCACGACGGCGAGGAGGGACCGACGGGGCAGGTTCTCACGGCGGTCGGGCTCGAGGAGTGCCTGCGCCGGGTCGCCGCCGCGATCGGCTGGGCGGAGCGGCGGCCGGCGCCGGGGCGCGGCAAGGGCATCGCCTGCGGCTGGTGGACGACCACGGGCGGCTCGTCCGGGGTCTACGTGAAGATCAATCCGGACGGTACCGTCGCCCTCAACACCGGGGCGGCCGAGATCGGCACCGCGGCGCTGACGGGCGCCGCCCAGGTGCTGGCCGAGGATCTCGGTGTGGAGCTGGCCGACATTCACGTCGTGTCCGCGGACACGCTGTCGACGCCGTTCGACTTCGGCGCCCAGGGTAGTCGCACGGCGTTCGCCGTCGGCAACGCGTGCCGGGCCGCCGTCGCCGACCTCAAGCGCCAGCTGCTCGCGCTGGCGGCGCGCCACCTCGGCGTGGAGGAGAGCGCCCTGGAGGTACGGGCCGGCGCCGTGAGCGCGGCCGCCGCGGGCAAGAGTGCGACGCTGGCCGAGCTGGCCCGGCTGTCTCAGGCCTCCGGCGGCGGGCTCATCGCCCACGGTACGTTCGTCGCCCCGCCCACGCCGTACGACACCAAGCGCGTGGAGGGCCACGTCTACCCGGCCTTCCACTCGCCGAGCTTCCACGCCCACGCCGTCGACCTGTCCGTGGACGCCGAGACGGGCGAGGTCAGCGTGCATCGCTACGTCGTCGCCCAGGACGTCGGCTTCGCCATGAACCCGACCTACATCGAGGGCCAGATCGAGGGCGGGGTGGCCCAGGGGCTCGGCCAGGCGCTGTCCGAGGAGATCGTCTACGAGAACGGCCGCGTGCTGAACGCCAACCTCACCGACTACAAGATGCCGACCGCGATGGACGTGCCGCGCGTCGAGTCGATCCTCGTGCAGCATCCGAGCCTGGTGGGGCCCTTCGGAGCCAAGGGTGTCGGTGAGCCGCCCAACATCGAGCCGCCGGCGGCGGTGGCCAACGCCGTGGCGAGCGCGACGGGCGTGCGCATCACCGATCTGCCGATCACCGCCGAGAAGATCGCGCTCGCCCTCCGGGAGCGCGAGCGATGAGGACCGGGCTCCTGCTGCTGCCGTCGCGCCCGGCCGGCGAGCTCGTGGAGATCGCCGTCCGCGCGGAGGCGCTCGGCTACGACGACCTCTGGGTGGCCGACGAGCGCTTCTTCCGCGAGGCCTACACGGTCCTGGGCCTCGTTGCGGCGCGCACCAGCCGTATTCGGCTCGGGCCGGGCGTCACCGACCCCTACTCGCGCCACCCCGCGCTGACCGCCATGGCCATCGCCACGCTCGACGAGGTCTCGGGCGGACGCGCGCTCCTCGGCCTCGGCGCCGGCGTGTCCGGCTTTCGCGAGCTGGGCGTCGATGCGGCGCGTTCAGCCGTGGCGATCCGCGAGGCGGTGGAGCTGATCCGCCGGCTCCTGGCCGGGCAAACGGTGACGGTGACGGGTGCTGCGGTGAGGTTCGAGGACGGCCGCCTCGACTTCACGCCGCCGCGCGCGGCGGTGCCGATCTATGTCGCCTCCCAGCGTGAGGCCGGCTGTCGGGTGGCGGGCCGCGTCGCCGACGGCGCGATCATGCAGGGCTGCGTCGCCGAGCCGCTGCTGCGGTTCTTCCGGGAGACCGTGGCCGAGGGCGCTCGGCGCGCCGGTCGGGATCCGACCGGCGTGGAGCTGGTCGCCCGGATCAACGTCTGCATCGCCGACGACGCCCGGGTCGCGCGCGACGTCATGCGCCCGACCATCGTGCGCAGCCTCGCCGCCCAGCGCCCCGACTTCTTCACCTTCCGGACGGCGGGGCTCGAGCTACCGGCACCGCTCCGCGAGGAGGTCCTGCGCCTGCCGTACACCCACGACCCGGCGCCGCTCCTGAAGCTGGCGCCCCTCGTGCCCGACGCCTTCGTCGACGCGGTCACGCTGGCGGGGCCGCCGAGCCTGGTCGCCGACGGCGTCGTCCGGCTGGCCCGCGGCGGGATTGGCCAGCTCATGGTCTACCCGCTGGGGCCGAACGGGAACATCGGGGCGACGCTCGAGCGGTTCCAGACCGATGTGATGCTGCCGGTCCGGCGCGAGCTGGAGAGGAGCTGAACGATGCCGGTGCGCTACGTGATCACCACGCTGAAGAAGGGCGTGAAGCCCGAGGACTACGAGCGCTGGCTGCGCGACTACGACTATCGGGTGGCCAAGACGCTACCGTCGATCGTCAGCTATCGCACCCACCGCATCGAGGGACCGATCACCGGGGCCGAGCAGGCCGGGTGGCATTACATCGAGCGCATCGAGGTTCGCGACACCGAGCAGTACGCGAAGGACCTCGCCTCGCCGGCCGGCCAGGAGCTGATCCGCCAGCTCTACGACACCTACCTGGAGCGCTCCCGCAACGTGTTCTTCTGGTCAGAGCCGATCGAGGACTGAACCCACGCGAGGCCGACGCCCATGAATCTCGCTCACCCCGATGTCCAGCGGTTCCTCACCACCAAGCACGTGGTCGTGCTCGCCACCGTGCAACCCGACGGCGCACTACCACTTCCGCCACGTGAACCCGTGGTGCCTGCCGCTGCAGAAGCCGCATCCGCCGATCTGGGTGCCCGGCGCCAGTCCGGAGACGGCGGTGTGGGTGGGGCGGCTCGGCTACACCTACGTGCGATGGCGGGGCTGTAGCGCCCGGACGTCAGCCGCGCGGGCGCGTGCCGAGGAGAACCGGCTGGAAGAAGCGCCCGTCGAGTCGCTGGACGTCCTCGAAGCCCGCGGAGCGCATCAGCTCGGCCATGCGCGCCACCGTGATCGCGAGATAGCTCGTCTTCACGATCGTCGCTGCGGCGCCGCCGTCCGCCGGCGTGATTTCGAACGTGACATCATAGCGCGGACCCCGCCACTCCCGCACCTGGCGCACGTGATAGCGACGGCCGGCCCAGGCCCGTTCGCCGTACGGTTGTATCTCGACCGTCCCGGCCGGCGGGGGCGGCCCGTAGTCCCGCATCGAGATCACGCAGCCGCCGCCCGGCCTGGCGCAGCGCAGGCACTCGGCCAGCGCGGTTCCGATGTCGATCTCCGTCTCCAGATGCGGAAGCGCATTGTCGCAGACGAGCACGACATCGACACTAGCGGACCGGACCGGGAGCGCGCGGAAGTCCGCGGCCACGCTGGCGAGGCGAAGCCCCCCCCGCGCGGCCTCTCGCTGGGCGCGGCCGACGGCGGCCGGCGAGAGGTCCGAGGCCGTCACGCGAAACCCGCGGGCCAGGAGTCCCAGGGTCTGGGTACCGATGCCGGCCGCGGCGTCGAGCACCGAGCGCGCGCCGGCTCCCCATCGCTCGTTGATGAGTGAGGCCAGGGCCAGGCCATGACGGGCGACGCTGGCCTCCCAGTCCTCGTAGATCAGGTGATAGAGCGGCGCGAGGGCGTCGTAGAACGCACGGACCGACATGGAGGTGAATCGTAGCAGGTCTTGTCGGTGACGACCGGCGATGGTAAAGAAGGGCGCATGAGTTTGGATCAGGCCGACGTCCAGGCATTTCTCGCCACCAAGCACATCGCCGTGCTGGCTACCGTTCAGCCCACCGGGGCACCGCTGGCGATGGCGATGTGGTTCCTGCACGACTCCTCCACGCTGACGATGATCAGCGTGGACAATCTCCAGAAGGTGCGCAACCTCCGCCGCGATCCGCGCGTGTGCGCGGTGGCCGAGGCGTCTGATGCGCTGGGCAGCAAGGGTCGGGGTGTAACGGTACAAGGTCGGGCGGAGTTCCTGGCCGATGGCCCCGAGCGCCGCGCGCTCGTGGACCGCTTTCACGCCAAGTATCCCGAGCTCCAGCACCACTGGAAGGGCCGGGCGATGCCGCCCAACCGCGTCATGTTCCGGATCGTCCCCTCTCACGTCCTGATCTGGGGGCTGAGCTAGCAGTCCGCGTGCAGCGTGGTGACGCCGCCCCCGTCTGGCTTGCTGCGTCACCACGGGGCGCGACGACCGCTACCCGCTGGCCTTCCAGTACTCGCGCATCAGCTCATGGGACCACGCGGGTTGTCGAAGCGCTGTACGGGGCAGGAACTCGGTCATCACCGGCTTGATGTCGAGCACCGGCGTGTGTCGAGGCCGCGCACCGTGAGCACGCGGCCGTCGCGCTCGAGGATCTCGACGATCGTCGAGCCCAGGCGGTTGGGACGGTCCTTGGCGCGCTGGGCGAAGATGCCGACGCGGGGCCACTGCGTGTTGCCGCGCGGGTGACGGGCCCCGCGCTCGATGCCGGTCTCGGCGACCCGATCGAAGTGGAAGATGACCTCCGCGTGGGAGAAGTCCTCGAGGCCGGCCAGCGCCTCGGGGGCGAAGTCGGCGGTCAGCTCGATGGCGGCGGCGACCGAGTCCCAGTCGTCGTCGAGCAGCTCGCGCCGAGTGCTGCGCACGTGGCCGATCGGCTCCAGGTTGATCACACCGGCATCCTCAGCTCGAAGCGTTGTTCGGTGACCTCGGTGCCCCACTGCGCCCCGGGCCGCTGCTCCGTCAGGGCAAAGCCGGCCTTCGCGTACAGATGGCGGGCGGCGTGAAGCCCCTCGAATGTCCACAGGTACACGCGCGCGTAGCCCGACCGGCGGCAGAAGTCGACCGCCGACTCGACGAGGCGGCCGCCCACGCCGCGGCCGCGCAGCGCGTCCGAGATGATGAACCACCGGAGGTGAGCCCCATCTTCGCCGGCCTGCACGCCGTCGATCGTGATCGCGCCCTCGATGCGCCCGCCGAGCGACGCCGTCCAGAAGCCGTCGCGCCGGGGGTCGTAGCGCGCAAAGAAACCGGCGAGCTCGGTGGCGACCTTCGCCTCGAAGATGACGCCGAAGCCCCACTCGCGCGCATAGTAGGCGGCGTGCAGCTCGGCCACCCGGCCGATCGCGCCCGGCACGTAACCGCTGGCGATCTCGACGCCGTCCGTCAGGTCGGCAGCCCGAACAGCGACGTCATGCGCGTGGCCTCGGCCAGCGCCGTCATCTCGGTGTCCGCCGGCCGGCGCTCGAAGCGGCTGGCGGCGTCCAGAATGCGCGGCAGCAGGGAGAGGTCGCCCGCGCTGTTGAGGTGGACGCCCGGCACGCCCATTGCCCAGTGCACCGCGCGATCGATGTCGGCCTGCGCCTCCAGCGGTTGATACCATGTCGTGTGCGTGCGGTCGGTGGTCGCCCACGGGCCGCGCGCGATCGACTTGATGACCTGCACCGCCACGTTGCGCTCGCGACAGATGGCCAGGACTTCGTCGAAGGCCTGGCGATACCGGTCGTTCTGCGCGAAGAAGACGTTGTACGGCAGCAGCACGGAGTCGAAGTCGAAGCGGGCCAGGCTGCGCCGGTGCATGGCGGGGATCGACCAGCCGTGACCGGTGACGCCGATGAAGCGCACGAGCTTCTGGGCGCGCGCCTCGATCAGCGCCTCCAGCGCCCCGCCCGGCCCCATGGCCTGGTCCCAGTCGTCGGGATGCCCGAGCGAGTGCATCTGGATGAGGTCGACGTGATCGACGCGCAGCCGCTCCAGCGAGCGATGGACGTCGTCGCGGGCCTCGCGGGCGGTGCGGCTGCCCGTCTTGGTGGCCAGGAAGAAGTCCTGGCGATGGCGCGCCATCCACGGCCCGATGCGCAGCTCCGAGTCTCCGTAGCGGGCGGCGGTGTCGATGTGGTTGACCCCGTGGCGCAGCAGCACCTCCAGCGCGCGGTCGGCCTCGTCCTGGGTGGCCCGGGCCAGGGCGGCTGCCCCGAACAGCGTCACCGTGCTCATGTGCCCCGTGCGTCCGAACGGCCGTTGCTCGATCATCGCGCCTCCCGTGGTTGGTGGTTGAGGTGCATGATACTCGCGCTGCTCGCCCTCGTCGCGCCCGCAGCGGCCTCGGACATCCCGCTGTCCGGCTTCGAGGGTCACCCGCGGGCGCGGCTGCCGCTGCGCGTGTGGGCTCAGCCCGCGGGCGACGCCCAGCTCGACGCGGCCGTGCGACGAGCCATCGACAACTGGAACGCGCTCTTCCGCGAGGCGCTCGGTCTCGACGCCTTCACCCCCGGCGCCGCGCGCGAGATGGCCCAGGTCCGCGTCAACCTGGAGCCGCCGTCGGCGGGCGGGCCGATGGGCGTGACGTTTCTGCAGACCGACGACACCGGCGTCATCGAGCTGCCGGTGAGCATCACGGCCGCCGAGCCGGTGGCGCGCGGGCAGACGAGCCGCGAGACGCTGCTCTACCAGGTGGTGGCCCACGAGCTGGGCCACGCGCTCGGGTTGCCCCACGTGCGCGATCCCCGCTCGCTCATGTGCTGCGAGCCGGGCGCGGTGGACTTCTCCGACCCGGCGGCGCGCGAGGCCTACGTCGAGGCGCGGCGCCACCCCGATCTGCACTCGGTGCGCGCCGAGCTGGTCGCGCACTACACCCGGTTCTGGCGCCGTTGACAACGTCGGACGCCCGAGTAGGATCGCGGGCAGCCAGCGCGCCGTGACCTCCCCCCACCAGGAGCCCAAGATGCAGACGTCGCGAGTCAGCCGCCGCCACTTCGTCAAGGGTGCCGTCATCGTCGCGGGCGTCGCCGCGTTCCCGCTGCCCCTGCGGGCCCAGGCCAAGGCCGTCAAGGTCGGCGTCGTGAGCCCGATCACGGGCGCCATGGCCGAGGTGGGCGGCGATTGCCGCCTGGGCGCCCAGCTCGCGGCCGAGGCCATCAA
>JBGQLG010000245.1:0-7887 GCA_041499965.1 Methylomirabilia bacterium
AGCGCCTCGCGCTTCTTGTGGTCGAGCTCCCGAGCCTGGCGGCGGAACAGGTCGTCCACCTCCGGTAGCGCGCCGTAGGCGAAGGCGCCGTTCCTGGTGACGAACGACTCCAGCCGCGTCGCCGCGTTGCCCGACACGCCGCTGATGGTCAGCACCACGCCGTGCAGCTTCTTCTCCCGCCACGAGGTCATGAACGCGCCGCGCTCCATCGCGCGCATGCGCGTGCGGATGCCCACCGCCTGCAGCCAGCCCTGGATCGTCTCGCCCATGGCGTTGTAGGGCGGGAACGGAGTCAGCTCGCCGGCGTCGAAGCCGTTCGGATAGCCGGCCTCGGCCAGCAGCTTGCGGGCCCGCGCGGGATCGTGGGGCGGCGGCTCGAAGGGCAGCGCGAACTCGAAGTCGCGCGGGACGGTGCTGCCGACCGGGCGCGACAAGCCGAGCGTCTCGGCCTCGTTGAGCGCCTGGCGATCGAGGGCGAGGCTGGCGGCCATCCGCACGCGCCGGTCCGCCCAGGGCGACTGGGGATCCCACTGGTCCGGAAAATCGAGCCAGAAGATGCCGAGCAGCGGTGCCACCAGCCGCAGGCCCGGCGTCTTGCGGACGTCCAGGGCGGTCGGCCCGGTCAGCAGCATCGCGAGATCGACCTCACCGGCCCTCAGCGCGGCCGCACGCGTCGTCTCGTCGGGCAGGCTGCGGAAGACGATCCGCTTGATGGACGGCGGCTTGCGCCAGTAGCCCTCGAAGGCCTCGACCACCAGCTCCACCCCGGGGTTGAGGCTCACGAACTTGTAGGGTCCCGCGCCGATGGGCGCCTTGCGGAATCCTTCCTCCCCCACCCGCTCGACGTACTTCTTCGGCACCACCCAGCCCGCGCTGGCCACGAAGGTGCCGAAGAAGGCCGGGAAGTCGGGCCAGGGCTCCTTGAAGACGAAGCGCACGCGGTTGGGCGCCGGCGTCTGGATCTCCTTCACCGTGTCCTTGAGGATCTTGGCGGCGCCGCCGCGGTAGCGCTCGAACGAGAACTTCACGTCCTCGGAGGTGACCGGCTCGCCGTTGTGGAACTTCGCGTTCGCGCGCAGCGTGAAGTCGGCACCGAGCATGTCCTTGGCCATCGACCACGACTCGGCCAGGCTCGGGCCCGAGCCCACGCCGGGCATCGGCTTGAGCAGCCCGTCGTGCAGCGCGTACAGAAGCAGATAGGGCGTGATGGTGCTCTCGCCCTCGGCCGGATCGAGCCAGCGGGTGACCGGGGTGAAGTGCATCGCGATGGTCAGCGTCCCCTCCGGCGCGGCGGCAGCGGGAGCGGTGCCGGCCAGCCACAGGGCCAGGAGCAGGACGACAGCGAGACGGCGCGCGGGTCGGAACGATGGCATGCATCGAGACTGTTGGCATCGCCGGCGGTTGTCAAGGCTTGGTCGCGTGTGTCGCGGGGCGCCGGCGCTTCGTGCTACAGTGCCGCGCGTCCGAGCCAGGCAGAGTCGAACAAGGAGACAGCGATGGCCAAGGCAAAGACCAAGAAGAAGAAGAGTGCCAAGGTTCGCGATCTGCGAGCGCGCAAGCAGGTCAAGGGCGGTGTCCGCCGCACCGAGGACCCGTGCATGGGCGGAGAGGTGACCCGCCTCAGGTAGCCCCTGACCGCCGGGCCCGCTCAGATCACGCCGCGCTTGGCGAGGTCGGCGATCTGCGTCTTGGTGTAGCCGAGCGACGTCAGGATCTCGTGGTTGTCCTGGCCCAGCTCCGGCGCCGGGGCGCGGATTGGCAAGCGGTCGGCGCCGTGTGAGACCGGGTGACCCAGGATGGTGAGGTCGCCGAGCGCCGGTGAGCGCACCGGCTGCGCCATCTTCAGATGCTGCACCTGGGGATCGGCGAACGACTCGTCGACGCGGTAGATCGGCCCGCACGGCACGCCGGCGTCGTTGAGGATCCTGATCCAGTCGGCGCTGTTCTTCTGCCGGGTGACCGGCATCAGCACCTCCATCAGCACGTCGCGGTTGGCCGAGCGCGCCTTCGCCGTCGCGAAGCGCGGATCGGTGCGCAGGTCCGGGCGCTCGATGGCCCGGCACAGCCGCTCGTAGATCTCCTCGCCGGCGGCGGCGATGTTGATGTGGCCGTCCTTCGTCTCGAACACGCCGGTGGGAATCCCGGTGGGGTGGTTGTTGCCCGCCTGGGGCGGGACCTCGCCGCTCATCAGCCAGCGCGAGGCCTGGAAGTCGAGCATGGACAGCATCGCCTCCAGCAGCGAGGTGTGCACCCACTTGCCCTGGCCGGTCACCTCGCGCTCGAGCAGCGCGACGAGGACGCCCTGGGCGAGCAGGATCCCCGAGCACAGGTCAGCGATGGGGATGCCGACGCGCACCGGCCCCTGCCCCGGGATGCCGGTGATGGACATCAGCCCGCCCATGCCCTGGGCGATCTGATCGACGCCGGGCCGGTCGCGATACGGCCCGCTCTGGCCGAAGCCGGAGATGCTGCCGTAGATGAGCCGCGGGTTGAGCGGGCGCAGGTCCTCGTAGTCGATGCCGAGCCGCCGCTTGACGTCCGGCCGGTAGTTCTCGACGACGACGTCGGCGTCGCGGGCCAGCCGCTTGAAGATGGCCACGCCGTCGGGATCGCGCAGGTTGAGCGTCATGCTGCGCTTGTTGCGGTGCAGGTTCTGGAAGTCGAACCCGTGGCGATTGCCGCCCATGCCGTCGCCCGCGCGACCGCCCGGCATCTCGATCTTGATCGCCCGGGCGCCCCAGTCGACGAGCTGGCGCACGCACGTGGGGCCGGCCCGCGCCCGGGTGAGGTCGAGCACGGAGAAGCGGGCGAGGGGGAGCGCGGTATGGTCAGCCATGGCTCGGCATCATAGTGCAACGCCGCCGGTCCGCCAACCCGGGGCCGGGAGGGCTCAGCGTGTCGGCGACTGCCGTGGCCGGATGGCGGCGCCGGCGAACAGCTCGAGCGTGCGGCACACCTGCGCGTGCGAGGTGTTGCCGAAGCTGCAGACGAGTAGCAGCGTGTCCACGCCGATCGATTCCAGATGGTCGACCCGGGCCGCCACCTGGTCGGGCGCGCCGATGAGGAAGCCGCCGATCGCGTCGAGCTCGTCGTAGGTCTGGCCGCCCCACACGCGGGCCGTCAGCTCCTTGAAGCGCCCGTCGGAGAACTCGGCCGGCAGCGGCGGCGCCGCCAGCGAAGAAAGATACCAGAACCCCTGGAGCGCGAGCGCGCCCTCCGCCCGCGCCGTCTCCGCCGTCTCCGCCACGAGCGTCTCGCGGCACAGCAGCAGCCGCGGGCGATAGGCGCCGGTGCCGGCCGGCTCGCTCCGCCGGGCCAGCGCGGCGTGATAGTCCTGCACGCACTGGGCGACGACGTCGGTCGGCGTGAAGTGCATGGCCACCGCCCAGCCACGCGCGCCCACCCGCGCCACCGAGACCGGGCGGCTGGCGACCTCGTGCAGGGGCGGGTGCGGCCGCTGGTAGACGCGCGGCCGCAGGCTGAACTCCGGGAACGTCCAGAACCGGCCGGCGTGGCTGGTCCGCTCGTTCGTCCACGCCTTGAGCAGGATCTCGATCGACTCCTCGGTCATCGCCACGCCGTCCTCGAAGCGAAGGCCGAGCTGCGCGAACTCCCCCGGGCGCACGCCCTTGCCGACGCCGAAGTCGAAGCGCCCGCGCGCCAGGTTGTCGAGCGTGGCCGCCTCGGCCGCCAGCCGCAGCGGATGATGGAAGGATAGCGCGTTGACGTAATTCCCGAACCGCATGCGGCGCGTCCGCTGCGCCGCCGCCGCGATCATCAGATTGGGACTGGGCAACAGCGAGTAGTCGGTGAAGTGATGCTCCGCGAACCAGCACTCCCCGAACCCCAACGTCTCCGCCAGCGCGATCTGATCCAGCATCTCGCCGTACGCCTGGTCGTGCGGCACCCCGCGCCCCTGACAGTAGTAGAACAGTCCGAAGTCCATCTCGTGAGTCTACCGGCGACTACCGAGCCACGTCACCCGAGGCGCATCCAATGAGTCTCGTGGAATCCGGTGTCGGCGCGCGGCGTGCGCAGGGGGCTATGAGCGCCTTCATGGCTCGCCTGTCGCCGTAACTCGCTCCGGGCCCGGATCGCTCGGGCCCCCCATCCCCCGGAGGGGGTTGGGCCGCGGACAAGTCGAACCGGGGGCGGCTCGCGATCCGGGCCCTGCGCTCGAACGGCGACGACGGCTCGCCATGATGGCGCTCATAGCCCCCTGCGCACGCCGCGCGCCGACACCGGATTCCACGAGACTCAGGTAGCTGGCGGTCTCAGGTTCCTCGCATGGGGTCGAGAAGCACCACAGCTTGGCCGAGGCGCGACAAGCTCTGGGGGGCTTGCGGGCGGAGCCCCCCATGTGATCGAGCCGGCAATGCCGGGGCCCCCCGCCCTCGCGCAAGACAGAGGAGCGCCACGGCTCCGCCGGGGCGCGACGAACATTGGGGGGGCTTGGGGGGCCCTTCGAGGCCCCCCATGTCCTAGTGTCCGCCGAACTTCCGGCGCATCGCCTGCAGTGTCTTGCAGGCGAACGCGTCTTCGCCGCGCGAGGTGAAACGCTGGTAGAGCGAGGCGGTGAGCACGGTCGCCGGCACGCCCTCGTCGATGGCGGCCAGGACGGTCCAGCGGCCCTCGCCGGAGTCCGGCACCTCGGCCTTCACGTTGGACAGCTCGGGATCCTCAGCCAGGGCGGAGGCCGTGAGGTCGAGCAGCCAGGACGCCACCACGCTGCCTCGCCGCCACAGCTCGGTGATGTCGGGCAGGTTGAAGTCGTACTGGAAGTGCTCGGGGTTGCGCAGCGGCGTGACCTCGGCGCTGCCCGCCTCGCGACCCTTCTTGCCGACGTTGGCGTTCTTGATGATGTTGAGGCCCTCGGCGTACGCGGCCATCATGCCGTACTCGATGCCGTTGTGAACCATCTTGACGAAGTGGCCGGCGCCCGCGGGACCGCAGTGCAGGTAGCCGTCCTCGGCGCTGCTCGCCTTCAGCTTCTCCCGTCCGGGCGTCCGGCCGGCGTCACCGCGGCCCGGGGCCAGCGCCTTGAAGATGGGATCGAGCTGCTTCACGGCGGTGTCCGGTCCGCCGATCATCAGGCAGTACCCGCGCTCCAAGCCGAAGACGCCGCCGCTCGTTCCGACGTCGACGTAGTGGATACCCTTGGCGGCGAGCTCCTTGCTGCGACGGATGTCGTCGATGTAGTACGAGTTGCCGCCGTCGATGAGGATGTCGCCCGGCTGCAGCAGCGGCACGAGGTCGGCGATGACGCGGTCGACGACGCCGGCCGGCGTCATCAGCCAGATGGCCCGGGGCGCGGTCAGCTTGCCGACGAACTCCTTGAGCGCCGCGGCGCCGCCGGCCTGGCCGCCGGCTTCCTTCTGGACGCGCTGCTGCGTCTGCGCGACGACGTCGGCGCTACGGTCGTTGACGACGAGCTGGTGCCCGGCCTTCGCGAGCCGGACGACCATGTTCTGCCCCATGCGGCCCAGACCAATCATGCCCAGTTGCACGGCGGTGCTCCTTTCTCAACCCTTGAGGTGTCCGGCGAAACCGCCAATGAGGTCGGGACCGCATCCCCGCTCACCGGGCTATTAAACCTCAGGACGTGACCGGACCGTCGAGGTCTTCTATCAACCCCCGACGGCGCTGTCAAAGCACCTGATCGGCGATCGTTCGGGTGGCGGCCGATCGGGCCTTGGTCGATATCGGTCCACGCGCGGTGGTCCGGAACTGGGCACCCTGCCCGACCCGCCGTCCGAGGCTGCCTCAAAAGGCCCGCATCGATAGGGATTTACGGCGTGTCTCAGGGTGGTACGACCGGTGCATTTAGCGTACGCCAAGGGAGATGACGACGTGACGCTTACCGCGGAACTACTGATGGGCCTCTTCATCGCGTACGGCTACTGGATCGTCTTCACGGCGATCCTGCTGGACAACGCGGGCCTGCCCATCCCCGGCGAGCTGCTCCTCCTGGCCTTCGGCGTGGTCGCCAAGAACGGCCATCTCGACCCGCTCCTCGGCCTCGCCGTCGCCGTCGCCGCCGCCCTCGTCGGAGACAACATCGGCTACTGGATCGGGCGCCTGGCCGGCACCCGGGTCACCGCCCGGCTGGGCGGCGCGCCGCGGTTCCGTCCTGGCCACGCCAGCGTGGTCTTCGGCCGCTTCGTCATCGGCGCGCGCGTGCTGCTGGCCCCGGTGGCCGGCCTCACCCGCATGCCCTTTCGGCGCTTCCTGCTCTTCGACGCCATCGGCTGCTTCGTGTGGGCGGGTGCCTTCATCCTGATCGGCTACGCCAGCGGGGTGCGGCTCGAGGTCATGCAGCAGGGCCTCCGCGTGGTGAGCATCGTCGCGCAGGTCGTGATCGCCGCCGCGCTCGGCGCCTGGCTGGTCAGCCGGTTCGTCGCGATTCGCCGCAGCCGCGCCGCAGCGTAAACGCCCGCCCCGGCCTCCGCATCGCCCCGTCCGCCTCACCCCCACGTCCTCGGAGAGTGTCGAGTCCGCAGAGCGCGTCGAGCCCGTCTTGAGTATGATGTGGCCCGCTCGACCCGTCGCTCAGGAGGACACCATGACGCTGCGTCGCCCCGTCGCCCTCGCCCTGCTCGCGGCCCTGACCGTCGCGCCGGCCGCCGGCGCCCAGATCGCCGTGTCCGGCAACGACAACAAGGTGGTCCTGGTGAACGGCGTCGTGACGGTAGTGCCCAACCCGCCGCCCGACACGGTATCGGTCATCGATCTCAAGGCCTCCCCGCCCCGCGTCATCGGCGAGGTCGCGGCGCCCGTGAGCGTGGTCGGCCCGCCGCTCAGCATCGCGGTGACCTCCGATGAGAGCCTGGCGATCGTGACGGCCTCGAACAAGGTCGATCCGAGCGACAAGACGAAGCAGGCGCCCAACAACCAGGTGACGGTCATCGACCTCAAGGCGAATCCGCCGAAGGTGCTCGCCACCCTGGAGGCGGGCAAGGGCGCCGCCGGCGTCTCCGTCAACCGGGCGGGCACGCTGGCGCTCGTCTCGAATCTCGTCGACGGTACCGTCTCGGTGTTCACGATCCAGGGCCAGACGGTGACGGCGGCCGGCACCATCGAGGTCGGGGGCGAGAAGGCCGGCGGCGGCATGGTGGCGATCACGCCGGACGGCAAGACCGCGCTCGTCTCGCGCAACAACGACAACAAGGTCTCCGTGCTCTCGATCGACGGCGCCAAGGTCGAGTACACCAAGCGCGACATGACGCCGGGCCTGCGCCCCATCGTGATGGACATCGCCTCCAACGGTGCCTTCGCGGTCGTCGGTCACCTGGCCGGCGGCGCCACCGGCGACAGCGACGCGGTCACGCTGATGGACCTGACGGCGAAGCCGCCACGGGTCGTCGACACCGTCGGCGTCCTCGGCTCGACCGCCGAGGGGCTGAAGATCGCCCCCGACAGCTCGGTCGTGGCCGTCGTCGTCCACAACGGCAGCAACCGGCCCAAGGAGTCGCCGTTCCACAGCGACGCCGGCAAGCTGGTGATCGTCCGCGTGACCGGCAAGACGCTGGCCCGCCTGGCCGAGGCCCCGATCGGCCACTGGTCCCAGGGCGTGGCCTGGTCCCCCGACAGCAAGACGCTCCTCGTCGGCAACATGGTCGAAAAAGACTACTGGGTTTTCTCGTGGGACGGCTCGACGCTTAAGGACACCGGCCAGCGCGTCAAGGTCAACGGCGGCCCCGCCGCCATCCGCACCGCGCGGGCGGTCAGCGGGCGGCGATACGGCGCGTCAGCGGGCGGCGCGGGCGGACTCGGCGGCGGAGGGGCGGCCGTCGAGGGAGTCGCGGAGGGCGACCGTCACGCGAAGTGCGCGGAGGCCGTGGACGCCCGGCAGGTCCTCCAGCTCGAGTTCCTCGACCTCGTTGGCGA
>JBGQLG010000246.1:0-7763 GCA_041499965.1 Methylomirabilia bacterium
AGCATCCCGCCCATCCCGTTCACCAGCGACGTCTTGAGATTCGGCACCTGGCGGGGACCGCACTCGCCGCGGAGCTGGCGGGCCGCCTCGATGATCGGGAAGATGCCGTACATGCCGGTGTGGGTGTAGGAGAGGCCACCGCCGTTGGTGTTGATCGGCAGCGAGCCGCCCGGCGTCGACCGGCCCTCGGCGAAGTAGGACACGCCGTCGCCGCGCTTGGCGATGCCCAGCGACTCCAGCATGATCGGCGGCCCCGAGGTGAACGCGTCGTAGAGCATGATGTGCTGGAAGTCGTTCGGCCCCACGCCGGCCATGCGGAACGCCTTGTCGCCGGAGATGCGGGTGGCCTCGCTGAAGGTCAGGTCCTTCATCTGCGTGAGGCTGACGTGCTCGGTGCCCTCGCCGAGGCCGCGCACGTACACCGGCTTCTTGGCGCAGTCCTTGGCGCGATCGGCCCGCGTCAGCACCACGGCGCCGCCGGCGTCGGTCACCAGGCAGATGTTCAGCACGGTGAACGGCCACACGACCGGCCGCGCCTTCAGCACCTCCTCGATGGTGAGGGGATCGCGCCGCAAGGCCTTGGGGTTCAGCGACGCCCACTTGCGTGTGGAGACGGCGACCTGCGCCCACTGCTCCAGCGTGGTGCCGTACTGGTGCATGTGGCGCGTCGTGATGAGGCCGAACATCGTCGGCGCCGGCCCGAAGCCGTAGGGCGCCTCGAACTGCCCGGGGATGGCGGTGTCGCGCCGGGGGCTGACGCCCACCTGCGAGCGTCCCGACTCGCCGTGCGAGATGACGGCCACGTCGCACAGGCCATGGTGCAGCGCGGCCACCGCGTGGCCGACCATGATGATGAAGGAGCAGCCGCCCACGGTGGTGCCGTCGACGTAGCGCGCCGTGATGCCGAGCGCCTCGCCGATGGTGGCGGGGGAGTGCTGGCCGGCGGTGAAGATGCCGTCCACGTCGGAGACCTTCAGGCCGGCGTCGCGCACGGCGTTGGTGACGGCCTCGATGTGCAGCGAGAGCTGGCTCTTGTTGGGCAGCGTGCCCATCTCGTCGGCCTCGTCGACCCCGACGATGCAGGCCGTGTTGGAGAGATCGCGCAGGTTGGCCATGGCGCTCACCGTCCCGCCGGCTGGAACAGCGGCAGCGTGACCTCGTCGGTCAGCTTCTGGAACACGACCTCCACGGGCATGTCGCACGTGATCTTCTTGGGGTCGGGCTCGATGTTGATCAGGTTCGACAGCAAGCGCGGCCCCTCGGCCAGCTCGACCATCGCCAGCACGTAGGGCGCGGGCACCTTGAACGCCTTGTTGAACGACTGGTAGCCGATCTCGAACGAGTGCAGCGTGCCGCGCCCGCTGGACTGGATCCAGCCGATGCCGCGCGTGTGGCACTTCGGGCAGGCCACGCGCGGGTACCAGAAGACGTGGCCGCACGCGTTGCACTTCGGCAGCATCAGCTTCTGCTCGCGCAGGCCGTCCCAGTAGGGCTTGGCCTCCGGCGTCATCGGGTTCGGCAGGGGACGATCGATGTCCATGGGGCTCCTCTCCTTGTCGGGCTGCCCGAGGCTATTCGCGCGGCCCGGGGCTGTCAAGAAGATTGGACATTTTCATCGGGGCAGGACCGCCGCAGTGTGAGGTCGTGCCGGAGATCAGCCGCTTCTTCGGGATCGTCATTGCGATGTTCTACGCCGACCACGCGCCGCCGCATTTCCACGCCCGCTACGGTGAACGCCGAGCGATAATCGACATCGAGTCGTCGGCCACGCTGAGTTGGGGCATTGCCGCCACGTCCGCTCGGGCTCGTCGTCGAGTGGGCGGCCCAGCACCGCGCAGCGTTGCGGGAGAACTGGCGGCTGGCGCGTCGGCAGGAAGCCCTTGTGCCGGTGCCGCCGTTGGAGTGAGGCCATGATGATCGACGTGATCGGGGTCCGGCCCCTGGGAGGGTACCGTGTCTTTATCCAGTTCGAGGATGGCCTTCAGGGTGAAATCGATATCAGCGACGTCATCACATTCGACGGCGTCGTCGCTCCGCTGAGAGACGCGACCCGCTTCGCTGAGGTGCGCGTCCATCCAGAGCTGCGGACGCTGTGCTGGCCGAACGGCGCCGATCTCGACCCTGACGTGCTGTACTCGAAGATCTCGGGCAAGCCGATCCGCATCTCGCGCTGATCCAGTGCCCTCCTGTCGGTCGGGACGCGTACTCCGCCAGCATTTGCTGCTAGGATCACGGCCCAGGGGAAACCGCCCTCGGGGAGGCTGCGCATGCGTGGGATGAAGTGGCTGGTGCTGGTCGTCCTGCTCGCCTCGCTGGCCGCCGCCGGGGAGACGGCCGCCCAGGGCCCGATCAAGATCGGCTTCCTCTCGCCGCTGTCCGGTGCGATCGCGGCGGCCGGCAAGGACATGTACTCCGGGTGCGAGCTGTACTGGCAGGAGATCGGCCACCAGATGGGCGGGCGCAAGGTCGAGGTCGTCCTCGAGGACAACGAGGGCAATCCCGCCACCACGCTGACCAAGGCGCGCAAGCTGGTCGAGAGCGACAAGGTCCACCTGCTGATGGGCGTGATCCTCTCCAACGTCGCCTACGCGCTGGTGCCCTACGTCGAGCAGCAGGCCATCCCGACGATGTATCCGATCAACTCGGCCGACGATCTCACGCAGCGCAAGCGGCCCAAGTGGCTCATCCGCACGGGCTTCTCGGCCGGCGGCAACATGCATCCCTTCGGCGAGTACGCCGCCAAGACGCTCGGCTACAAGAAGATCGCGATGGTCGGGCTCGACTACGCGTTCGGGTGGGAGACCGTGGGCGGCTTCCACCAGGCCTTCGAGGACAACGGCGGCCAGGTGATCCAGAAGCTGTGGGTGCCGCTGAACGTGCAGGACTACAGCCCGTACATCTCGCAGATCAAGAAGGACGCCGACGCGGTGTTCGTGAACGGGCTGGGGCGGTGGACGCTGCTGTTCGCCAAGCAGTACGCGGAGAGCGGGCTCAAGGGCAAGGTGCCGCTCATCGCCAACGGCACCTACACCGACGAGCACGTGCTGCCGCAGCTGGGCGACGAGTCCGTCGGCGTGATCAGCGCCCATCACTACTCGGCCGCGCTGGAGACGCCGGCCAACCAGAAGTTCCGCGCGGCCTACGAGAAGGCCTACCAGCGGCTGCCCGGCTTCTACGGCGAGAACTGCTACACGGGCGCCCGCATCCTCGCCGAGGCGGTCAAGGCCATCGGCGGCAAGGTGGAGGATCGGGCGGCGCTGATGGCGGCGCTGCGGGCGGTGAAGGTGGGCGACGCGCCGCGGGGGCCGGTCGAGATGGACGCCTACGGCAATCCGACCCAGAACATCTACATCCGCAAGGTCGAGCGCGTCGGGGGCAAGCTGCAGAACACGGTGGTCTTCACGTACCCCCACGTCAGCCAGTTCTGGAAGTACAACCCGGACGAGTTCCTCAAGCAGCCGGTCTACTCGCGCGATTTTCCCCCTTGCCCGCACTGCTGAGGCCACCATGACCGCGATCATCTCTGCCGATTCGCACATCACCGAACCGCCGGGCACCTACGTCGACCGCATCGACCGGCGGTTTCGCCACCGGGCGCCGCGCCTGGTGCACGACGCCCGGCTCGGCGACATGTTCGTCATCGACGGTCTGGACAAGCCCATCCCGATGGGCCTCATCGCCGCCGCCGGCAAGAGCGCCGAGGAGCTGGCGATGTTCGACGCCCGCTTCGAGGACATGCACCGCGGCGGCTGGGACCCCGACGCGCGCCTGGCCGACCAGGACCGCGACGGCGTGAGCGCGGAGATCCTCTACCCGACCGTGGGCATGATGCTCTGCAACCATCCCGACTTCGAGTACAAGCAGGCGTGCTTCGACGCCTACAACCTGTGGATCGCCGAGTATTGCGCCGCGCATCCCCAGCGCCTGCTCGGGGTCGGCCAGACGGCCATGCGCTCGGTGGAGAGCGGCATCGCCGATCTGCAAGCGATCAAGCGGCTCGGTCTGCGGGGCGTGATGATGCCGGGCAACCCGGCCGTCGCCGACTACGACGACCGCCTGTACGATCCGTTCTACGAGACGGCCGTCGCCCTGGGGTTCCCGCTCAGCTTCCACATCCTCACCAGCACCCAGGACCAGGCGAAGACGCGAGGGCCGAAGCTCAACGCGTTCATGCGGATCATTCGCGGCTGTCAGGACATCATCGGCACCTTCGTGTTCGGCGGCGTGTTCGAGCGCCATCCGCGGCTGAAGGTCTGCTGTGTCGAGGCCGACGCCGGCTGGGCACCGCATTTCATGTACCGCATGGACCACGCCTACGACCGCCACCGCTACTGGCTGCCGTCGGGCACGCTGACGCGCAAGCCGAGCGAGTACTTTCGCGACAACGTCTACATGACCTTCCAGGACGACTGGTCGGCCTTCCAGGTGAAGGACCTCTGCAACATCCGCCGGCTGTTGTGGGCCAACGACTTCCCGCATAGCGACTCGACGTGGCCGAACTCCCAGGCGCTGCTGGCCCAGCACGCGGCGCACCTGACCGACGCCGAGCGCCGCCTGGTCCTCCACGACAACGTCGCCGAGCTGTTCGGGCTCGACCGCGAATGAAGCTCGGGCTACGGGGATGATGCTGGGCCTGGAGCGCGAGGCCCGCGGGCGCGCCAGCATGGCTCGCCTGTCGCCGTAACTCGCTCCGGGTCCGGCTCGCTCGGGCCCCCCATCCCCCAGGGGGGGTGGGGCGTGGCCTCTTCGATTTGTTGGCGGCTCGCGAGCCGGGCCCTGCGCTCGAACGGCGACGACGGCTCGCCATGATGGCGCGCCCGCGGGCCTCGCGCTCCAGGCCCAGCATCATCCCCGTAGCCCGAGATTCATTGGGGTTGCGTCCGTGCGCTGGCGCCCGTCAGGCGGACCGAGTCGATGACGTGCTCGGCCTCGTCGCGGTAGCGGGCGAAGTGGTGGAGCGAGGTGCCGGTGTAGGCGATGACGTAGAGCTGTTTTTGCAGCACCGTGGCGGCGACGAGCGCCTCGCGGTGCACGCCGTCGCGCGTCGTATAGCTGACCTCGAAGCGGAACCCGGGGGCGCCGCCGAATCGGGCCGGCCGGACATTGCGGGGTGGAAATCTGCCGAAGAGGCTGTCGGCGACGAACTCCGCGACCTCCGGCAGCGTCATGGAGGTGCTGAAGCGGGCCCGCCGGTCCTCGGCGGCGCGGCCACCCAGGATCGATTCCCCCTCCGCGATGCCCGTGAAGAAGCGGAGACTTTCGAGGCTGAGGCCGTCGATGGTCCACGTCTCCACCTTGCCGGCGCCGATCGACGACCACGCCAGCCCCGGCTGTACGGTATAGGCGCCGGCTGTCGAGCGAGCGCCCGGCTCCACGAGCCGGTAACGACTCGGCGAGGCGCAGCCGCCCAGGAGGAGCGCGCACGTCGCCAGCGCTCCGAGGCGGGCGGAGCGCGTCATCGTGCCGCCTCGAGCTCCGCGATCTGGTTCTCGATGAGCGCACGGTCCTGGGCGTCCGGCCGGTCCTCCAGGTAGCGGGCGAGGGTCTTCCGGGCGGCGGCACGATCCTCGAGCCGGAGGTAGACGAGCCCGAGGCTGCGCTGGGTCTCCGGTGGGGCGTCGGGAAACTCGAGCGCTCGGCGGTAGGCGGCGACCGAGCGGGTCAGATCGCCGAGCGCGCCCCGAAGCCGGTGGAGCTCGCCCTCGGAGAAATACAGCTCGCCCAGGCTGTCACCGGCCTCGATGAGGAACCGCAGTAGGGTCTCGCTCGACGCAAACTGGTGGCGCCGCACCTCGTCGCGGAGCATCCACCGTCTGGCCGGCCGCAGATGGGCCACGTAGTCGTCGCGTCCGATCCGGGGCTCGCCGGTGGTGACGACGGTCTTCTCCGCGTAGTTCCGGAGGGCGGCCACCCGCTCCGCGGTCGGCGGGTGCGTCGCCAGGAAGATGTTCGACGCAACCGTGGGGCGGCCGCCGCGCTCGGCCATGAACCGCTCCCACACGCGCGGCGCCTCTCGGGGATCGTAGCCGCTCTTGACCATGAGCTCGGAGCCCAGTTGATCGGCCTCGCGCTCCTGATCGCGGGAGAAGGCGGCGAGGCTGCCCACCTCGGCGCGCAGGTTGATGGCCTTGGCCTGGAAGTCTTCCCACCGCTGCATCGTGTGCCGGCGGAGGTAGTGCCCGATCTCGTGACCGAGCACGTGCGCGAGCTGCGCTTCGTTGGCGAGGCGAAGCAGGAGACCCGTCCCGATCTCCATCAGCCCGTTGGCTGCCATCGACGCGTTGAACGCGGGGTCGCGGATCACGTAGGCGCGGATCCGGGGACAGTGAGGCCCGGCGATGCGGCAGACGACGCCCCGAATGTACGCCTGGAGCGCCGGATCGCGGACCACCGACGGCGACGCCTCGAGCTGTTCCTCCCGGCGATCGGCCTGCAACCACAGGCTCGCCTCGTCGCTTCGGTCGGCCGGCCGCTCCTCCGGCGCGAGATCGGCGACGCCGCCCGGCCCGGGGCGCGGGGCCGCACAGGCCGCGACGAGCGTCGCGGCGAGTGAGAGGGCGAGCCCCCCGGCGCCGCGCCGCACGGTCAGAAGGGGAGGTCGTGAAGCAGGCGCTTCACGGTCGCCAGCGCGTCGGGGGCGGTGCCCACCGCGCCGGTCCGCTCGTAGTTGAACCAGACGATGTCGCCGGCGGCGAGGTCGACGATCGAGGCCGAGCCGGTGAACTCGTTGGCCAGCCCGCCGAAGGTGACGAAATGCCGACTCAGGCGGGCTTCGGACATCTCGACGAACATCGCGTACGGCGCGGCGGCACGGTCGTCGTGCAGCACGGAGGCGCCGCGGCCCAGGCTCCACTCGAAGCGCGCCTTGGACGGCAGGGACGAACCGTCGGTGTAGCGATGCGCGACGATGGCGCTCCGCAGGAGGGCGTGGACCTTCATGACCTGCGCCTGACGATCGCGCCGCTCCGGGTCGGCCGGCGGCTGGTATCTCACGATCGCCGTCCGGCCAGCCAGGACACGGTCGAGCGCGGCCTGGACGAGATCCTGCGCGTGGTGGGTCCACTCGGCCTTCAAGAGCGTGACTCCCGCCGGGGCGACCTCGTAGACGTCGACGCGCACGGGGAGGAGGAGCAGGCCGGTGGCGGGGAGTCGTCCGCCGGCGGCGGTACGCTCCGGCCCGGCGGTGGCCGGGCCGGAGACAAGAACGGTGATCGCGAGGACGAGAACGAGACGGGTGAGCCGGCTCACGCGCCCTTCGGAAAGTCGTAGAGCGTCGCCGGGTTCTCCACCAGGACGCGATGGCGCGCCTTGTCGTCGGGCACCCAGTCGCTCAGGAGATCGAACAGCACCGCGTCGTCCGGCAGCTGCTTCGTCTGCTCGGTCGGGTGCGGCCAGTCGCTGCCCCACACGCACCGCTCGGGGGCCGCCTTGGCGTAGGCGCGGGCGACCGCGCTTGCGTCCGCGTAGGTCGGCGGGCCCACCTTGGTGTCGGCGTAGGCGCCCGACAGCTTGACCCAGGTGCGGCCCTTGTCCATCAGCGCCCGCACCTTGGCGTAGAGCGGATCGTTGACGCCGTTCGGCTGCGGGATGTGGGCGAGGTGATCGAAGACGATCGGCGAGGACACGCGCTCGAGGATCGGCATGACCTCCATGATCTTGGCGGCGGACGCGTTGATCTGGATGTGCCAGCCGAGATCGTTGACGCGCTTGGAGAGCGGCTCCATCATCTCGGGCGTCGTGGCGCCCGCCTGGGCCAGGTTGAA
>JBGQLG010000247.1:0-7714 GCA_041499965.1 Methylomirabilia bacterium
CTGGCCGGCTTCATCCGCGAAATCCCCATCGAGGTGGAAGAAGCCGCGTTCCTCGACGGCGCCGGCCGCCTCACCGCCCTGCGCCGGATCGTGCTGCCGCTGATCGCCCCCGGCGTCGCCTCCGCCGCGCTCCTCACCTTCCTGGCCTCGTGGAACGAGTTCCTCTTCGCCTACACCTTCACCGCCACCGAAGCCAGCCGCACCGTCCCCGTCGCCCTCGCCCTCTTCCCCGGCGTCTTCGAGATCCCCTGGGGCGACATTGCCGCGGCGTCGATCCTCGCCAGTCTCCCCCCGATCATCATCGTGGTGGGCCTGCAGCGCTGGCTAGTCCGCGGCCTCGTGGCCGGCGCGATGAAAGACTGAGAGACTGACGAGCAGACAAGCGACGAGTGGCCCACGAGAGGTCTCACGCTCCGCGGAGGGCAGCCCAGGCGAGCGCTCCCCAGCCGAGGATGAAGGCCAGGCCGCCGAGGGGAGTGATGGCGCCGAGCCAGCGCTGGCCGGTGAACGACAGGAGATAGAGGCTGCCGGAGAAGATCACCGTGCCGGCAACGAAGAGCCAGCCGGCCGCGACGGCGGCGCCGCCGGGCCAGCGATCCACCGCCCACGCCGCGGCCAGGAGCGCGAGCGCGTGATACATGTGATAGCGCGCGCCGGTCTCGAAGACGCCCAGCATGTCGGGGACCAGCCGGGCGCGGAGGGCGTGGGCGCCGAAGGCGCCGGCGGCGACGGCCAGCAGTGCGGAGAGCGCGCCGAGCGCGAAGAAGACGCGGTCCACGCTCACAGTCCCTCGCCCCACTGGGCGTAGAACTCGAGCGGGCGCCCGATCAGGAAGCGCTCGAAGTCGGCGTGGAAGCGCTCGGCCGCCACGTTCTCGAGAAAGCACGTGGTGGTCGCTTCCTCCAGCTCGGAGTCGGGCTCGGCCATGCACTCGGCCAGCACCCAGCCAAGCGCCTGCAGCCGCGGCGGCGGCAGCTCCTCGTAGCACTCGCAGAAGTACTGGCTGAACTCGGCGAAGGCACCGCACAGCGTGAAGGAGCCGTCGTCCTCGCGGCTCATGTTGTCGGGCGCCTCCCAGTGCTCGGCAAAGTCGGGAAAGAGCTCGATGAGACTGCCGATCAACTCGTCCGGGGTCATGCTCGCGTAGCCTACGCGGATTCCAGCAGCGCTGCCAGGCGGGCGCCCAGCGCCGGCCCGGTGCCCGCGTCCTCGTGCTTGAAGAACACGAAGGCGTCCCGCCACCGGGCCCCGATGCGCCGGATGGTCGCGAGCCAGCCGCGCAGGTCGTCGTCCTCGTAGCCGGTCGCGCGCAGGCGCAGGTAGCCCCAGTCGGCGGTGGCCACGGCCGGCGTGGCGCCGTCGTCGTTGTCGGCGATGCAGAGGGCGGCGTTCCGCGCGGCCAGGCGCGTGTACACCTCGTCGGTGAACCAGGTGGCGTTGCGGAACTCGAACGCCGCGCGCACGTCGGGCGGCAGCAGCGCCAGCAGGTCAGCGAGCCGGCCGACATCTACCTTGAAGTTCGGCGGGAGCTGGAAGAGCAGTGGACCGAGCCGCTCTCCCAGCAGGCGGGCGGTGTCGCAGAAGACGCGCACGGGCTCGTCCACCTCGCGCAGCCGGGCGAAGTGCGTGATGCGCTGGGGCGCCTTGAGCACGAAGGTGAAGCGCGCCGGCACCGTCGCCGCCCAGCCCCCCACCACCTTCGCCGTCGGCATCCGGTAGAACGTGTTGTTCACCTCTACCGTCGAGAACCGCTCAGCGTAGTAGGCGAGCATCCCGGCCGGCTTCATGTCCTTGGGATAGAACGACCCGCGCCACTCCGTGTAGTTCCAGCCCGACGTTCCCACTCGGACGATCATCATCGCGGAGTCGCCGGGTGCGCCCGACCTGCGTTGGCCCGAGGCCGCTCCCCTGCGAGGACCAGCACTATTTGTCTTTGGTCAACGTGATCTTGATGTCGGGGCCCGTGCCAGTCATCTGGTTGCCGGAGATCGTCAGCTCGGTTCTGAGGTACGTCAGCCTATTTCCCGATAGGCTGCCGTTGAACATGAACTCGATCGTCCGTTTTCCCACGAGCTCAACCTTGCCAAAAACCTTCTGGCCCTCGACGCGTGTGATCGTCAGGTAGTACCGCCCGCTTTCTGACGCCACGTGGGAGCTGATCCACGAACCCGACCAGAGTCCGATCAGCGTCCCGGGATCGACGTCCGCTGTCTGGGGCCACGTGGTCGGCGCGAGTGCGGCGACCACGAAGGCGGCGACGATAGGCAACAGGAGGGCAGTCCGTAGCCAGTTCCGCGTCATGAGGTTCTCCTTCGATCAGATCGTCAGCAGCCCGCCGTTGGGCGAGAGCCACTGTCCGGTGATGAAGCTCGCATCGTCAGAAGCGAGAAAGAGGGCGACGGCGGCGATCTCCTTCGGATCGCCGAGGCGCCCCATCGGCGTCTGGCGCTCGGCCAGCATGCGCACCATGGGCGGGAGCGGATCGAGGATGGGCGTGTCGATCCACCCCGGGCAGATGGCGTTCACGCGGATGCCACGGGTGGCGACCTCCTTGGCCACCGAGCGCGTGAAGCCGAGGATGCCGGCCTTGGCCGCGCCGTAGTGCGGCGCCACCTCGATGCCCATCAGCCCGGCCACGCTGGAGATGTTCACGATGGCCCCGCGGTTGACGCGGCTCATGAGCCTGAGCGCCTCGCGCGTGCAGTAGAACGTGCCGTTGAGGTGCACGGCGAGCATCCGGGCCCACGCCTCGTCGCTGAGCGACTGGGTCACGTCCCAGTGCGTCTCCACCTTGCCGGCCATCATCTCGGCGATGCGCGTCTGGGCCTTGGCGTGAAACGCCTCGCGCCCGCTGGCGTCCACCTCGCCGATGCCGGCGTTGTTGACGAGCACGTCGAGGCCGCCGAAGGCGCGCTCGACCTCGGCGAACATCGCGCGCACCTGGGCGCTGTCGGCCACGTCGGCAGCCAGGCCGCGGGCGGCGCCGCCGATCTCGCCGGCGGTGCGCTCGGCGGTGTCCTTGTGGATGTCGTTGACGACGACGCGCGCGCCCTCCTCGGCGAAGCGCAGGGCGATGGCCCGGCCGATGCCGGAGCCGCCCCCGGTGACCAGCGCCACCCGTCCTTCCAGTCGCATACCCTTATCTCCCGACCCCCGCCGTCTCGTCGACGGCGGCGTCCTCGCGGAAGTGCGGAATGGCCTCCTGGGAGAAGAGCTGCATCATCTCCAGGGTGGCCTCGTGGCCGCCGCCGTTCATGCCGGAGCAGACGATGCCGGCTTTCAGCTCGTCGGAGAAGACGCGCAGTTTGTCGCGCACGGTGGCCGGGCTGCCGGAGACCGCGTTGTGGGTGACCTCGGGCATGGCCCTAGGGCGGGAACCTTCGGTCGAGGCTGCGCCTGCCGAGGAAGGCGAGGTAGAGGTCCATCGCCTCGCCCACCGAGGTCACCCGCTCGACGTCCGAGAGAAACGCGGTCCGTTCCGCGACCGGCAGCGTACCGGGGAGATTCTCGCGAATGGTCTTCTTGACCACCGCAAGATCGCTGTACTTCGTCGCCCGCGTTCCGATGAAGTCCTTGCTCGCCTCGAACTGATAGACCTCGATCGCCCGCATCAGCTGAGGCTCGAACATCTGGACGACCGTCTCGATGCCGATGGGAAGGGCCTGGGGTCCGGCGCCGACGCTGAACAACCGTATGTGGAAGAAGGCCTTGATGCTGATGCCGACGAGGACGGCCCGAACCCAGGGATTCGAGACACCGGGGCCCTCCAGCGTCACGCCGACGTACTCGAAGAGCGCCATGACGAGAAAGCCGAGCGCGGCATAGATCAAGACGTAGGTGTACAGCGCCGGGCATCGCTTGAGAAGGAAGAAGGTCCGGGGATACTTCGAGGTCACCAGCTCCAGCCACGTGAACAGCGCGGTGATTCCGAAGGCGAGAAGGGGCGGCCCCAACACCATCGGCTAGCGGTGTTGCTTCAGACTGACATCCTCATCCTGGACCTGGATCACGCCCTGCTGCGCGAGCCCGTCCAAGAACTCGCGGATCTCGCCGGGCTGGCGACCGAGCAGCTTGGCGATCAACCCGACCGGGACCGGCCGGGGGGCGTATTCCTTCAGCATGTTCACGATCATCGTCGAGAGACCGACCACCTCGGCCATCCCTGAGTGCCTCCGACGTCAATCTACACGGCCCATCTTCGGCGGGCAAGCCAGGCGCCGGCAATCGCCACCTACATGTGTTCCGAGTTGCGGCGCGCACGCCACAAGAGCGTGACCACCACCACGGCCACGGAGCCCCCGGCGCCGGTGATGAAGAAGCCGGCCTTCGGGCCGAAGGCCTCGACGACCGAGCCGACCAGGAAGGCGCCGAACGGCGTCATGCCGGCGAACATCAGCGTGTGCAGGCTCATGACCCGGCCGCGCAGGTCGTCGGGCACGCTGAGCTGCACCGTCGTGTTGGCGCCGGTCATGAAGAGCATGCCGCAGAACCCCATGACCGCCAGCAGCGCGACGGCCAGACCGAAGCTGTTGACGCTGGCCATCACCATCGTCGCCAGCCCCAGCATGAGGGCGGCGGTGACCAGCACGTTCGTGGGCGGGCGGTCGGCGCCCAGCGAGGCCAGCACGATGGCGCCGGCCACGGCGCCGCAGCCGACCGAGGTCATCAGCAGGCCGAAGCCGTGGGCGTCCTGGTGCAGGATGTCGCGCGCCAGCAACGGCACCAGCGTGTTGTAGTTGAAGAAGAACGCGCTGACGGCCATGACCAGGCTCATCACCAGCGCGATGCGCGGCGTGCGCAGCGCGTACCGCACGCCCTCGGTGACCTCCTGGCGCATGGCCCGGCCGCTCGAGGCGCGCGGCAGCCCGGCCGCCCGCAGCGCCAGCAGTGCCGCGATCACGGCCAGGAACGACAGCCCGTTGGCGAAGAAGGCCAGCGCGGTGCCCCAGCGCGCGATGACGAGCCCGGCCAGCGCGGGGCCGATCACGCGGGCGCCGTTGAACATCGCCGAATTCAACGCGATGGCGCTGCGCAGCGACTCACGCCCCACCATCTCGACGATGAACGCCTGCCGCGTCGGCATGTCTACCGTGTTCGCCACGCCGTAGACCGCCGCCATCACCACGACATGCCAGTACTGCACGTGACCGCGGTAGACCAGCACGGCCAGCACCAGCGCCTGCACGCACATCACCGACTGGGTGGCGACCAGCAGCCGCCGCTTCGGTAGCCGATCCGCCATCGCCCCCGCCACAAACGACAGGAACAGCACCGGCGCGAACTGCAGCGTCCCGATCAACCCCAACCGAAACGGCGAGTTCGTCAGCTCGAGCACGAGCCACGACTGCGCCACCGACTGCATCCAGGTGCCCACGAGCGACACGAGCTGGCCCGCGAAGAAGAGGCGAAAGTCGCGATGGGCAAATGCACGGAGGGGAGCCGGGTAGGTCGTGGGGTCCGGCACCCGCGTAGTCTACTTCGCCGCCGCCCGGCGCGTCGCTCTGCCGCTCGGCCGCGCACGAGGCGGCGGGGGAGCCGCGGCCGGCCGGCGCGCCGATCGCTCGCCTGAACCGCGCGAGCGGGGTTCGCGCGGGCCCCCCATCCCCCTGAGGGGGCTGGGTCGTTGTCCAGCAGACCGTTGGCGGCGCGTTCACCCCGCCGGCAGAGATTGCGGGAGGCAGGCTCGCGCTCGGTCGCGCCGGCCGGCCGCGGCTCCCCCGCCGCCTCGTGCGCGGCCGAGCGGCAGAGCGACGCACCGGACGGTGGCGAAGTAGACCGCTCTCAGCTGCTGACCGCGGCGAGGGGAACGCGGCGGGTGCGGTGGCGTTCGGTGGCGAGGAAGACGGTGAGGCCGGCGGCGGTGGTCACAGCGGAGGCCAGGAAGCCGGCGGAGAAGCCGCGGGTCTGGACGAGGAGCGCGATGAGTGGGGAGCCGATTGCGAGGCCGACGTCCCAGGCGCCGGAGAGAGTGCCGATGGCCTTGCCGCGCTCGACGAGCGGCGTGCGGTCGACGATCAGGGCGACGAGCGTCGGGTACAGCATCGAGTTGCCGGAGCCGAGAAGAACGGCGCCGACGACGAGGGACAGGACGCTGGGCGGCGCCGACAGCGCGACGTGACCCACGGCGATGGCGAGCAGCGCCGGGACCAGGACGCGGGTTCGGCCGAAGCGGTCGGAGGCGCGGCGCAGGACCAGGCGGCAGGCGATCGTGCAGCCGGACATGAGCGGGAAGAACCAGGCGATGCGCCCCAGGCCGCCGGCGGCGGCGTACAGCGGCAGGAACGCGTAGACGGTGGCGGCGCCCAGGGTGATGACGATGAGCGCCAGCGAGGCGGGCACCGCGTGGCGACTCCACGGCCGGCCGAGGCCACTGGGCACCGCCGCGTTGCCGGGCGCGGTGCGGAGCCAGGCCACGAGTCCGGCCACGGCGATCGACAGCGCCGTGACCACCGCGAAGTTGAGGCGAATGCCGCCGACGTCGTCCAGCGCGAAGCCGAGAGCCGGGCCCAGCGCGACGCCGGCGGAGGAGGCGACGTAGTAGAGCGCCAGCGACTCGCCGCGCCGGTCGGGCGCGCTCTCGCCCGCCACCACGATGCTGCCGGTCGTGGAGAGCAGCGCGTTGGCGATGCCGAGCCCGGCCATCAGCGCGATGAACGCCGGCGGCGTGGTGGCCAGGAACAGCGCCGCCATGGTGGCGACGAGGATCACCGCCCCCGGCAGCATCACCGCGCGGCCACCGTAGCGATCGGTCCAGCCGCCCACCTGCGGGCGCAGCAGCATGGCCACGCCGGTGGTGACGGCGAAGAGCCAGCCGATCTGGGCGTGGCCGCCGCCGAGCGCAACGATCTGCAGCGGCAGCTGCGTGTTCAGCAGATAGGTGACGACGTGGACGAGCGCGGTGATGGCCACACACACGCGGATCCTGCCCCGCGGACCCATCGCGCGCCTCCGGGCGACCGGGATGACGTCAGGCGCCCAGTATCCGCTGAAGCGTGACGACGTCCAGCCAGATTCCGTGCTTGAAGGCCACCTGGCGCTCGTGGCCGACGCGCACGAAGCCGCGCCGCTCGTGCAGGGCCAGCGACGCCTCGTTGACGGCGGTGATGCGCGCGATGACCGAGTGGTGCCCGTGCTCGCGCGCCAGCTCCAGCAGGCGATCGAGCACGAGGCCGCCCAGCCGCTTGCCGCGCCAGCCCTCCTTCACGTAGACGGAGTTCTCCGCGGTGCGCGCGTAGGCCGGCTTGGGACGGTAGGGCGACAGCGCGCCGAAGGCGACGACCTCGTCGCCGTCCACCGCGACGATGACCGGGTGCCGCGGCCCGTGGGCGGCCAGCCACGCGCGCTGGGTGTCCGGATCGCGCGGCTCGGTGTCCGACGTCGCCGCCGTCAGCAGCGCCTCGCGGTTCCAGATGGCGGCGATCGCGTCGTTATCGGACGCCGTCGCCGGCCGGATCATGATGGGCTGGCGGCGGCGAGGACGGGGGCGCCGCGAAGCCACTCTCCGAGCGCGATCAGGACGGCGCCGAGCCGCGCGCGCCGGGACGGCCGGGCGCGCCGGGCCTGGGCCACCAGGTCGAGTCGTCGCGCCTCGTTCCGGGCGTGGGTGAGCCGCTCGGCCGCCAGCATCTGGAGCGCGTAGACGTTGGTGTCCATGCCGGCAGGTTGCCCCGGCCGGTGCCATCAGGGAAATCAATTGTTTTGATCCAGACCATCA
>JBGQLG010000248.1:0-7631 GCA_041499965.1 Methylomirabilia bacterium
CGAGGGGGCGGCCGGCGAGTGGCTGGAGCGTGTGAGTGATCCGCTGCCGCTCTACCGGGGCCGCGACGGCTGGGTGCACCCGGCGTTCTTCCTCGACCAGGCCAACAAGGCGCTGCGCCAGAACGTGCAGCTAGGGCCGTGGATCCACGTGGGCAGCGTCATCCGTCACCTGGGCGGCGCCCGCGTCGGTGAGACGCTCGGCACGCGGGGCCGGGTGCGCTCGGTGTTCGAGAAGAAGGGACGCGAGTTCGTCGAGCTGGACCTGGTGATCGTCGCCGGCGATCGCCCTCGCCCCGTCGCCCACATCCTGCATACAGCGATTTACCGACTGGGGGGCCCAGACATGGCCCCCCCGACCCCCCCGGTGCTCGGCGGCGTCCCGGCACAGCCGTGACGGATTGTTTCACGTGGAGGCCCCGACATGGCCCCCACACCCCCGGTGCTCGGCAGCGTCCCGGCACAGCCGTGACGGATTGTTTCACGTGGGGGCCCCGACATGGCCCCCACACCCCCCGGTGCTCGGCAGCGTCCCGGCACAGCCGTGACGCTCCTCGGATGACGCGCTGACGGGAGGCGGCGTTGCCGGGCGCGGGCCCGCGTGTTACAAAGCGGGCACCCCAGGAGGCCTGCATGGATCTGAATTACTCGCCTGAAGACCGCGCGTTCCGTGAGAAGACCCGGCGGTGGCTCGAGGCCAACGTGCCGACGGAAGACCTCAAGACGCTGGCCGAGCGGAAGGTGTGGCACCGCAAGCTCTACGAGGCCGGCTACGTCGGCATGCTGTGGCCCCAGGAGTACGGCGGCTGGGGCGCGACGGCGATGCAACAGGCGATCGTGCAGGACGAGATGGCGCGCATCCAGGCGCCGCCGGCCATCAACGGGCTCGGCATCGGGTTCATCGGGCCCACCATCATCGTGCACGGCACGGAAGCGCAGAAGCAGCGCTATCTGAAGAAGATGCTGACGGCGGAAGAGATCTGGTGCCAGCTCTATTCCGAGCCCAATGCCGGCTCCGATCTGGCCGGCCTCAAGACGCGCGCCGAGGATGCCGGCGATCATTTCGTCGTCAACGGCCAGAAGATCTGGACCTCCAGCGGCCCCATCGCCGACTGGGGCATCCTGCTCGCGCGGACCGATCCGAAGATCGCCAAGCACAAGGGCATCTCGTGCGTGCTGCTCAACATGCGCCAGCCCGGCGTCGAGGTGCGGCCCCTCAAGCAGCTCACCGGGCACTCGCTGTTCTCCGAAGTGTTCATGACCAACGCCCGGGCCGACAAGTCCGACCTGATCGGCAAGCTCAACGAGGGCTGGGCGATCGCCCAGACGACGCTCGGCTACGAGCGCGGCGGCAACTCGCTGGGCCGGGTCACCCGCTATGCCATCGCCTTCAAGCAGCTGGTGAAGGCGACCAAGCAGCTCAGGCGCAACGGCAAGCCGCTCATCGAAGACGCGGCCGTGCGCTCGAAGATGGGCAAGCTCTACGCCGAGCTCGAGGTGCAGCGCTACGCGGGGCTGCGTGTGCTGTCGGCGCTCAACAAGGGCGAGTCGCCCGGCGCGGCGTCGTCGATCACCAAGCTATCCTACACGGAGTTCGAGAAGCGCTACTACGAGCAGGCGCTGGAGATCCTGGGCCCGTGGGGCCAGGTGATGACCGCTCGCGAGGAGTTCGAGGAGATCGATACTGCCTCAGGCGAGGCCGGCACCTGGGCCACCGCGTTCCTGTGGGCGCGGGCCGGCACCATTTACTCCGGGTCGTCGGAGATCCAGAAGAACATCATCGGTGAGCGCGTGCTCGGCCTGCCCAAGGAAGTGCGGGCCGACCGGATGAAGGCCTGAGCCGTGGACTTTTCCTTCACGCCCGACCAGACGCTGCTGAAGAACTCCGCGCGCGCGTTCCTCGACGAGCACTGCAAGCCGGCCACCGTGCGCCTGCTGTGGGACGACCCGCGCGGCGAGAGCGAGGCGATGTGGAAGGAGATGGCCCAGCTCGGCTGGCTGGGCCTGTCGCTGCCCGAGGGGCACGGCGGCAGCGGGCTCGGCATGGTCGAGAGCGCGCTCCTGCTCGAGGAGCTGGGCCGCGCCGCCTATCCCGGTCCCTACTGGCCGACTGCGCTCGTGGCGACGGCCATCGCCGAGGCCGGCACCGAGGCGCAGAAGAAGCGCTGGCTGGCCGCCATCGCCACCGGCGACGCCCGCGGCGCGCTGGCGCTGCTCGACGCCGACCTCGACTGGAACCCGGAATCGATCGCCACCCGCGCCGAGAAGACGACGACCGGCTGGTCGGTCACCGGGCTCAAGCGCTACGTCGCCTGGGGCCACGTCGCCGACGTGCTGCTGGTGCCGGCGCGCACGCCGGAGGGCGTGTCGCTCTTCCTCGTCGACCCCGCGGCCGCGGGGCTGAGCTCCTCGCCGGTGATGAGCATGGATCCCGGCACCCGCCTGGCCCACCTCACGCTGGAGCGCGTGCCCGTGCGCAACGACGACGTGCTGGGCGCGCCCGGCTCGGCGACGCCGCGACTGGGGCGGCTGCTGCGCCGGGCCGGCGCCGGCGCCGCCGCCGAGATGCTCGGCGCCGCCCGCCGCTGCCTGGACATGGCGGTCGGCTACGCCAAGGTCCGCGAGCAGTTCGGCCAGCCCATCGGCTCGTTCCAGGCGATCCGCCACAAGTGCGCCGAGATGCTGCTGGAGACGGAGAACTCGCACTCGGCCGTGTACTACGCGGCGTGGGCCCTCGACGCCGGCGCCGAGGACGCCGAGAACGCGGCGTCGATCGCCAAGGCGTACACGGGCGACGCCTCCCGCAAGGTGTGCGGCGAGGCCATCCAGGTACACGGCGGCATCGGCTTCACCTGGGAGTACGACCTGCACATGTACTTCAAGCGGGCCAAGGCGCTGGAGGCGCAGTACGGCGACGCCGAGTACCACCGCGAGCTGGTCCTCGACGCCGTCGCCCGGTAAGGCCGCTCCGGTGACGCCCGGCCTGACGCCCCTCGACGGTATCCGCGTCGTCGACCTGACGAGCTACATCGCCGGCTCCTATGGCGCGATGATGCTGGCCGATCTCGGCGCCTCCGTCGTGAAGGTGGAGGCGCTGGAGGGTGATTCCTTCCGCGAGCTGCCGGGCTTCTTCGGCTGGAACCGCGGCAAGCGCTCGATCGCGCTCAACCTCAAGACGCCCGAGGGCCGCGAGATCGTCGAGCGCCTGGCCCGCGAGGGCGACGTGGTCATGGAGAACTGGCGCCCGGGCGTGGCCGATCGTCTCGGCGTGGGCCACGCGCACCTGATGCCGCTGAACCCGCGGCTCATCTACCTCTCGGTGAGCGCCTTCGGCTCCACCGGCCCCTACGTCGACCGTCCCGGCTTCGATCCGCTGCTGCAGGCCCTCGGCGGCCTCATGACCTTGCAGGGCTTCGGCGGCCCGCCCCAGTATCTGCGCTCGGCGCCGACCGACTACTACACGGCAGCGCTCGGGGCCCAGGCCGTGCTGGCCGCGCTGTTCGTGCGCGAGCGCACCGGGCGCGGCCAGCGCATCGAAACCTCGCTGCTGCACGGCGTCCTGGCGCTGCAGTCCGGCATCGTGATGGACTACGCCACCAAGCCGACACTGATCCGCGAGAACCCGACCTACCGGCTCTACAAGGGCAGCGACGGGCAGTGGTTCTTCGTGGCGTGCGGCAACCAGTCGTTCTGGGTGAAGCTGTGCACGGCGCTCGGCATGGAAGAGTTCGCGCACGACCCGCGCTTCGGCTCCTGGCTGCTGCGCCTGCAGAACAATCAGGCCCTGCTGCCGATCATCGAGAAGCGCTTCGGCGAGAAGACGCGCGACGAGTGGCTGGCCATCCTGGCCGCCCACGACATCCCGGCGGCGCCGGTGAAGACGGTCCTCGAGTTCATGGACGACCCGGCCGTGCGGCACCACGACATGGTCCACGAGTACGACCATCCCGACGTCGGCCGCCTCCGCCTGATGGGCCAGCCGCTGGTCTTTGCCGACACGCCGACCCGCGATCCCGGCCCCCCGCCGACGCTCGGCCAGCACACCGACGAGGTGCTGAAGGAGGCGGGCTACGACGCCGGCGCCATCGCCGAGCTGCGCGCAAAGAAAGTCGTCCGCTGATCCCCCACCCGACCTCACGGCACCCGCTCCAACCATCCGGGAGTCTCGCCACATGACCTACGACACGATCCTGTACCAGGCGACCGACGGCGTCGCCACGATCACGCTCAACCGCCCCGAGGTCCACAACGCGATGAACGAACCCCTGCGGCGCGACCTGTTGCGCTGCTTCGAGGGGCTGGCGACCGATGAGGGCGTCCGCGTGATCGTGGTCACCGGCGCCGGTGGCAAGGCGTTCTCGGCCGGGGCCGACATTCGCGAGTTCACCACGCCCCAGGTGCCCACCGTGTTCCGCGAGCACCGGCGGCGGCTCGACTTCCGCCAGGCGATGGAGCGCTGCTGGCAGCCGATCATCGCCGCCATCGGCGGCCACTGCTTCGGGGGAGGCCTGGAGCTGGCGCTGGCCTGCGACATCCGCATCGCGTCGGCCGACTCGCGCCTGGGCCTCACCGAGGTCGACCTCGCGATCATCCCCGGCGGCGGCGGCACCCAGCGGCTGCCCCGCCTTCTCGGGCGCGGCAAGGGGCTCGAGCTGATCCTCACCGCCGCGCGCATCGACGCCGCCGAGGCGCTACGCATCGGCCTCGTCGAGCGCATGGTCCCGGCCGGCGAGGCGCTGAAGGCGGCGCAGGAGCTGGCGGCGACGCTGGCCGCCAAGGCCCCGGTGGCGCTGCGTTACGCCAAGGAGGCGGTGACGAAGGGCCTGGAGCTGCCGCTGGCCGACGGCGTGCGGCTGGAGAACGACCTGGCCACGCTGCTGCGCACCACCGAGGACCGGCTCGAGGGCGCCAAGGCATTCCTGGAAAAGCGCAAGCCACGCTGGCAGGGGCGCTGACCGCCGCACGAACGGGCATGCCGTTTTCGTATTACGCGCGGCTCACGCGCTCCCAGCAGGCGGTCTACCGGAAGAGCGACGAGATCGCCGAGGTGCGCCTGCCCCGGCCGGCCGCGCTCCACCCGGCCGTGAGCGCCCTCACCGCCGCGCTGGCCACCGAGGATCGCGCGCAGGTGCAGCGGGCGACCGAGCGGCTCATCCGCGACCTCACCGATGCCTTCGGCGTGCCGCCGGTGCAGGTCGAGGTGCTGGCCGCCCGGCCTCACGCCAAGTGGGGCGAGCTGCACGGCCTCTACACCGTCGAGCGCGGCAAGCCGCCCAGGATCCAGCTCTGGATGCGCACGGCCAAGCAGCGGCGTGTCGTCGCCTTCCGGACCTATCTGCGCACGCTCCTGCACGAGGTGGGACATCACCTCGACTACGCGCTGCTCCGGTTGCGCGAGTCGTACCACACGCAGGGCTTCTACCAGCGCGAGTCGAGCCTGTTCCATCAGCTCGTCGTCGAGCCGCGCACGCCGTGGCCGAGCGTCGAGGCGTGGTTCCACCGGACGCCGGACGAGCGGCTGGCGCGCCTGGCCTCCATGCCCGGCCAGGTGGCCGGCGTGCTCGGCGAGCGCAGCGAGCGCGCGCTGGCCCGCCGGCCGGCGGCGGGGGCGTGGGCGCCGGTGGAGATCGTCTGTCACCTGCGCGACACCGAGGAGACGTTCGGGGCGCGCTTCGAGGCCATCCTGGGGATGGACGAGCCCGCCCTGCCCGAGGTGGGCCCGGCCGACCGCTGGGCCGCCGAGCGCCAGTACCTCCGCCACGACGCCGCCCTCGCGCTCGCGCACTTTCGCCGGCGGCGCGGCGAGTCGCTGGAGACGCTGGTGGCGCTCTCCCCGTCCGACTGGCAGCGGGGCGGCGAGCACCCCGCCCGCGGCCGCCTGAGCATCGACATGCTGGTAGCGTTGATGGCCTGGCACGACGACAATCACCTGGAGCAGCTCACCCGAGCCGGGGAGGGACAGCCCTGATGCCGAGCATGGAAGAGTACGCCAAGCAGCCGCGCGAACAACGGATGCAACGCCTCACGCGAACCGCCGACGAGCTGGCCGGCGCCACCAAGAGTCAGAGCGAGGCCGTCCTCTCGCGCCGTCCGGATGCGAAGAACTGGGCGGCCAAGGAAGTCGTCTGCCACCTGCGCGACGCCGAGGAGGCCTTCGGCGGGCGCTTCGAGCAGATCCTCGCGATGGACGTCGACCCCAAGCTGGGCGGCGCCAGCGCCGACCGGATCGCCGACGAGCGCCAGTACCTCCGCAACGACACGGCGGAGGCGCTCGCCGCGTTTCGCCAGCGCCGACGGGAGACGCTGGAGGTCTTCGGCAAGCTGACGGCGGCCCAGTGGGACAAGGGCGGGATCCATCCGGTGCGCGGCCGGATCACGCTCGATGGGTTCCTCACGCTCATGGCCTGGCACGACGACAACCACCTCGACCAGCTCCGGCGCGCGCTGGACGGCAAGGCGTAGGGAAAAACCCGCACGGCGGCGCCGCGGCGTCCCCGGCAGCGGCGCCGCGTGTTAGAGTCGCCACGATGGGAGCTGGACCGGGACGATTTCAGTTCAACCGGAACGGCACCACGTTCCGCATCTTCGCGCACTCCGAGCGCCTCGGCTTCGCCGACGAGGTCGTCTACATCGACGCCGCGCCCGGCTCCATCGGCCCGGGCCCGAGCAACGCCTCCATCGCGGTCATCGACGCGCTCGGCAAGCCGTCGTACTGCAGCGACACCACCGGCCGCGTGAAGAAGCGTCCCATCCCGCCCTATCCGGCCGATGCGCCGCGCTCGCGGCGGCCGGCCACGTCCGAGCGCGGCCACTTCGCCCACATCCGCCCCGGCCGCCGCGCGTTCTCGTCGGCGATGGCCTTCGCGGTCATCCACCTGACGCTCGACGTGTGGCAGCATCTCCTGCAGCGTCGCGTGACCTGGCACTTCGCCGCGACGGCCGGGCCGCTCTTGCAGGTGCACCCGCGGATCGGCACGCGCAACGCCTGGTCGGGCGACGGCTACCTGGAGTTCGGCTATCCCGACTGGGACTGGAGCGAGGGCAATCCCTTCTCGGAGAACCTCGAGGTGATCGCCCACGAGACGGGGCACCTCATCGTGAAGGCGGTGGTCGGCACGCTGCCCGACGACGAGCGCGCGCTGCAGCACCGGGCCCACGAGGAGGGCGCCGCCGACCTCATCGCGCTCGTGGTGGCCATGCAGCTCGATTCGGTGATCGCCCACGTCCTGCGGGCGACCAAGGGCTACCTGTACGAGGACTCGCTGCTGTCGCGGGTCGGCGAGTGGGGCCACGGCAAGGCCGACGTCGAGCGCACCGCGTTCAACGACGCCACGCTGGCCTCGGTGCGGGCCGATCCCAAGCTCAACAAGCACAAGCTGTCGGGGCCGTTCACCGGCGCCGTCTACGACCTGCTCGTCGAGATCTTCGTCGATCACCTGGCCACGGACGGCGTCATCACGCGGCCGCTCGCGGAGGATTGCCGGCACGAGCCGGGGCGGCCGACGCCCGATCTCTCGCCGCACTTCGCTCCGGCGCTCCGGGGCCACCAGGCCGTCTTCGCCGAGGCGTTGCGCCAGGCGCGCGACGAGATCGCCGCCCTGCTGGCGCGCGCCTGGCTGACGCTGGGTCCGGGC
>JBGQLG010000249.1:0-7581 GCA_041499965.1 Methylomirabilia bacterium
CACTACCACCAGATCAGCCTCAAGCGCGGCAACAGTCCACTCTTCCTGCGCCACCTCGCCCGCAATCTCGCACGGGCGGTCGCCGACATCGGGCCGGTCAGCGTGCGCCAGCGGCCCGGCCGCATCGTCCTGGACCTCGAGGGACACCCACAGCCCGAGGCGGTGCTCGAGCGGGCCCGGCGCGTGTGCGGCGTGGCCAGCGTGCTGCTCGGCTACCGGACGGCGTCCACGCTGGACGCCATGCGGTCGGTCATCGGTGCGCTCGTGGAGGGCCGGCGCTTCGCCTCGTTCCGGATCACCGCGCGGCGTGCCTTCAAGACGTACCCGATGTCGAGCGTGGAGCTGAACCGCGCGCTGGGCGCGTTCGTGCTGGAGCGGGTGAGCACGCGCGTGGACCTCGAGCATCCGGAGGTCGAGATCGTGGTGGAGGTGCTGCCCGACGAGACCTTCGTCGCGCTGGACCGCCGGCCCGGCCCCGGCGGCCTACCGGTCGGCGCCAGCGGCACGGTGGCGGCGCTGCTGTCCGGGGGCATCGACTCGCCGGTGGCGGCCTGGCGGCTGATGAAGCGCGGTTGCCGCGTTGTCTTCGTGCACTTCCACAGCGTGCCGTACCTGCCGCCCACCTCGCAGGCCAAGGCCCGCGCGCTCGTCGAGCGGCTGACCGAGTGGCAGTACGCCTCGCGCCTGCACCTGGTGCCCTTCGGCGAGATCCAGCGCGAGGTCGTGCTCTCGGTGCCGGGGCCGGCTCGCGTCGTCGTCTACCGGCGCCTGATGGTCCGGATCGCCGAGGCCATCGCCCGTCGTGAGGGCGCGCCGGCTCTGGTCACCGGCGAGAGCCTGGGGCAGGTGGCCTCGCAGACGCTCGAGAACATCTGCGCCATCGACGCGGTGGCCGCCGGCCCGGTCTTCCGCCCGCTCATCGGCACCGACAAGATCGAGATCACCGACGAGGCCAAGCGTCTCGGCACCTACGAGATCTCCATCGAGCCCGACGCCGACTGTTGCACCCTCTTCGTCCCCAAACACCCCCTGACCCGCATGACCATCGCCCAGGCCGAGGCCGCCGAGTCCCAGCTCGACGTCCCCCGTCTCGTCGCCACCGGCGCCGACACCGCGTCCCTGGAAACCTTCGAGTTCCCTGCGATCATCCCCGCGCACCGCCAATGACCGTCGCGGAATTCGGTGACGCCGCGAGCCGGGCGCGGACGCCGCGGGTGCGCCGCATGGCTCGCCTGTCGCCGTAACTCGCTCCGGGCCCGGCTCGCTCGGGCCCCCCATCCCCAGAGGGGCTGGCGCGCGGACAAGATGAATCGTTGGGCGGCTCGCGAGCCAGACCCTGCGCTCGAACGGCGACGACGGCTCGCCATCATGGCGCACCCGCGGCGACCGCGCCCGGCTCACGGCGTCACCGAATTCCACGACAGTCATTCGCGACACGTCAGGCGAAGCCGCCGACCGCGGCGAGCAACGCAAGCCATCCCCCTCGACCGAAGGGCAGGCCGGCGCAGCCAGCGGCCGTAGGCGCGCCCCCGATCTGGAGTGCCGCGCGCCGAGCGAGTGGCGGCGAAGCCACGCCCGAGGGGCAGGCCGGTGCAGCCGGCCGCCCGAGGTGGGAAGACGCTTCGGACGTGCAGTTGGCCGAGCGCGTGGTGGCGAAGCCGTGACCGAGGGGCAGGTCGGCGCAGCCGGCCGCCCGAGGCGCAAGACGGTTCGGACGTACCGCCGGCCGAGCGCGTGGTGGCGGACCCGTGACCGAGGGGCAGGCCGGCGCAGCCGGCCGCCCGAGGCGCAAGACGGTTCGGACGTACCGCCGGCCGAGCGCGTCGTGGCGGACCCGTGACGAGGAGCGGCACGGCTCCGCCGGGCCGTCCCGAGCCGCCCGGGGGGGTCTGGGGGGCCATGTCGTGGCCCCCCAGCATGTAGTCGGCTTGACCTTGGAGGCCACAATCGGTATGGTCTGAGCATGGCGCGGCGGCTTGCCGATGTCGATCCGGAGGTCGCCAAGGCCCTCCACGCGGAGGCCCAGCGCCAGTCCCGCAATCTCGAGCTGATCGCCTCCGAGAACTTCGTCTCCGAGGCCGTGCTGGAGGCGACCGGCTCCGTCCTCACCAACAAGTACGCGGAGGGCTATCCCGGCCGGCGGTACTACGGCGGCTGCGAGGTCGTCGATGTCGTCGAGGATCTCGCCATCGCGCGGGCCAAGGAGCTGTTCGGGTGCGAGCACGCCAACGTGCAGCCGCACTCCGGGGCCCAGGCCAACATGGCCGTCTACTTCACGCTCCTCAAGCCGGGCGATGTCGTGCTCGGGCCCAATCTCTCGCACGGCGGCCACCTGACCGCGGGCAGCCCGGTCAACTACTCGGGCAAGTTCTACTCGATCGTCGCCTACGGCGTGCAGCGAGACACCGAGCGCGTCGACCTCGACCAGGTGCGCGATCTCGCCCGGCAGCACCGGCCCAAGCTGATCATCGCGGGCGGCTCGGCGTTCCCGCGCGCCATCGACTTCGCGCCGTTCGGCGAGATCGCGCGCGAGGTGGGGGCCGCACTCATGGCCGACATTGCGCACCCGGCCGGGCTCGTCGCCGCGGGTTTGCATCCCTCGCCGATCGGCGTGGCCGACTTCGTCACCACGACCACGCACAAGACGCTACGTGGCCCACGCGGGGGCATGGTGATGTGCCGCGCCGCCCACGCCGCCGGCCTGGACAAGACGGTCATGCCCGGCGTGCAGGGCGGTCCGCTCATGCACGTGATCGCCGCCAAGGCCGTCGCCTTCAAGGAAGCGCTGACGCCCGAGTGGCGTGCCTACCAGCAGCAGATCGTGCGCAACGCCAAGGCCATGGCCGACGCGCTGCTGGCCCACGGCCACCGGCTGGTGACGGGCGGGACCGACACGCACCTGCTGTTGCTCGACCTCTCCCCCCGGAACATCACCGGCAAGGACGCGCAGGAGGCGCTCGACCGGGCGTGGATCACCGTCAACAAGAACACGATCCCGTTCGACACGAAGAGTCCGATGGTCACGAGCGGCATCCGGCTCGGCACTCCGGCGGTCACCACGCGGGGCATGAAGGAGCCGGAGATGGCCACGATCGCCGAGCTCATCGACCGCGTGCTGGCAAACCTCGGCGTCTCCGCCGTCGAGGCGCGGGTGCGCGGCGAGGTCCAGGAGCTCACCGGCCGCTTCCCGCTCTACCCGGACCGGGTGAGGTGAGCGGTCCCGCCACAGGAGGAGGGCGCCCATGAAATGCCCGTTCTGCGGCCACACCGAGGATCGCGTCGTCGACTCGCGGGTCGGTCGGGACGGGGAGTTCATCCGGCGCCGCCGCGAGTGCCTGAAGTGCCACCGGCGGTACACGACCTACGAGTACATCGAGGACGTGCTGCCCCACGTGGTCAAGCGCGACGGGCGGCGCGAGCCGTTCGACCGCCAGAAGCTGCGCGGCTCGCTCCTCAAGGCGTGCGAGAAGCGCTCGATCGCCATCCAGGCGGTCGACAACGTGGTCGCCGACCTCGAGGCCAAGCTCCACGAGCGCGCCGAGAAGGAGATCTCCAGCCAGGAGCTGGGCGACATGGTCATGGAGCAGCTGCAGCGCCTCGACCAGGTCGCTTACGTGCGCTTCGCCTCGGTCTACCGTCAGTTCAAGGACATCGCCCAGTTCATGGATGAGGTGAAGGGACTGCTCAAGGACGACAAGGCCAAGCCGGCGCCGGTGGTCAAGCCGCGGGCTCAGGTGGGTCGGGTCGCCAGGTAGACGCCGACGACGACCAGGGCGGCGCCGGCCACGTGATAGGCGTGAATGGTCTCGCCCAGCAGCAGCCACGACAGCGCCAGCACGGCGAAGGGCATGAGGTTCAGGAAGGTCGCGGTCGGCCCGGCGCCGAGGATGCGGATCACCTGATAGAACCACAGGTGGCCGAGCGTGATCGGCAGCGCGCCGTAGGCCACCACCAGCCACCCCGTCCACGCCCGCCAGTGCTCCCACGGGTGCTCGACCAGGAGGGCCAGGGGAACCAGCACGAGGCCTCCGACCACGTTGGCGCCGGCCATGATCCAGACCGGGGGCAGCGTGGAGGCCGCCGCCCGGCTGTAGAGCGAGTAGACGACCCAGGCGGATTGCGAGGCCAGGATCAGCAGGTCGCCGCGATTCACCGAGAAGCTCAGCAACACGGCCGGCGAGCCCTTGGCCACTGTGATCAGCACGGCCAGCCCGCTGAGGCCGATCCCGATCCAGTTCCGGCGCGTCAGCCGATCACCCAGGACCAGGGCCGCGGACACCGCGATGAAGACCGGTGAGGAGGCGCCGACGATGCCCGCATTCAGCGCCGTCGTGTGCTTCAGGCCGAGGTACCAGACGGTGGTGTTGGCGACGAGGCCGCTGAGGCCGAGCACCACGAAGGCCGCGTAGTCGGCCCGACCGAGGGGGCGCGGCAGCGGCGCGATGAGCCGGGCCACGAGCAGGAGCAGCGGCGCGGCCAGCAGCGTGCGAGCGCCGGTCAACGTGATCGGGCCGAGCTGCGCGAGGGCCAGCTTGCCGAGCGGGTAGTTGCCCGCCCAGAACACGATGACGAGGGCCAGCAAGAGGTACGCGCGTCGGTGATCCATGGGTGAGGTGGGGACCGGGGCCTCGGGTCGCGTCGGCGGCATCGTAGGAATCGGTCGCGCGTGGTGTCAAGACGAAAGCCCGATATCCGGTGCGTGCTGGCACGTTTCGCGCACCATGTTGAGTGGCGACACCTGTCAGGATCGTTGACTTGCCGAGTCCCGCGCGGTAGCGTGTGCTCGCAACGTGACCGTCGCCGCGGCCGAATAGTGCCGAGGCGACGGGCTCTTACAACGCGAGGAGACCGAGCCTATGAAGCGCTCGCTGAGGAAGCTGGTGTTCGTGGAGCCGAAGTCCACGCATCTGCACATCTACAGCCGCGTCTGTATTCCCCGCCTCGGCTCGGTCCTCCTGGGCACCATCATGCGGGCCAAGGGCTACGACGTGCGCGTATACATCGAGGACATCCAGGCCATCGACATGAGCGAGCTCCATGCGGCCGACCTCGTCGCCGTCTCCGCCATCACCTCGACGGCGCCGCAGTCCTACAAGCTCGCCGACACGATGCGGGCGGCCGGCAAGGTCGTGGTCATGGGGGGCACCCACACGAGCTTCATGTCCGAGGAGGGCATGCAGCACGCCGACTTCGTCGTCCGCGGCGAGGGGGAGTTCGCCTTCCAGGAGCTCGTCGACGCCATCCAGCGCGGCGATGGCTTCGACAAGATCCAGAACCTGACCTACCGGACCGACGAGGGACGCGTCGTCAGCAACCCCGAGCGGCCCAAGATCCCCAACCTCGACGTCAATCCGATCCCCGACTACCACCTGATCAGCGGCTGGAAGCCGGGCGGGGTCATCTCGGTGGCCACCTCCCGGGGGTGCCCGTTCTCCTGCACGTTCTGCTCGGTGCCCGGCATGTACGGCCACGCCTTCCGGACCCACTCGATCGATCGGGTGCTGGAAGAGCTGCAGCTGCACAAGGGCAACATGTACACGTTCTTCGCCGACGACATCTTCACGGCGAACAAGAAGCGGGTGAAGGAGCTGTTGCGGAAGATGATCGAGCGCAACCTGACGCCGCAGTGGGGCGCCCAGGTGCGGACGGAGACCGTGGACGACCCCGAGCTGCTGCAGCTGATGCACGACTCCAACTGCTTCAACGTCTACGTCGGCTTCGAGTCGATCAACCCGCGCACGCTCAAGCTCTTCCAGAAGAAGCAGGACCTGGCCAAGATCGAGCGGTCCATCGAGCGGTTCCACGAGCACAAGATCCGCATCCACGGCATGTTCGTGGTCGGCTCCGACGAGGACGACGTCGAGACGATCGACGCCACCGCCGAGTTCGCGCTCAAGCACGACATCGATTCGATCCAGTTCATGATCCTCACGCCCATCCCCGGCTCGCCCGACTGGGACACCCTCTACGACAAGGGTGACAAGTACGTGATCAACCGGAACTGGACCTTCTACGACGGGCACCACGCCGTGCACCAGCCCCGGCGGATGAGCCCCTGGGAGCTGCAGACGGCGGCCATCGGCGCCATGGAGAAGTTCTACTCGTGGCGGGGGATCGCCAAGAAGCTGCTCAAGCGCGATCTCTATTACGTGACGATCCGCTACTGGGGCAAGAAGATGCTGCGGCAGTGGTGGAAGGACGAGGACAATCGCGCCTACGTCGACTGGCTCAAGACCCAGCTCTACGCCGAGGCCCGGGAATTCGGGCACCGGTCGGTGAAGACGGTCGGCCTGCCCGCCGCGCTGCTGCAGGACAAGCTGGGCCTGTTGCTCCAGCGGTTCCTCGGCGAGCTGGGGGTGACGGTGGTGCCGCTGGCCGAGGCGGCGATGGAAGGGGCCACGACGCGCGCGCGCGAGGCCATCGACTGCCTCATCACGCCGATCGTCAAGCGGGCCGAGCAGGGCAAGGAGGAGTTCTACACGAACCTCGCCACCGTGAGCGAGGCCCTCCACGCGCAATGGGACAAGCTCCCCAGGGTGGCCTTCCCGGTCATCGGCGGTCAGGGACCGGTCTTCGAGCCGTTCGCCAAGATCGGCCTGCTCGTCACCCAGAACCTCGACCGTATTCGCGAAGCCTACAAGTCCGCCGGCGTGGCCGAGGGGCTCTGGGAGGCGGCGTAGAGCCCCCCGGCGGGCTCAGGACCAGTCGATGCGCCAGATGGGGCCCATGAAGTCGAGGGGCCCCTCGAAGCGCAGGAACGCCGGCGCCTCGCCGCCGGCGATCCAGCACTTCACGTCCGGGAGGTCGGTCACCAGCAGCGAGGCGAGCAGGCCGAGCTGGGGCCGGACCAGGGATCGCGTCGCGAGCACCGCCGCATCGTTGACCGTCAAGGGATCCTCGGCGGCCGGGGTCAGCAGCATCTTGATGAGCCGCGGCTTGGGCGTGAACGCGACGATCTGCACCACCGTCGAGTCACCCGCCGGCATGTTCTTCATGAGCATCGACAGCAGGCCGTTGTAGGCGTCCAGCGGCAGCTCGAACTCGCCCTGCAGTAGCTCCTCAGGGCTGTCCTCGTCCGCGCGATAGCGAACGGCGTAGCGGCCCGGTGGCCCGGTCGACGCTGGCCTCCAGCGTCGACCGGGAACGATGGGCCTCGCTGGACGATACAGTAGCTGAGCAGCGTGAACACGCCCCGCTGGGAGAACAGCACGCGCTCGTCGTACAGTGAGCCGTCCCGGAACCGGAAGACCAGGCGGCTCTCCACGACGTCGCCGCCCCGGGGCACCTGGCTCAGCTCACCCTGAGCCAGCTTCTCGCCGCTCAGCCACCGCAAGACCGGGAAGCCGACGGCGACCGGGTCGGCCGTGGCCGCGCCCGCGGCGAGGGTCGTCACCAGAGCGAGCAGGGCTCCCAGCGTCGTCCTGAGCATGGGCGACACGGAGCGGAGGGGAACCCCGTGGGTGGAGCGCTCGAGAGAGCGCCGAAGCAGCTACGATTACGGAGCGTTAGGCTCGTGAACCGAAGACGGCCGTCGATGTCCGGCTCGATGGACGAACTCCTCGTTGAGCGGCACCCCTTTTC
>JBGQLG010000250.1:0-7572 GCA_041499965.1 Methylomirabilia bacterium
CCGAAGACCCAGATGAAGAGCAGCAGGCTCATCCACAGGTGCACCACCGGGGCCACGCGAAAGACGCCGTCCTCGGGCCGGAACAGGAGCGCGAAGGCGACCCAGAAGACGCCCAGCACCACCGTCACGGTGAGCGCGAAGAAGTGGGCCGGATACAGGAGCCGGCCGGCCGTCGGATCGAGGAGGTAGTCCAGCCGGAGCCAGGCGGCGAGCGTCGACACGCACCGCTGCAGCCACTGCATCGCGGCGGTCAGCCGCGTGAAGGGTCGCAGCCGGGCCCACACGCGCATGGCGATGGGATCGCGCAGCGGCGGGTCGGTCGGGTCCAGGAGCGCGGCCGGCGCGCACACGGCCAGCAGAACCAGATAGGCGGCGACGACGCCGGCCACCGCCGCCCCGAGGGCCTGGGCCAGGACGGCGTACCCCGTCACCAGCTCGGTGTCCGTGTAGCGCACCGCGTAGTGCACCATGACGACGAGTCCCGGCCCGGCCAGCGCGGCGAAGTACACGAGCTGGGGCGTGGTCACCGGAACCGAGAAGAGGAGCTCGGCCCAGACGGGGAGATGGCCGCTGGGCGCCGCCGTCACCGACGCGAAGCGCCGATAGCTCGCGGCCGAGGAGCTCCAGCGCTGCGTCACGCCGTTCACGACGAGACCGGTGGTGAGCATCACGCTCCACGCGGCGGCGAGGAGGAACAGCGACGCCCAGAACACGCCGATCGGCGAGAGCTCTGCGAAGAGGTTGCCGGTCATCGAGTCGAGCGCCACGCCCTCGATGCCCGACAGGGGCAGGACGACGACCGCGCTGCTGAACACCAAGCTGTACTTCAGCACGCTCACCAGGCGGCCGAGCTGCTGCAGGAGCCCCAGGTGCGGCGCTGGCCCCGGCGTCATGGGCGCACATTGCGCGTGGTCGCCCTCGGCAGGCAAGCGTTTTCTGGGCGTCGGGGTTATCCCGACAGAGCGCCTTGACTCCGCGGGGACCCGGCGCGATGGTGTGATCCGCGGAACGGACCGGCGATCGTGCAGCGATCGCCAGGAGGAGCGAGAGCGATGGCAGACGTGCTGACGGTGGTGGCGAAGATCCGGGCGGCGAAGGGCAAGGGCGACGCGCTGGCGGCGCTACTGCGCGAGCAGGCGGGAGTCGTGCGCAAGGCGGAGCCGGGCTGCCTGGTCTATCGGCCCCACCGATCGTCGAAGGACCCCGACCTGTTCATCTTCTACGAGCAGTACAAGGACGACGCGGCCTTCGACGCGCACCGCAAGGCGCCGCACCTGGCCGTCTACCGCGAGCGCCGCGAGAAGGAAGGCCTCACGGAGGGCGCCGCCGAGGTCGAGATCTACCGGTCGCTCACCGACTGACGAGCCGCGGCCGCAGCCGGGAGGCCACCTCGTCCACCTGGCCGAGCTGGTCGCCGCCGGCGAAGCGCAGCATCAGGTGGCGGCAGCCGGCGTCGATCCAGCGCTGCAGCCATTCGGCGCAGCCCTCGAGTGACCCCGCGTAGGCGGCCTGGCGCGCGCGAATCGCGCTGGCCGGGGCGGCATAGTACGTCTCGAGGAACGTGTTCAACCGCTGCTCGGCCGCGGCCGGATTCGGATCGAGCGCCACGGTGACGTAGGCGGCGCCGATGACCGCGTCGGGCGCGCGCCCGGCGGCGCGGGCGGCGGCCTGGATACGCGGGAAGTGCTCGGCGAAGAACTCGACGTGGGGGCCGGTGGGGAACCACGCGTCGAAGTTGGGCGCCTCGCGCAGCGCGGTGGGGCCGCTGCCGCCGATCCAGATGGGCGGGCCGCCCGCCCGGTGCGGCTTGGGCTCCATCGTCACGTCCTCCAGGGTGAAGTGCTTGCCGCTGAAGCTGACGTGATCGCGGGTCCACAGCGCGCGGCAGATCGCCAGCGTCTCCAGGAAGCGGCCGACCCGACGATCCCACGGCACGCCGGCGGCGGCGAACTCCCGGCGGATCGGCGGCGTGTCGGCGGCGATGCCCATGCCCAGGATGACGCGGCCCTCGGCCACGCGATCGAGCGTGCCGACGATGTGGGCCAGCACCACCGGGTTGCGGAGCGCGGGCAGCAGCACCGCGGTGCCTAGCCGCACGCGCCGGGTGCGGGCGGCGACAGCGGCGAGCAGGGTCAGCGGCTCGTGGCGCGGCCGTGCCGTGAGCGAGTCGCCGATCCACACCGAGTCGAAGCCGGCGGCTTCCGCGCGCTCGGCCATGGCGAGCAGCGGCGCGGTCTCCGGCCGGCCGGAGATGATCGCCTCGCGGGTGGGGATGAGGACGCCGAGCTCCACGGCCATCTCAGTCCTGGCCTTTCTCGACGGTGGCGCGCTCGACGGCGAGCAGCTTCTCGATGTCGATGATCTGCAGCATCTCGTGCTCGACCGGCGACCAGTCGGTCTTGGGCTGGGCGCTGCCGAAGTCCCGGGCGAGATCCGCGTAGACCTTCTTCCAGGCCACGAAGGCGGCCAGCAGCGGCGTCGAGGGATCGGCGACGATCTTGTAGCCGAGGGCGCCCAGCTCCTTGAGCGTCAGGCCGGAGCCGGCCAGGCCGCCGCGGCCGGCCAGGTACATCAGCGGACCGCCGAGCCGCTCGGCGATGGCGCGCAGCTGCTCGGGCGTGTGGGCCATCGACAGCAGCACGAGATCGGCGCCGGCCTTGCGGTAGGCCTCGCCGCGGCGGAGCGCGTCGTCCATGGTGCTGGCCCGCATGGCGTTGGTGCGGCCCACGATCAGGAAGTCGGCGCTGCGGCGCGCGGCCACCGCCTCCTTCACCTTGGCCGCCATCAGCTCGATCGGGATCATGTGCTCGATGCCGACGTGGTGATGCGCGCGCTTGGGTACGAGCTGGTCCTCGATCTCGATCGCCTCGAAGCCCGCCGCCTCGGCCATGCCGACCGTGCGGTGCATGTGCATGGGATCGCCGTAGCCGCAGGCGCCGTCGAGGATGAGGGGCAGCGCGCTGACCGCGCGGATGTCCAGCGCGGCCTGGCACATCTCGGTCACGTTGAGGTTGGCCTCCAGCACGACCTTGGCGTAGCCGCTGGCCCCGCCGCCGAGGTAGCCGGCCGGGAAGCCGGCCGCCTCGACCATGCGGGCCATCAGGGGATTGAGGACGAGCGGCGCGGTGATCGGCAGCGCGTCGTGCAGGCGAGCACGCAGAGACATCGGCCTACCTCCTGGGTGAGTGCGGCGTCAGCGGCGGGCGACCAGCCGGCGGAACACCGCGCCGTACTGGAAGCCGTAGCCGTCGGCCTGCTCGGCGGCGTTCTTCTTCACGCGCTCGCCGAGCGTCTGGCCGGCCGGCACGTTGAAGCCCGGCATCTGGCTCTCGTGGCGGACGAGCGCGGCGATCTGCCGCTCGATCCCGTCGGTGACGTCGACGATGACGTTGGGCTCGTCCATGCCCCAGTACCAGAGCTCGCGCACCTTGTGCGGCTCCAGCCCCTCGGCCATGTGCTCGGGGAAGTGCAGGTGGTCGCGGGCGAACGGGTAGACGGCGTCGGTCGCGGTGATGCCCGCCTTGCGGTGATCGCGGTGCTGGAAGCCATTCATCCGGTAGGGGTCGTGCACGAGCACCGTGTGGGGCCGGTGCTTGCGGATGGCCCGCACGACGTCGCCCAGGAACTGTCGCGTGTCTTCCAGCTCGCCGTCCGGATACCCGAGCATCTCGACGTGCCGGACCCCCATGAAGTCGGCGGCCGCGCGCTGCTCGACGGCGCGCCGGCGCGCCAGCTCGACCGGCGTCAGCGTGCGGTCGGCCGTGCCGGAGTCGCCGTTGGTGCACAGCACGTAGGTCACGTCGCAGCCGGCGGCCACCCAGCGGGCGATGACCCCGCCCGAACCGATCTCGGCGTCGTCGGGATGGGCGAAGATGACCATGGCGCTCTCGGGGACGTCGGTGACGATCTCGAGCTTCCGGTCGGGGTCGGATGGCATGAGAAGGATTCTACACGTGGACGGTCATCCCTTGACGCAGACGACCTGCCGCAGGGTGTGGACCACCTCGACCAGGTCCTGCTGCGCCGCCATGACGGCGTCGATCGGCTTGTAGGCCCCCGGTGTCTCGTCGAGCACGTCGGCGTCCTTGCGGCACTCCACCCCCTTGGTCGCCTCCGCGTGGTCGGCGAGGGTGAAGCGCCGCTTGGCCGCCGTGCGCGACATCGCCCGGCCGGCGCCGTGGCTGCAGCTGTTGAAGCTCTCCGGGTTGCCCTTGCCGCGGACGATGAAGGAGCTCGCCCCCATGCTGCCCGGGATGATGCCGAGGTCCCCGACGCGGGCGCGGACGGCGCCCTTGCGGGTGACCAGCACGTCGGCGCCGTAGTGGTGCTCGCGCGCCACGTAGTTGTGATGGCAGTTCACCGCCTGCACCGTCGCCCGGAACGGCGGGATGCCCGGGACGGCCGCCACCGCCGCGACGATCGCGTTCATCATCAGCCGCCGGTTCGTCATGGCGAAGGTCTGGGCCCACTCGACCGCCTCGACGTAGTCGGCGAAGTGCTCGGTGCCCTCCGTGAAGTACGCCAGGTCCGCGTCGGGCAGGGTGGTGACCAGCCGGCGCATGTCGTTCTTCGCCAGCTCGATGAAGTAACGGCCGATCTTGTTGCCGACGCCGCGCGAGCCGCTGTGCAGCATCAGCCACACCCGCTGGGCCTCGTCGAGACACGTCTCGATGAAGTGGTTGCCCGATCCCAGCGTACCGAGATGGGTCAGGTGATTCGACCGGGCGACGGCCGGGTGCCGGGCGACGATCGCGTCGAAGCCCGGCCTGAGCTCGGCCCACGCCGCCAGCGCCGGCGCCGGCGGATGCTCCCAGGCCCCGTGGTCCCGGCCCCGCGGCGCCCGGCCGTGCGGCACCGCCCGCTCGATGGCCGTGCGCACCGCTCGCAGGCTGTCCGGCAGGTCGCTCGCGGTCAGCGTCGTCTGCACGGCCATCATCCCGCAGCCGATGTCCACGCCGACCGCGGCCGGGACCACGGCGCCGATCGTGGGAATGACGCTGCCCACCGTGGCGCCGATACCCCAGTGCACGTCCGGCATGGCGGCCACCCACTTGTGGATGAAGGGCAGCCGCGCCACGTTGCGGAGCTGCCTGGCCGCCTCGTCCTCGATCGGCACGCCGCGGGTCCATGCCTTGATCGGTACCCCGCCGTCCGACTCGATCAGCTCGTAGCTCTGCTCGGCCCTCATCTCGCCCCCCCGCCTGATTCTGCCACGTGGTCGGGATCACGACGATTGCGAGTCGCGCGCCGCGCGCCTTGACACAGCGGGAGCGGCGGGCTATCTCTGCCTGCGCGTATGAAGGGCAGCGTCGAGCGCGTCCTGACGACCCATGCCGGCAGCCTGCCGCGTCCGGCCGACCTGCTCGCGATGAGCCCCAGTGACGGGGCGGCGTACGCGGCGCGGGTGCGGCGCGCGGTGGCCGACGTGGTTCGCCGGCAGGCCGAGACGGGCTTGGACGTCGTGACCGACGGGGAGATGAGCAAGCCGAGCTTCATCACCTACGTGACCGAGCGGCTGAGCCGCTTCGAGCCGAGCGCCGAGCCCGGCGCGTTGCCGTGGGCCGGCTCCAAGGAGGCCACGGCCTTCCCGGAGTTCTACGAGCCGACGCTGCGCCAGAGCCCCAACGCCGCCGCCCCGCGCTTCGTGTGCACCGGCCCCGTGACCTACGTCGGCCACGCCCGGGTCCAGGCCGATATCGACAATCTCAAGGCCGCGCTGGCCGGCGTGCACGTCGAGGAGGCGTTCATCCCGGCCATCGCGCCCTCCAACGTCGAGGGGCGCCAGAAGAACGCGTACTACAAGACCGACGAGGAGTACCTCTTCGCGATCGCCGAGGCCATGGGCGAGGAGTACCGGGCGATCGTCGCCGCCGGCTTCCTGCTGCAGATCGACGACCCGCGGCTGGTGACCTACTACATCCTCAATCCCCGCTCGACGGTGGCGGAGTGCCGGGCCTGGGCCGAGGTGCGGGTGGAGGCGCTCAACCACGCGCTGCGCGGCATCCCGCGCGAGCGCGTGCGGTTCCACACCTGCTACAGCATCAACATGGGGCCGCGCGTGCACGACATGGAGCTGAAGGACGTCGTCGATCTCATCCTGCGCGTGCGCGCCGGCGCCTACTCCTTCGAGGCGGCCAACCCGCGCCACGAGCACGAGTGGCGCGTGTGGGAGCGCGTCGCCCTGCCGGAGGGCGCGCTGCTCGTGCCGGGCGTCATCACGCAGTCGACCGTGTTGGTCGAGCATCCCGAGCTGGTGGCCGAGCGCATCGTGCGGTTCGCCGGCGTCGTCGGACGCGAGCGGGTCGTCGCCGGCGCCGACTGTGGGTTCGCGTCGTTCGCGGGCTCGACGGAGATCCATCCCAGCGTCGTCTGGGCCAAGCTCGCCTCGCTCACCGCCGGCGCCGCGCTGGCCAGCCGGCAGCTCTGGGGCCATTGATTCCTTTCACCGAGGAGACGCCATGAAATTCGGACTGCACGGAGTGAACCTGCATAGCTGCGCGTATCCTGATGCCGCCGCCCGTCTGGGCCGCGCCGCCGAGGCCGCCGGCTTCGACTCGCTGTGGGTGGCCGATCACGTGGTGCTGCCCGATCCGCCGCTGCCGGAGCGGCCGATGCCGTCCGATCAGCGCCTGCTCGATCCGATCGTGGCGCTGACGTTCCTGGCCGCCCACACCACGCGCATCCTGCTCGGGACCGGCGTGATCATCCTGCCGCAGCGCCAGGCCCTGGTGCTGGCCAAGCAGCTGGCCTCGCTCGACGTGCTCTCGAACGGCCGCGTCGTCTTCGGCCTCGGTGTGGGCTGGTGCGAGCCGGAGATGCGCTCGGTCGGCGCGTCCTTCGCCGACCGCGGTCGCATCGCCGACGAGTACCTGGCCGCGATGCGCGCGATGTGGACGCAGCCCAAGCCCTCGTTCAAGGGACGCTTCGTCTCGTTCGAGGGCGTGCAGGCGATGCCGCGCCCGGTCCAGACGCCGACCCCGAAGATCGTCGTCGGCGGCCGCACGGCCCCGGCCTTCCGCCGCGCCGTGACCCAAGGCCACGGCTGGTACGGCTTCGGCCTCGACGTACCGACCACCGAGCGCTTCGTCGGGGCGCTGCGTGACACCGCCAAGAAGCACCCACGCCCCGCCGAGCTGGGACGGCTCGAGATCAGCGTCACGCCGGTGAGCATCGACATCCCCGATCCGAAGACGATCGATGCCTATGCCGCAGCCGGCGTCGATCGCCTGATCATCCGCCCCAAGCCCGACATGGACGCCGCCGCCCTGGAGCGCTTCGCCGCCGAATCCGGCCGCGCGCTGATCGGCTAGTGCCGCTCGTTCACGGGCTCGGGTGACGCCCGGGCTCGCACGGGAGGGCGGCGGGCGCGCCATCATGGCGAGCCGTTGTTGCCGTTCGAGCGCAGGGGTCGGCGAGCGAGCCGCCCACAACTCGAAGAGGCCACCACCCAGCCCCCCCCGGCCCGCGTGGGGCCGCGGCCCCCGGGCGGGGCCCCCCGGGCTTCCCCCGCGCCCGTGAACGAGCGGCGCTAGCCGTGCAGGACGCTATCGGTTGGCCCGGGCGAGCACCGCG
>JBGQLG010000251.1:0-7420 GCA_041499965.1 Methylomirabilia bacterium
CCGCCGCCGGGGCCCCCGGCGCGCCAGCACGGCTCGCCTGTCGCCGCAAGTCGCTCCGGGCCCGGCTCGCTCGGGCCCCCCTGCCCCCAAGGGGGTTGGGGCGCGGACAAGTCGCAGCCTGGGCGGCTCGCGAGCCGAGCCCGGAGCGACAACGGCGACGACGGCTCGCCATGATGGCGCGCCCTGGGCCCCTGCGCCGGACCGGCCGCGAACCCGCCCGGCGCGCCGCGCGGTCCCGCCCGGGGTGAGGTCGCCGCTGGAGGCAAGGGCGAGGCAGCGCGGTCGGATGTATTGGTAAGCTAGGCATCACGTGCGGCAAGGGGGGTTCATGGCCCAAAAGACCGTGGTTCAACCGAAGGCGGCGGCGGCGGAGGTCGAGCCGGGGGTCGCGCGCCGGATCTATCACGACATGGTGCTGATCCGCCGGTTCGAGGAGAAGGCGGCGGAAGCGTACGCGCTCGGGAAGATCGGCGGCTTCCTCCACCTGTACATCGGCGAGGAAGCGGTGGCGGTGGGCGCGACCTCCGTGATGCGCCCCGACGACTACGCGATCGCCGCCTACCGCGAGCACGGACACTGCCTGGCCAAGGGCGCCGACCCGCGGCGGATGATGGCCGAGCTGTTCGGCCGTGTCGACGGCCTGTCCAAGGGCAAGGGCGGGTCCATGCACCTGTTCGACACGACCGTCAACTTCCTGGGCGGCCACGCGATCGTCGGCGCCCACCTGCCGCTGGCCGCGGGCGTGGGCTTCGCCATCAAGTACCGGGGGGGCGACCAGGTGATCGCCTGCTACTTCGGCGACGGCGCCGTCCCCGAGGGCGAGTTCCACGAGGCGATGAACCTCGCCGCGCTGTGGAAGCTGCCGGTCATCTTCATGTGCGAGAACAACCGCTACGCGATGGGCACCTCGCTGGAGCGCGCGCTGGCCGAGACGGAGATCTTCAAGTTCGGCCGCAGCTACAACATGCCGTGCGAGGCGGTGGACGGCATGGACGTGCTGGCCGTGCGCGAGGCGACCGCCCGGGCGGTGGCCCGGGCACGGGCCGACGGCACGCCCAGCCTGATCGAGGCGCGCACCTACCGGTTCCGCGGCCACTCGATGCGCGACCCGGCCGGGGCCGTCTACCGCACCAAGGAAGAGGTCGAGCGCGAGAAGCAGCGCGACCCCATCGTGCTGTTCCGCGAGCGGGCCCTCACCGCCGGCTGGCTGAGCGACACCGACCTGCGCGAGATCGACAAGAGCGTGAACGATCTCGTGGACGAGGCGGTGGCCTTCGCCGACGCCTCGCCGGAGCCCCCGGAGTCCGAGCTGCTCACCGACATCTTCAAAGACGCCGAAGGCGGCGAAAGGTCAGGCTCCTAGACGATGGCGGTGATGACCTACCGGGAGGCGCTGAATCTCGCCCTGCGCGAGGAGATGAGGCGCGACGAGCGCGTGTTCGTCATCGGCGAGGAGGTCGGCCTCTACGAGGGCGCCTACAAGGTGACCCAGGGGCTGCTCAAGGAGTTCGGGCCCCGCCGCATCGTCGACACGCCCATCGCGGAGTCCGGCTTCACCGGCGTGGGCATCGGGGCCGCCATGGTCGGGCTGCGTCCGGTGGTCGAGATGATGACGTTCAACTTCGCGCTGCTCGCGCTCGATCAGATCGTGAACTCGGCGGCCAAGATGCATTACATGTCGGGCGGCCAGTTCAACGTGCCGATCGTCATCCGCGGCCCCGGCGGCCCCGCCCATCAGCTGGCCGCCCAGCACTCGCAGTCGATGGAGGTGTACTTCTATCACGTGCCGGGGCTGAAGGTGGTGCGGCCCTCCACGCCGGCCGACGCCAAGGGGTTGTTGAAGACGGCGATCCGCGACGACAACCCGGTGATCTTCATCGAGTCGGAGACGCTCTACAACATCAAGGGCGAGGTGCCGGAGGATCCCGAGTTCACGATTCCGCTCGGCCAGGCGGCCATCCGCCGCGAGGGCACCGACGTCACGGTCATCGCCTACATGGGCATGATGTACCGCGCCCTGGAGGCCGCCGACGAGCTGGCCACGGAAGGCATCTCGATGGAGCTGGTCGATCCTCGCACGCTGCAGCCGCTCGACACCGGGACGATCCTCACCTCGGTGCGCAAGACCCATCGGGCCGTGGTGGTGGAGGCGGGCGCCGGCTTCGCCGGCATGGGCTCCGAGCTGTCGGCCGTGATCACCGAGCAGGCCTTCGACGACCTGGACGCGCCGGTCGAGCGTGTGACCGGCGTGCCGGCGCCGATGCCCTACGCCAAGAACCTCGAGAAGGCCAAGACGCCGTCGAAGGAGCGCATCATCGAGGCCGTCCGCCGCGTCTGCTACGCGAACGGGAAGCCCTGATGTCGATCTCCAAGGTCGTCATGCCGAAGCTCTCCGACCAGATGGAGAACGGCAAGATCATCAAGTGGCTCAAGCAGGAGGGCGACCGCATCCAGGCCGGCGACATCCTGGCCGAGGTCGAGACCGACAAGGCCGACGTCGAGATGGAGGCGTTCGGCGGGGGCGTGCTGCGCAAGATCCTGGTGCCGGCCGGCAGCGCCGCGCCGGTCGGCGGCCTCATCGGCGTCATCGCCGACCCCGCCGACGACATCACCGCGCTGGTGAGCCAGGCCGGTGCTGTCGCGCCGGCCCCGGCGTCGCCGCCCGCGACCATGCCGCCCGCCACCGCGTCGCGCGTGTCGGCGCCGCCGCCCGCCGTGGCCGGGCCCGCCGGCGGGCCCGGACGCGTCAAGGCCTCGCCGCTCGCCCGCAAGATCGCCGCGCAGTCGGGCGTGGATCTGCGACTGGTGCACGGTAGCGGCCCCGGCGGCCGCGTGGTGCGCCGCGACGTGGAGGCCGCGTCCGACGCGGGCGCCGCAGCCCCGGCGGCCGCGATGGCCGTCCCGGCCGGCGTGGAGTTCGAGGACCGGCCGCTCAGCCCGATGCGCGCGATCATCGCCAAGCGCATGCCGCTCAGCAAGGCGCCGGTCCCGCACTTCTACGTCTCGTCGGAGGTCGCGATGGACCGCGCGGGGACGCTGCGCGAGGAGCTCAACGCCCTGGCGGGGCAGCCGAAGACCTCGATCAACGACTTCGTCATCCGCGCCTGCGCCCTGGCCCTGCGCGGGCACCCCGGGGTCAACGCGTCGTTCCAGGGCGAGTCGATCCGCGTCTACCACCGCGCGCACATCGGCATCGCCGTCGCGCTGGAGGAGGGGCTGATCACGCCGGTGCTGCGCGACGCCGACGCCAAGTCGATCGCCCAGATCGCCGTCGAGTCGCGCGATCTGGCCGAGCGCGCCCGGGCCCGCAAGCTGCGCGTGCCCGAGCTGACCGGCGCCACCTTCTCGATCTCCAACCTCGGCATGTTCGACGTCACCGAGTTCTCGGCGATCATCAATCCGCCGGAGGGCGCCATCCTGGCCGTCGGCACCGTGCGCACGATCCCGGTCGTGACCGACGCCGGCCTCGGCGTGGGCCGCCGCATGATGCTCACGCTGTCCTGCGACCATCGCGTGATGGATGGCGCGATGGGCGCGCGGTTTCTGCAGGACGTGAAGCGCCTGCTCGAGGAACCGCTACGCCTGCTGGTGTGAGGGCGCGGGCGATGAACACGGTCCAGATCGCCCGGGGGGGGCGGTGATGGCGAAGAACTTCGACGTCGTCATCGTCGGCAGTGGGCCGGGCGGGTACGTGGCGGCGATCAGGGCGGCCCAGCTCGGACTGTCCGTCGCGGCGGTCGAGGACGATCGGCCGGGTGGGGTGTGTCTCAACTGGGGGTGCATCCCGACCAAGGCGTTGCTGCGCAACGCGGAGGTCGTGCACCTGGTGCAGCGGGCCGGCGACTTCGGCATCACCGTCGGCAGCGTCAGCGCCGACTACGGACAGGCGATCAAGCGCAGCCGCGGCGTCGCCGACCGCATGGCCAAGGGCGTCGAGTTCCTGTTCAAGAAGAACAAGATCACGCTCGTCCCGGGCACCGGCACCCTGACGTCGAAGACGACCGTCGAGGTGACGGGCGCCGCCGGTGCCGAGACGCTGCAGGCGCGCGCGATCATCCTGGCCACCGGCTCGGCGCCGCGGTCGCTGCCCGGCGTGAGCATCGACGAGACGATCGTGATCTCGTCCAACGGCGCCGTCCGCAACGAGACGCGCCCGGCGTCGATCGTCGTCATCGGGGCCGGCGCCGTCGGCATGGAGTTCGCCGACGTCTACGCCGCCTACGGCACCCAGGTCACGGTCCTGGAGGCGCTGGACCGTGTGCTGCCGGTCGAGGACGCCGAGGCCTCGGCGCTCGTCGCCCGGCTGTTCGGCCGCCGCGGCATCACGATCAAGACCGGCGTGAAGGTCTCCGCCGTCACGCCGGGCGGGCCCGGCGCCATCGTGGAGACCGCCGACGGCAAGCTCGAGACTCAGCAGGTGCTCATGGCCGTCGGGCGGGCCGCCCGCACCGCCGGCGTCGGACTCGAGGCCGCCGGCGTGCAGCTCGAGCGCGGCTTCGTGAAGGTCTCGCCCACGATGGAGACGTCGGTGAAGGGCATCTACGCGGTCGGCGACATGGCCGGCGCGCCGCTGCTCGCCCACAAGGCGATGGCCGAAGGCGTGATCGCGGCCGAGGCCATCGCCGGCCGCACGCCCCATCCGCTCGACTACGGCAACGTGCCCTCGTGCACGTACTGCCGGCCCCAGGTCGCCTCCATCGGCCTCAGCGAGGCCCGGGCCCGGGAGAACGGCCGCGAGGTGATGGTCGGCAAGTTCCCGTTCACCGCCAACGGCAAGGCGGTGGCGCTGGGCGAGACCGACGGCTTCGTGAAGGTCGTCGCCGACAAGGCCACCGGCGAGATCGTCGGCGCGCACATCGTCGGGCCCGAGGCGACCGAGATGATCCACGAGTTCGCGGTGGGCCGCACGCTGGAGGCGACGCTCGAGGAGATCATGCACACGATCCACGCGCATCCCACCCTGTCCGAGGCCGCGCTGGAAGCCACGCTGGCCGCGCTCGGCCAGGCCATCCACATCTAATGACTCTCGCGGAATACGTTGACGCCGGGGCCGGGCCGTGGGGCCCTCGCGGGCGCCAGCATGGCTCGCTTGTCGCCGTAACTCGCTCCGGGCCCGGCTCGCTCGGGCCCCCATCCCCCAAGGGGGGGTGGGGCGAGGCCAAGTTGAATCGTGGGCGGCTCGCGAGCCGGGCCCTGCGCTCAAACGGCGACGACGGCTCGCCATGATGACGCCCGCGAGGGCCCCACGGCCCGGCCCCGGCGTCAACGTATTCCGCGAGAGTCATTAGCCGCTTGATGCGATCTGTCCGGCCCCCGGAGCACGCGGCCATTGAAGTATTTCCCAGCTTTAAGGTGTGCGACTGAGGGATGGCATGAGCTTTCCGCTGACCCCCGAGCAGGAGGCGCTGCGCGCCCGCGCCCGCGAGCTGGCCGACGCGGTCTTCGCTGGGCGCGCCGCGCGCTGGGACGCCGCCGAGGAGTATCCGTGGGACAACGTCAAGGACCTGGCCGCCGCCGGCTTCATGGGCATGACGATGCCGGCCTCCCACGGCGGGGGCGAGCGGCCGCTGCTCGACGTGGTGCTCGTCATCGAGGAGATCGCGCGGGCCTGTGGCGTCACCGGGCGCATCGTGGTCGAGGGCAACCTGGGCGTGGTCGGCGCGCTCACCGCCTACGGCACCGAGGCGCAGAAGCGCCGCTACTTCCCGTGGGTGCTGGAGGGCGAGAAGCCGGCCATCGCCATCTCCGAGCCGGCCGCCGGCTCGGCGGCGACCGACATGACGACGCGGGCGGACGAGACGCCGAGCGGGTTCCGCCTGACCGGGCACAAGTGCTGGATCACCGGTGCCGGCACCTCGCGGCTCTACCTCGTGTACGCGCGCTTCGGCGGCCGCCCCGGCGCCGACGGCATCGGCGGCGTGTTCGTCGAGCGCGACACGCCAGGCTTCCGCATCGGCCGCCGCGAATTCATGATGGGCCTGCGCGGCATCCCCGAGGGCGAGCTGCACTTCGAGAGCTGCGACGTCCCGCGCGAGAACCTGCTGGTCGGCCCCGGCGACGGCTTCAAGCACCTGATGCGGGCCTACAATGGCCAGCGCCTGGGCGCGGCGACGGTGGCGCTCGGCATCGCGCAGGGCGCCTACGAGCGGGCGCTGGCCTACGCGGGCGAGCGCCGGCAGTTCGGCCGGGTGATCGGCGATTTCCAGGGCATCCGCTGGAAGCTGGCCGACATGGCCATCAAGCTCGACGCCGCCCGCCTGCTGATCCATCGCGCCGCCGTGAGGGCCGGGCGCGGCTTCCCCGACGCGCTCGACGCCGCCAAGGCCAAGACCTTCGCGGCCGAGACCGCGCAGGAGGTGACCAGTCAGGCGCTGCAGATCCACGGCGCCGCCGGCTACGGCCGCACGCTGCCGCTCGAGCGCATGGTGCGCGACGCGCGCATGTTCGCCATCGGCGGCGGCACGCTGGAGATGATGCGCAACCTCATCGCCGACCGCCTGCTGCCCACCCGCTCGGACTGGCGGGCGTGAGACTTGCGCGCCGGTCCGCCCCGGGTGTACCTGTAGTCCTCGTCATGCCGCCCGTTCCCTCCGGTCTGCGTCCCCGCCGCGTCGTGGGCGCGTTCCTGCTGCTGGCGGTGGCGGCGGTCCTGCTGCAGGGCGCCGGCCTGCCGCACACGCACGCGACCTCGAAGCCCGGCCTCTACAACCAGGACCACGATCTCGTCCTGCTGGCGGCGCTGCACGGCGCCGCCGTCGTGGCGGAGGCCGCACCGGCCCCGCTGGTGTTCGATCTGATCGCGGCGTTCACCGCCCCCGTGGCGCGTCCGCCGGCCTCCGCCGCGCGCTCCACCAGCCACAGTCGCGCCCGGACCCAAGCCTAGAGTCTCTCTCCCGAACTGATCCGGTCGTACGGCGGCCTCTCGCGAGACCGTCATGCTCACGAAGCTCAGGGGAGAATCCTGTGCGTGGATGCTTCGTCCGGCCTGATGAAACCCGCCATGATCGCGCCCTGGTCGTCATTGCCCATCCGGACGACGCTGAGTCCTGGGCGGGCGGTACGGTGGCGATACTGACGCGGCAGGGTTGCGACGTCACGTACGTCGTCGTCACGAACGGTAACAAGGGGTCCGGGGACCGGACGATGACGCCCGAGCGTCTCTCGACGATTCGGGCGGCGGAACAGCGCGCCGCGGCCCGGCTGCTCGGAGTTCAGCGCGTCGAGTTTCTCGGCTACCCCGATTGCGAGGTCGAGGACACGCACGCCCTGCGCCAGGACGTGACCCGCCAGATTCGACGCTTCAAGCCCAGCCTCGTCATCACCCACGACCCTCGCCGGACATATGATCTGGGAGCCTCCCACCGCGATCACCGCATCGTGGGCGCTGTCGTGATGGATTGTGTCTACCCGCTCGCGCCGA
>JBGQLG010000252.1:0-7401 GCA_041499965.1 Methylomirabilia bacterium
CGCGACGGAAGCGGACGCCCAGAGAGATGGGTGTCGGAAGTCGAAGCGGTAGGGAGACGTCATGCGGAGCTCCCGCCTCTCGGCAGGGTTCCTCGGTCTATTCATCCTCACGCTGGCTTTCGTGGGCTGCGCCATGACGGCGAGCACCCCGAAGACCATCACAGACCCCAGGCTGCTTGTGGGCTCGTGGATCGGGTTCGTGCCGTGCCGTGGGTGCGCGATGGACTTCCGGGCGAACCTTCTGGTCCGCGACGATGCCACGTGGATTGTCTCGGTCGTCCAGGGCGGTACCTACCAGGGATATCTCGGCATCGTCGAGGGCGTGCTTCGCTGGGGTCAGGGCGGCCGATGGGTTGGCCACCTCACTGTCGTCGAGCAACGAGGCCGCGAGTACCTGAGCATTGTGAGAGAAAATGGCACAGTCTGGACTGAGTTCGAGCGAACCAGGTGACACCACCTGGCTCGGTGATCGACGCCCGGACCAACCGGCGAGAGCTCTACGCCCGCCAGATCGCAACACAGCGCGCGGACTACGGCGCCAGCGGCGTGGACCAAAGCGAAGGCTCCGCCCTCGACTTCGCCCGCGCCCGCTATCAGGGTGAGATCCGGTCGACCTCCGATCAGTCCGAGGCCGACGTGGAGCTATTCGAGGGCCGCCTGGCCCGGCGTAGTGCCGCGGCCGGGTATGTCCAGAGCGGCGCTCGCCTGCTCAATGCGTGCACGACCTACCGGAAGAACCGCCCGCCCGCCGCGGACGGTGACGTATGAGGACGATTCCCCTCAGTGTGGGAGCCCGACCAGAAGTCTTAGGCGGCCTACTTCAACAACACGGGCGAGGCTTTGTCGACCGTGTGGACAAACGAAAAATCCTGGAACGTCGCCTTACCGCCGCCCTTCGCGTCGGTGCCCTTCTTCGGTGGCAGATCCTTCACCGCGCGCTTGGGAGTTGCTTTGCCCTTGCTCTTCTTCGCCTTCATGCTGTCCCTCCTGGGATGCGATGGCGGATTAACGCTCGCATACTCGATGCCACAGCTGGACTGTAGCGCATTGTGCGGGTCTGCGCGGGGCGGGTCGGGCGTCCTGCCCGGTCGCGGCGTCCAGGTCGGGGCAGCAGGCCCGATGCAGGTTGGGGCAGCGGCGTGACGCCAACGTTCTACCCGTATCGTCTCGCCCACGTGTTTCCGATCCTCGGCACCGAGGACGAGCGCCTAGTCGCGCGTCAGAGCCTTCGCAAGCTCCTGGCCGGACAGCTAACGCTGAGGCCGAAGGTCACGCCGGCCGCGCGTTTCTAGGAAGAAGGGCTAGTCGCGACCATTCTCGTGCGAGTTCGCGAAAGCGCTCGGCGTGCGCGGGCCCCAAGGTCGTCCTGAGCCGCGCCGACCAGATCATCGACTAGACCTCGGCGGCGCGGCGGCCGCTCGGGGTGAGCAGCAGGCGCCCGCCGACGACGAGCGCCAGCCCGCCCACCGCGGTGACGAAGATCCCCGCCTTCTCCTCGCCCAGAAGGCCGCTCGCGAACGGGCCGAAGAACATCGCGGCGTCGACGCCGACGCGGTACAGGCCCATCCGCCACGCCAGGTGCTCGGCGCGCGTGTGCTCGCGGATCACGCCGACCGGCAGCATCCAGCCCGCGAGGCCGAACCCGAAGCATGCGCAGCCCGCCACAAACCACGGGAACGACCCCAGGCCAACCGCGGCCGTGCCCAGCCCGAGCACCACGATGACGAAGCCGAGGACGGGCGTGCGCCCCAGGCCGTCGGCAAGCCGCCCCACGGGCAGCAGCGCGACGAGGTCCACGAGCTGCGCGAGCATGAGCAGGCCCGAGACACCACCCCGGTCCAGGCCGAACTCGCGCGTCCCCCGGAGCGGCAGGAGGAACTGGCTGACCGCGGACCACGCCAGGGCGAGGACGATGCCCACCGCGAACATCGTCCACAGCGTGACCGACATCCGATCCCCGCGGCCCGCGTCCAATGTCCGCGACGCGCGCGTCTGGGGCGCCCTCGAGGCGTCGGGGAAGCGCCGGCGGATGCTCGGCACCGCGGCGAGGAGCAGGAGCAGGGGCGACGAGGCGATCAGCAGCGAGAGTCTCCAGCCCCAGTGGCCGGGGAGCAGCCCGACGAGGCCGAGCCCGCCGAGGACGCCGATCATCGCGGAGAACTCGAAGATGTTCAGGCGCACAGAGGCCCCGGGCCCTCGGTCGTCGAGCAGCAGCGCGATGAGCCCACTCACGGTGCCGAGGGTGTACGCGAAGCCCAGGATCAGCCGCCCGAGCACCAGCACCGAGATCGACGGGGATACAGCCAGCAACACGGTGCCGGCGAGCATGAGCGCGGGCGACGCGCAGAGTGTGGTGCCGAGGTAGCGGCCAGCCAGCCAGCCGGCGGGGATCGCGGTCGCCATGCGGGCGAAGCCCAGCGCCCCGGCCACGACGCCGAGCTGCCAGTCGGCCAGCGAGCCGGCGCGCCCGATCTCGGGCAGCAGCGGGCTGAAGGCGCCCATCGAGAAGCAGCTGCAGAGGCTGATGAAGCAGAGCAGCGCGGTGTTGCTCAAGGCGAGAACGGACCCCTCATCCCATACGACTCCGAGAGAGTCACGCGGCCCGCCAGAGCATCGGCGGTCGGGTCAGGTCGATCACCTTGACGTCCTCCTGCCCGGCAGGCGTGCCGGATGTCCGGCCGAGCCTATCATCGGATCCGGGAAGTCTGGCCCGGAAGGGCGAGAGGTACCGTGGCCTTGATCCACCACAACGTCCGTGACAGCATGGCGGCGATGGCGGCGACGGAGATCCGGCACACCGCGTGCTCGCTCGATTGCTTCGACGCGTGCGGCATCGTGGCCGAGGTCGCGGACGGCCGCATCGTGCGAATCGGTGGCGATCCCGAGCATCCGATTACGCGAGGTGCTCTCTGCAACAAGGTCAACCACTATCTCCGCGATCGCTTCTACCATCCTGACCGCCAGCTCCATCCGCTCCGCAAGACGAACGGTCGATGGCAGCGCCTGGGGTGGGCCGACGCCCTCGACCTCATCGCCGAGAAGCTGCTCGGCACGAAGGAACGCCACGGGACGCTGTCCGTGCTCTATCACAAGGGCAACGGGTCCTTCGCCGGCCTCAAGATCATGGGCGAGCGGTTCTTCAACCTCTACGGAGGTGTCACGCAGGCGGTCGGCCGGTTCTGCGGTGGCGAGGCCGACTACGGGACGACGCAGTCCTTCGGCGCGTGCGAGATCCACGACCCGCTCGATCTCGCCGAGCACACGCAGCTGTTCCTGATCTGGGGCCGCAACCCGGCGGTGACCAACATCCACATGATGCCGATTCTCAAGACGGCGCGGGCGCGTGGCGCGCGCGCCATCGTGATCGATCCCGCGGCGACGAAGACCGTCCGCTACTGCGACGGCCACATCCAGCCGCGGCCGGGCAGCGACGGTCACCTCGCGATCGGCATGGCCAAGGTGATCCTGGCCAGGCGCGACGTCGACCGCGCGCGCGTTGCCGCCGTCAGCGACCACTTCGCCGACTACCTCGCGATCGTGAACGCGATGTCGATGGACGAGATCGTCTGCCGCACGGACCTGTCGCGCGACGCCATCGAGGCCCTCGCGCTGGAGTACGCCGACACGCGGCCGGCAACGATCCTGCAAGGCATCGGGCTGCAGCAATACACGCGCGGCGCCCAGACGTATCGCCTCGTCGCGGCGCTGGGTATCCTCACCGGCAACGTCGGCATTCCCGGCGGCGGCGTGAACTTCGGCAACTGGCCGTGGGCGATCATGCACAAGCCGGTCGCCCTGGACCGTCGCACTGCGGTGGTGCGCACGGTGCCTGTGAGCAAGCTAGCCGAAGCGCTGCAAACGACCGCCGACCCGCCCATCACGACGGCGTTCTTCATGGGAACCAACCTCGTCAACCAGATGCCCGACACGCTGGGCACGCGGCGCGAGCTCGCGAAGCTGGACTTTCGGGTGTGCGTGGACCAGTTCCTCACCGACACGGCGGAGTCCGCCGACGTCTTCCTGCCGTCGACGACGATGCTGGAGGAGGAGGACTTCCTTCCGAGCTACGGACATCTCTGGATGCAGCTCATGCAGCCGGTGGTCGCCCCCCAGGGAGAGGCGCGCAGCGATCTCGTGATACTGCAAGCGCTCGCCGATCGCCTCGGCTTCGGGCCGGACATGGCGGGCAGCGCCGCGTACTGGATCGATCAGCTCACCTCGACGTTCCGCCACCAGGGCATCTCGCACGCCTCGCTGAAGGCCGCGGGTGGCCGGCTCTGGCCGGAGGGGACGCCGCGCGTGCCGTGGGCGGCCGGCAAGTTCAAGACGCCGACGGGCCGCTTCGTCTTCCCGGCCGCGTTCGACGACGACCCCGTGCTGCCGTCGGCGGACTTTCCGCTACACCTCATCGCGCTGGCCTCGGACCGGGCGATCAACTCGCAGATTCCCGAGGAGCGCCAGCAAGGCACGCCTCTCACCGCCCGCGTGCACCCGGCGGTCGCGAGTGCCCAGGGCCTGGGCCACGGTGGTGTCGCGAATCTCGTCTCGCCCCGAGGCGTGCTGCGCGTTCGATTGGAGTGCGACGATGGGCTCCGGACCGACTGCATCTTCGTGCCGAAGGGCGAGTGGGCCAAGCACGAGCGCGGGCTCAACGTGCTGACAGAGCCTCGCTTCACAATCGGAACCGGCACGGCGTACAACCAGAACTTCGTGCGCCTCGAGCACGCCTGACGCGTCTTCCGTGAGCGCCGCGCCGTTCGCGGGAATCCTGCTCAGGGCGCCGCGGCGGGCCGCGGCGCCCTGAGCTCGATCAGGTTCGCGTCGGGATCGAGGAAGTAGGCGCCTACGCTCTCTGGCGTGTCCATGTACCCCGGCTGCTGGGGACGGATGGTGACCTCGATGCCCTGCCGCCGCAGGTGGTCGACGGCGCGTTCGAAGTCCGCGGCGTCGATCTCGAGGCCGAGGTGGACACGGCCGGTGAAGCCCGGGTGCACCATCACCCCCGCCTGGGCCGCGCCCAGGTATTGCGACCCGACGCGCGCGAGGTTCAGCCGGTCCGCCGTGGCGGGCATGGCGAGCCCGAGCACCTCGCGGTAGAGGCGACGGCTCGCCTGGACATCGTCGCTGACGAGGATGATTTCTTTGACCTGTCTGACCTCGATCGGATCCATAAACGCCTCCCAGTGTGGGAGCCTGACGCGTGTCACGCCGCGCGCGCGCCAGGGCCCCGGAGCAGCTCTCCCGGCACGGCGCCGGTCGGCTCGCCTTGCTCCAGCGTCACCTGGCCGTTGACGACGACAGCGGCGATGCCTTCAGCCTTCTGCACGAGGCGACGCGCGCCGCCGGGCAGGTCGGTCTCCACCGTCGGCATGGCAGGCTTCACGCGGGCCTCGTCGAACAGCACGAGGTCGGCCCTGTAGCCCGTGCGGACCAGGCCGCGATCGTTGAGCTCCCACGCCGACGCGTTGTCGAAGGTGAGCTTGCGCACGGCGGCCTCGAGCGTGAACGCCTGCTTGCCCCGTACCCAGTAGCTGAGCAGATGGGTCTGCAGCGAGGAGCCCATCTCCTGGCAGACGTGAGCGCCCGAATCCGAGAACGTGGCCAGCGTCCGCGGGTGCTGCAACATGCCGAGCACGTGGTCGGGCTGTTCGTTAACCAGCGGCTGCACGAACACCTGGTCTTCGTTTGCCAGCACCAGATCGAGCATGACTTCCACCGCGTGCTGGCCGCGCTCCGCAGCGAGCTGCGCGACACTCGGATCGTTCCAGTCCACCCCCTGCATGGCGAAGAGATTGTCGTAGTCCGGCTTGCGCGGATCGGTGGTGGCCGCGCCACCGCCCTGGAACACGTCGCCGCGTGGCTTCATCCGCGCCTCCTCGGCGACCAGCTGCCGGCGGGTCGCCGGGTCGGCGAGGCGACGCTTCTGCTCGGGAAGGGGCAGGCTGCGCACCTGCCGCCAGGTGGGTAACACGTCGAACGGCAGGTAGGACTTGAGCGTGAAGAGTGCGTTGATCGAGCGAGTGGTGGCCTGTCCCCACATGCGCGCACCGGCGGCGGCGCACTCGTCCAGGTAGTCGAGCTGGTACGTCCACGGGTTCGGGCTCTTGCCCTGGCGGCTCGAAAGGGTTCCGAACATAACCGGCCGCCCGGACTCCAAGGCGACCTGCTTCAACCGGGCGAGGAACTCGCGCTGCGCCTCGCCGCCCGAGATGTCTGGTCCCACCTGAAAGATGCCGGCGTTCAGCTCCGCCATGGCGCCGACCAGACGATCAACTTCCGACCAGTCGGCGATCCGGCTCGCGACCGGCGTGTCGTCCGGAGTGACGTGCGTCGTCGCGCGCGAGCTCGAGAACCCCATCGCGCCAGCACGAATCGCCTCCTGCACCGCCGCGACCATGCGGGCGAGGTCGTCCTCGCTGGCCTTCTCGCTCAGCGCGCGCTTGCCCATCACGTACATGCGCAGAGCCGAATGGCCGATGTAGGCGCCGTAGTTGATCGCCTTGGGCAAGTGGTCGACGGTCGCCAGGTACTCCGGGAAGCTCTCCCAGGTCCAGTCGATGCCGGCCAGCATCGCCTCGGTTGGGATGTCCTCGACCGCGGTGAGGCAGCGGGCGAACCATTCACGCGCCTCCGGCTTGCACGGCGCCAGCGCGAAGCCGCAATTGCCCATGATCACGCTGGTGACACCGTGCCAGCAGGAGCAGCTCCCGATCCGATCCCACGACACCTGGGCGTCCATGTGCGTGTGGCCATCGATGAAGCCCGGCGCGACGATCAGACCGTCGGCGTCGACGGTGCGCTGGGCCGACGCACGGATGCGCCCGATCTCGACGATCCGACCGTCCTTGACGCCGACGTCGCCGCGATAGCGCGGGGCGCCCGAGCCGTCGACGATCGTCCCCCGCCGGATCACCAGGTCAAGCGCCATGCTGTCATCTCCCTTCGCTCATATGCCGCAAACACTTCGTCGGTTGACAGGAGTCCCAAACAAGTTCGCGATGCTGAGAGGGTAACCGCCTTCACTCGCGCGCGTCACTCCCCCCTATGGGGTCGGCCGCCGATCCTCTGCACCCATGTGTGGCCAATGACTCTCACTAGTCCATCGGTCGGAGGTCGGCCAGCATCGTCGGCACGAGTTCGGACACGGTCGGATGAATGTGCATCGCGCGGCGGACCACCGTCCACGGCGCCTTTGCGTACATCACGTCGAGAATCGAGTGGATGACCTCGTCGCCGCCCGTGCCGAGGATCGCGGCGCCTAGGATGGCGCCGGTCTCGGCGTCGACCGCGATCTTCATGAAGCCCTGAGTCTCGCCCTTTTCGACCGCGCGCCCGACGCGCGTCATCGGCCGCTTGGCCATGAGCGCCTTGCGCCCGCTCTTGCGAATCTCTCCCTCCGTC
>JBGQLG010000253.1:0-7398 GCA_041499965.1 Methylomirabilia bacterium
CTCGGCGCCGGGTTGCCCGGCGGCCCCGACGCGCTGGCCAACCAGTGGAAGATCGGCGAGGAGACGGCCGCCAAGCACGGCAAGACGATGGACCGCAAGAACTGGAAGCTCGTCGTCAACGTCCACCTGGCCGAGGACGACGAGGAGGCGATGCGCCAGGTCAAGCGCTCCGAGCGCCACGAGACGGTCACGTACTTCGAGGAGACGCTCGGTCGCCCGCCCGGCCGCTCCGACGATCCCCTCACCGAGGGCGTGAAGATGGGCACCACGCTGGTCGGCTCGGTCGACACGGTCGTGCGTGGCATCAAGCACCTCGAGACGCTGAGTGCTGGCGGGTTCGGTGGCGTGCTCTTCCGGGCCCACGAGTGGGCCACCCGCGAGCAGACGCTGAAGAGCTACGAGCTGTTCGCGCGCTACGTGATGCCGCGCTTCCAGGGGTCGAGCGAGGCGCCGCGCGGCTCCAACGAGTGGGCCCGCGACAATCGCAGGACGATCTTCAGCCCCAACGTCGAGGCCATCCGCCAGGCCTACACGAGCGCGGGTCGCGAGATTCCGGCCGAGGTCTTCCAGCGCACCTCCGGCGCGCGGGATCTCGACACGCCGGGCACCACGCCCTGAGCCCCGCCCGGTGAAGCGCAGCACCGAGCGCTTCCTGACGACGCACACCGGCAGCCTGCCGCGTCCGGAGGATCTGATCCGGACGATGTTCGCGAAGGAGGAAGGCGTGCCGGTGGACGCCGCCGCGCTGGCGGCGCGCATCCGCTCCTCGGTGGCCGAGGTCGTCCGCAAGCAGACCGAGGCCGGCATCGACGTGGTGGACGACGGCGAGATGAGCAAGCCGTCCTACGCCACGTATCCCAAGGACCGTCTGACCGGATTCGGCGGCGCCAGCCATCCGCTGCAGTACCAGGACCTGGTCGATTTCCCCGGTATGGCCCGCCGCGTGTTCGGCGATCCGGGCCGCGCGCGCCGCAAGACGCCGGCCTGTACCGGTCCGATCGCGGTGCGCGATCGTGGCGCCGCCGTGGCCGACACCGAGAACCTCCAGGCGGCACTGACCGGGGTGAAGGCCGAGGAGGGCTTCCTCACCGCCGCCTCGCCCGGTGTCATCTCGCTCTTCTTCCGCGACGAGCACTACGGCAACCACGAGAAGTACCTGTTCGCGATCGCCGAGGCCATGCGCCACGAGTACGAGGCGGTCGCCCGGGCGGGGTTCGTGCTGCAGATCGATTGCCCCGATCTGGCGATGGGCCGCCACATCCAGTACGCGGCGCTCAGCACGGAGGAGTTCCGCAAGGCGGCGCGGCTGCACATCGAGGCGCTGAACCACGCGCTGGCCAACGTGCCGGCCGACCAGGCGCGCCTGCACCTGTGCTGGGGCAACTACGAGGGACCACACCACTACGACGTGCCGCTGGCCGACGTCATCGACGTCGTGTTCACGGCCAAGCCCGAGGGCATCTCGTTCGAGGCGTCGAACCCCCGCCACGCGCACGAGTGGCGCGTGTTCGAGACGGTGCGGCCGCCGGCGGGCAAGGTGCTCATCCCGGGCGTGATCGACTCCACGACCAACTTCATCGAGCACCCGGCCCTGGTGGCCGAGCGGATCGGCCGCTACGCCAAGCTGGTCGGGCGCGAGAACGTCATCGCGGGGACTGACTGCGGCTTCGGCACGTGGGTCGGGCAGTCGGCGGTCGATCCGGATGTCGTGTGGGCGAAGCTCGCGGCGCTCTCGGAGGGCGCGCGCCTGGCCTCGCGCGAGTGCTTCTAGCGGCGCGCGATCTCACGGCGCACCGCCGCGCCGAGCGCGCGGAGGCGGGACTCGGCGCTACGGGCTCCGGTGATTTCAACCCTGCGAATCGAGCCGACGGAGTCGGTACCGAGCGTCTCCAGCAGTACCTGTCGTCACGAATCATGTCGGGCGTCGGCACCTCCGCCGTCCACGTGCGCGACGCGGCGCCACATCGCGGGTGTCGGCTACGTGGGCGGGCCGGCGACGATCCGTTCGTGGAGCGCGGCGAGGATCTCGTCGATCGCCGCGCTCGCCCACAGCAGGTAGAAGGGTGACTGCTGGAGCGCGCCCCAGTCGGTGATGAAGCGCGGCCACGCTTGCTCGCGAGTCTCGCCGGGCCTGGGCACCTGCATCGCGGTGAACAGGCGTTCTTTGTGGTAGATGGCTGGGAACTCGATGTAGCGGTAGAGGCACCGCCAGTCGCGGGTGAAGAAGGCGGCAACGGGGACGGACTGGAAGGTCTGGCCGTTCTTCTCGTTGAGGAATTCGTTGACGATGTCGGCGGTCGGCGACTCGTCCGGGTTGGCGCGGGGCCCGCGCCCGACCTTCTGGCCGTCGCGCCGGCAGTCCGACGACCACTCCTCGGAGATCACGAGCACCTTGGCCGGGCCGCCGGGCTGTGAGGCCAGCCACCGGATCGCATCCATCTGGTAGGAGCTGAGCTGCACGCGCGTGTACCACGCCCGCAGGAATCCGCTGAAGTCATGCCGCTGCGGTCCGAGCCACCAGCCGGCCTCGCGCGCGAGGTTCTCGGGCGTGCCACGGTCCGATTTGCGTGGGCGGCAGACTGCTACTACGATCCCTCCATGCTTCCCTTCACCGGCGCCCAGTTTCTCGACTCCCTGCGCGACGGGCGCGAGATCTGGATCTACGGCCAGCGCGTCAAGGACGTCACCGAGCACCCGGCCTTCCGCAACCCGGCCCGCATGCTGGCCCGACTCTACGACGCCTTGCACGACCCGGCTCAGCGCGATGTGCTCACCTGCCCCACCGATACCGGCTCCGGCGGGTTCACGCACCGCTACTTCCGCGCGCCCGCGAGCGCCGACGATCTCGTCGCCGCCCGGGACGCCATCGCCGCCTGGGCGCGCCTCACCTACGGCTGGATGGGACGCTCGCCCGACTACAAGGCTGCGTTCCTGGCGACGCTGGGCGCCAACGCCGCCTACTACGCGCCCTACGAGGAGAACGCCCGGCGCTGGTATCGCGCGGCGCAGGAGCGCGTGCTGTTCCTCAACCACGCGCTGGTCCATCCGCCGGTCGACCGTCACCGTCCGGCCGACGAGGTGGCTGACGTCTACGTCCACGTCGAGAAGGAGACCGACGCCGGCCTGGTGATCAGCGGCGCCAAGGTCGTCGCCACCGGCTCGGCCCTCACCCACGCCAACTTCATCGCGCATCCCTCCACCGCGGCCATCAAGACCAAGGAGTTCTCGGTCGTGTTCATCGCCACGATGGACACGCCCGGCGTCAAGCTCATCTGCCGTCCCTCGTATGCCATGACCGCCGAGGTGATGGGGAGCCCGTTCGACTACCCGCTCAGCAGCCGGATGGACGAGAACGACGCCATTCTCGTGCTGGATCACGCCCTGGTCCCATGGGAGAACGTGCTCATCTACGGCGACGTGGAGAAGTCCAACACGTTCTTCCAGCACTCCGGCTTCTTCGCGCGCGCGATGTTCCATGGCTGCATCCGGCTGGCCGTCAAGCTCGATTTCATCACCGGCCTCCTGCTCAAGGCGGTGGACGCGGTCGGCAGCACCGACAGCAAGGCCGTGCAGGCCTCGGTGGGCGAGGCCATCGCCTGGCGCAACCTGTTCTGGGGGCTCACCGACGCCATGGCCCGCACGCCGGCGCCGTGGGCGGGCGGCAGCGTGCTGCCGAATCCGGAGTACGCCCAGGCGTACCGCGTGTTCTCGACCGTCGCCTACCCGCGGGTGAAGGAGCTGACGGAGAGCATCCTCGGCAGCGGGCTGATCTACCTCAACTCGCACGCCGCCGACTTCCAGTCGCCCGAGCTGCGGCCCTACCTCGACCGGTTCCTGCGCGGCTCCGACGGCACCGACGCCGTCGCGCGCGTCAAGCTGATGAAGCTCTTGTGGGACGCCATGGGCACCGAGTTCGGCGGGCGCCACGAGCTGTACGAGCGCAACTACGCCGGCGCCGCCGAGACCGTCCGGCTCATCACCTGGCAGATGGCCCACGGCAGCGGCGCCGCCCAGCGCTTCCGCGGCTTCGCCGAACAGTGCATGGCCGAGTACGACCTCGACGGCTGGACGGTCCCCGACCTGATCAACGCCGACGACGTCAGCCTGTTCCGAAAGAAGCCGCCGGGCTGACCGCGCTCAGGCCAGGCACGGCTCCAGCAGCGCCAGCATCCGATCCACCTCGTCGCGGGTGACGGTCAGCGCCGGCATGAAGCGTAGCGTGTCGGGGCGCGGGGCGTTGATGAGCAGGCCGCGCTCGAGCGCCGTGTCCACGACCTTCTGCGCCTCGCCGCGCCCGAGCGCCAGCGCCAGCAGCAGGCCGCGACCGCGCACCTCGCCGTGGCCGAGCTCGGCCGACAGGGCCCGCAGCCGGTCGCCCAGGTAGTCGCCGGTCGCCCGCACCTGGGCGAGGAACTCCGGCCGGCCCACGGTCTCGACCACCGCGCAGCCGACGGCGGCCATGAGCGGGTTGCCGTTGAACGTCCCGCCCTGATCGCCCGCCTCGAAGCAGCTCGCCGCCGCGCTCGCCACCAGCGCGGCCAGCGGCACCCCGCCGCCCAGGCCCTTGCCGAGCGTGAGGATGTCGGGCCGCGCGTCCACGTGCTCGAAGGCACAGAAGCGCCCGGTGCGGCCGACGCCGGTCTGGATCTCGTCGAGGATGAGCAGCACGCCGCGCTCGCGGGTGAGCGCGCGCACCGCTTTCAGATACGCGTCGGTGGCCGGGATCACGCCGGCCTCGCCCTGGATCGGCTCCAGCATCACGGCGACGGTGCGCTCGGTGACGGCCGCGGCCAGCGCGTCCAGATCGTTGAACGGCACCTTGCGGAAGCCCGGCACCTTCGGCTCGAAGAGCGGCTCGAAGGCGGCCTTGCCGGAGGCCGACATCGTGGCGAGCGTGCGGCCGTGGAAGCTGCCCTGCGTGGTCACGATCTCGAAGGCGCCGCCGCGGTGGCGCTGCCCCCACTTGCGGGCCAGCTTGATGGCGCCCTCGTTGGCCTCCGCCCCGCTGTTGCAGAAAAACACGTGATCGAGGGCGGTCGCCCCGGCGACCAGCGCGGCCAGGCGCGCCATGCGCTCGTTGTGGAACGCCGGGCTGCAATTGATGAGGCGCGCGGCCTGATCCCGGAGCGCCTCGACCATGACGGGATGGCAGTGGCCCAGGCAGTTGACCGCCCAGCCCTGCACGAAGTCCAGGTACGTCCGCCCCTCGCTGTCGCGCAGCCAGGAGCCCATCCCCTCGGTCATGACGACCGGCGGCCGCGTGGTGATCGGCATGACGTGATCGAGCGTGACGCTCATGGCCCGTGATCCTCCCGGCGATCATCGTGGCCGCACACGGCTGGCCGGGCCAATCAATCGTCGTTATCATGATGATCATGACGAACGACGGCTTTCATCCGGGTCGCGTGCTCACCCGCCGCGAGATCCTGGCCCTGGTCGGCTTCTCCGGTGCCGCGCTGCTGACCGGCCGGGCCGCCGCGCAGAGCGCGGTGCCCGCCTGCGTGGTGCGTCCGGCGCAGACGGAGGGGCCGTTCTTCGTCGACGAGCGCCTGCAGCGATCGGACATCAGGCCCGATCCCGCCACCGGCGAGCTGAGCCCGGGGACCGTGCTGGCGCTCGCCTTCAACGTCTCGCGGCTGCGCGCCGGCGCCTGCGCGCCCCTGGCCGGGGCCACCGTCGACGTGTGGCACTGCGATGCCTTCGGCGCCTACTCAGACGCGCGGAACCCCGGCGCCGATACCGTCGGGCGCAAGTTCCTGCGGGGCTACCAGGCCACCGACGCGGCCGGCACCGCGCGCTTCACGACGATCTATCCGGGCTGGTACCAGGGCCGCGCCGTCCACATCCACTTCAAGATCCGCACGGCTCAGGGGCAGGAGTTCACCTCCCAGATCTACTTCGACGACGCCCTCACCGACCGGGTCCACGCCCAGCCGCCCTACGCGCCCCGCGGCCTGCGCCGCCTGCGGAACGAGGCCGACGGCCTCTACCGGCACGGCGGCCGCCAGCTCACCGTGACGCCGACGCCGAGCGGCACGGGCTATGCCACGGCGTTCGACCTCGCACTCAGCCTGTGATCGGCGGTGGGTGCGGTATCCTCGTCCCGTGGGCAACACCTGGGGCCAGCTCTTCCGCGTGACAACGTGGGGTGAGTCGCACGGCAGCGCCATCGGCGCGGTCGTCGACGGCTGTCCCCCGCGCCTGTCGCTCTCCGCGGCCGACATCCAGCCGGACCTCGATCGGCGGGTGCCCGGCCAGAGCGCGCTCGTCACCCAGCGCAAAGAGACGGACATCGTCCAGATCCTCTCCGGTGTCTTCGAGGGCGTCACGCTGGGCACGCCCATCAGCATGCTGATCCCCAACGCCGACATGCGTCCGGGCGACTACCGCGAGGTGATGGAGAAATACCGCCCGAGCCACGCCGACTACACCTACGAGGCCAAGTACGGCGTGCGCGACTGGCGCGGCGGCGGCCGCACCAGCGCACGGGAGACGGCCGGCCGCGTCGCCGCCGGCGCCATCGCCCGCAAGCTCCTGGCCGGGCGCTTCCGCGTGACGGTGGTCGCCTGGGTGTCGAAGGTCGGCGCGCTGGCCGTCGAGTGCGACCCCGAGCGCGTGACCCGCGACGAGGTCGATCTCACGCCGGTGCGCTGTCCCGATCTCTCGATGGCCGAGCGGATGATCACGGCGATCGAGGCGGCGCGCAAGGACGGCGATTCGCTGGGCGGCGTCGTCACCTGCGCCGTGCGCGGCTGCCCGCCCGGCTGGGGCGAGCCGGTCTTCGATCGCCTGGAGGCCGACCTGGCCAAGGCGGTGATGAGCCTGCCGGCCAGCAAGGGCTTCGAGATCGGCTCCGGCTTCGCGGGCACCGAGCTGCGCGGCTCCCAGCACAACGACGAGTTCTACATGGACGGCCCCCGCGTGCGCACCCGCACCAACCGCTCCGGCGGTGTGCAGGGCGGCATCACCAACGGCGAGACCATCTACTTCCGCGTGGCGTTCAAGCCGACGGCCACGATCATGCGCCAGCAGCACACCGTCAGCGTCGCCCACGAGGACGCGACGATCACCGGCCGCGGGCGCCACGACCCGTGCGTGCTGCCGCGGGCGGTGCCGATGGTCGAGGCGATGACGACGCTGGTCCTGGCCGACCACGCCCTCCGGCACCTGGCGGTCGCCGGCGGCGAGGCCTGATCTCGCGATATACTTCGTCCGGCTCGATCCTCCGCGTAGGAGAGTGCACACTATGACCCTCAGGCCCGCGGCCCTCGATCACGTCAACATCTACGTGCGCAACGCCGAACGTTCACACCGCTGGTACACCGACGTCCTGGGACTGCACACGCAGGACGTCGCCCACGTCCCCGAGACGGGGAAGATCCGGGGCGTGTTCCTGGC
>JBGQLG010000254.1:0-7339 GCA_041499965.1 Methylomirabilia bacterium
GATGGGGGGCCCGAGCGAGCCGAGCCCGGAGCGAGTTACGGCGACAGGCGAGCCATGCGCGCGGCCGCGGGACATGGCCGGTCGCCCGGTCTTCCCGCCGGCCACGGCGCGAGCCGGGAGCGCGCGCTGATGCCGCGACGCCGATCGCGATCACTGGGCGGGAGCCTGAGCCCACGAGGGGTCGAGGTCGGGGAAGACAAAGTCCTCGCGCTCGAGACGGCGGAGGGTCTCGGCGGCGTCGGGGGAGAGCGGCTGGTCCTGGCGCAGCGTGTGGGCCATCTCGCTCAGCCGCTTGAAGTCGGCGTAGTGCTCGGCCACGCGCCGCTCGGCGTAGTCGCGGGCCGAGCCGGTGGTGATGAGGAACTGCCAGTCGGAGGACTGCAGCAGCATGAGCTCGCGGGAGGCCTGGCTGAGCACGCGCTTGAGCTCGGCGTGGCCGCCGTCGCCCTGGCGCAGGTGCTCGACCCACTCGCGCTCGGCGCTGTACACGCGGTCCCACGTCCACTCGGTGTCGGGGTTGAGCCACACGCGGTGGTCGCCGCCCTCGCCCCACGAGCCCTCCGGCAGCTGCAGCGGACCCTGGGGCGGGACCACCTTCAGGGCCTGGCTCAGCGTCATCGGCCGCACGCCGTTGCGCGCCATCTCGCGCACGATCTGCTCGAGCCAGAGCGGGCCCTCGAACCACCAGTGGCCGAACAGCTCGGCGTCGTAGGGCGAGCACACCAGGGCGGGCTGCCCCTCGCGCGCCTGCTCGATCGTCTCCCGCACGAGGCCCACGAAGTGGGCGGCCTGCAGGCCGACCTTCTCGGCGGCGATCTTGGGCTCGTACACCTGCTTGGTGCCGAAGTCGCCGGCGCCGTCGGTGATCCGCCAGAAGCGCAGGCCGCCGGGGAAGTGCTTCTTGTGGAACTCGAGGAAGTGATACTCGCCCGGATAGCCGTGGTCACGGCTCCACACCTGCAGCGTCGTGCGCGGGTCGCGGATGAAGGCGATGGCCGAGCCGGTGCCGCCGCGGGAGGCGACCCGGTAGGGCGTGTAGGGCGACCGCCGCTCGCCGACCGGCGCCGGCGAGGCGCTGCCGCCGATCTCGGAGCGCAGGCCGATGAAGTCGCGGTAGAGGAAGACCGGCTCGCCGGCCGCCACCAGGTGGGAGTCGGCGACGAAATACTCGAGCCCGTGGGCGGCCAGCAGCTCCTCGAGGCCCGGCCGTATGCGCCGGTCGCGCCCCCGCTCGGGACCGGTCGGCGCCGTCCATTCGTAGCGCGGCCGGTAGCCGCACTCGGGTAGCCAGATGCCCCGCGGCGCCTGGCCGAAGTGCCGCTTGTGCGTCTCGACGGCGGTCCGGAGCTGCAGGTGGATCGACTCGTCGCGGGAGAGCAGCGGCAGATACCCGTGCGTGGCCGCGCACGTGATGATCTCGAGGTGGCCGCTGCGCTGCAGCTCGGCGAAGGTGCCGGGAATATCGCCGCCGATGCGCCGGTGCAGCTCCCACATCCGCTCGTAGAACTCTTCCCAGAAGTAGGTCAGCCCCACGATCTCCGGCTGGCCTTCCTTGGTGAAGTGCGCCCGACTCTCAACACAAGCACGCCGGACGTTTTCGTAGTAGAAGGAAAGCTCCTTCTGAAACTCCGGCGAGGCGAGCTGCTCGGTGAGGACGGGTGAGAGGTTGATCGTCCACTTCGGCGACAGGCCGTCGGCCACGAGGCGGTGGGCGATCTCGAGCAGCGGGAGGTAGCACTCGAACGTGGCCTCGTTCAACCAGTCGCTGCCGTGAGGCCAGCGGCCATGATTGACCACCATCGGGAGATGGGTATGGAGGACCAGTGAGAACGGGTAGCTCATCCGTGGATGCCTTTCACCTCGCGCCCGACCACGCCGCCGATGTGATCAAAGGCCATTGGACCGTATGACGTCGCCCGGCGCAAGCCTTCATCTCGGTGCGGCGCTGCAGGAGACGGGTACAACCTTCCGGGTGTGGGCGCCTCGCTGCCGAGGTGTGGAGGTGGTGATCGAGGGGCGGCGGCCGATGCCGCTCAACGCGCGCGAGGAGGGCATCTTCGAGCTCGCGGTGCCCGGCATCGCGGCGGGCATGCGGTACCAGTACCGCCTGGACGGTGAGCGCTACCGGCCCGACCCCGTCTCCCGCTTCCAGCCGGAGGGGGTTCACGGCCCCTCGGTGATCGTCGACGCCGCCCGCTTCCCGTGGACCGACCAGCCCTTCCGTGGCCATGCCCTGGCCGACCTGGTCTTCTACGAGCTGCACGTCGGGGCCTTCACCGCCTCCGGCACCTTCGAGGCGATCATCCCGCACCTGCCGCACCTGGTCGACCTCGGCGTGACGACGATCGAGCTGATGCCGGTGGCCGAGTTCCCCGGCTCCCGCAACTGGGGCTACGACGGTGTCCACCTGTACGCGCCGCAGTCGACCTACGGCGGGCCCCGGGGGCTGCGCCGGCTGGTCGACGCCGCCCACGGCCACGGCCTGAGCGTCGTTCTCGACGTCGTCTACAACCACCTCGGGCCCGAGGGCAACTACCTGGGCGAGTTCGGGCCGTACTTCACCGACCGCTACAAGACGCCGTGGGGCACGGCCGTCAACTTCGACGGCGCCGACAGCGCCGGCGTCCGGCGCCACTTCATCGACAACGCCCGGTACTGGGTGCGCGAGTTCCACCTCGACGGGCTGCGCCTGGACGCCATCCATTCCATCTTCGACTCCGGCCCCTCCCACATCCTGACCGCGGTGGCCGAGGCGGCCCGCGAGGAGGGGCGGCGGCTCGAGCGGCCGGTGCACGTCGTGGCCGAGTCGCACGACAACGACCGGAAGATCGTGCTGCCTGCCGCCGAGGGTGGGCTGGGTCTCGACGCGGTGTGGTCCGACGACTTCCACCACGCGGTGCACTCCCGGCTCACCGGCGAGCGGAGCGGCTACTACAGTGACTTTGCCGACGGCCAGGGACTGGCCCGTGCGGTGGCCGAGGGCTTCGCGTTCCAGGGCGAGCCGTCCGAGTACTTCGGCCGCCCCCGCGGCACGCCGAGCGCGGATCTGCGCGGCGAGCGCTTCGTCATCTGCCTGCAGAACCACGACCAGGCGGGCAACCGCGCCCAGGGCGACCGGCTGTCCACGATCGTGTCGTTCGCCGCCGTGAAGGTGGCCGCCGCGCTGCTCTTCGCGGCGCCGGCGCTGCCGCTGCTGTTCATGGGCGAGGAATACGGCGAGACCTCACCGTTCCAGTTCTTCACGTCGTACCTGGACCCCGCCCTGGTCGAGGCCGTGCGCCGCGGCCGCGCCGCCGAGTTCGCGCGCTTCGGCTGGGAGGGCAAACTCCCCGACTCCTCGGAGCCAGCCGCGTTCCTGCGCTCGCGTCTGAGTCACCCGCTGGCCGGCGCGCCCCGGCACCGCGAGCTGCGCGAGTACTATCGCCAGTGGCTGAACCTGCGGCGCAACCATCCGGCGCTGGGCGCGCTCGGCAAGGAGCGCACGCAGTGCGACGTGGACGGCAGCAACAGCGTGCTGACGCTGAGCCGCCTGGGCCCGACCGCCTCCGGCGTGTGCCTGGTGGCCAACCTGACGGCGCAGCCCCGGCCCTTCGCGCCACCCTCGGCCGAGTGGCGTGTGCTGCTCGACAGCGAGGACAAGCGCTTCGCCGGCAGCGGCACCTTTCGTCCGCTGGCGCCGCACCAGGCCGTCCTGTACGAGCTGGGACGATAGGGCCAAGGCGGCGCCGCGCGCGTTGCCACGGCCCGGGCGGGGTGGTAGCTTTTGCCGTGCCCGCCCGGCCCCTCGCTGATCCGATCGATCACCTGCTCGCGCTCGATCCCGGCCGTCGCGGCATTGCGGGATTCTTCGTCACCGGTGGAGCGCTGGCGGCGGCGCGCGGGCTCCTCGAGGCGCGGAGCGTGCTGATCGTCACCGGGTTCGTCGTCGCCGACGGTATGCCGGAGACCGACGGACCGCCGGGCGCCGCGGTGCTGGGCCGCGCGCTCCGCCGCCTCGGCGCGCAGGTGCGGTACACGAGCGATCCCGTCGTGCTCCCGGCGCTCGAGGCGTCGCTGCGCGTGCTCGGCGAGCCGGCCGACGTCTTCCCCTATCCCGAGGGCCGCGACGCGGCGACGAGCGTCCTGGCCCGCGAGCAACCCACCCACCTCGTCGCCATCGAGCGCCCCGGCCGCAACCGCAGCGGCGACTACCTGAACGCGCGGGGCCTGTCGGTCGCCCAGTGGAACCGCCCCCTCGACGAAATGTTTCTGCTGGCCGGGAGAACGGGCGTGTCGGAGCCACGCCCTCCTCGAACAGGCCACCCACGTTCCAAGCCGGCCTCGCGTACCCCGCTACAAACAATCGCCATCGGCGACGGCGGCAACGAGATCGGCATGGGCTGCGTCCGAGCCCGGCTGGCGCGCGAGGGCACGCTGATGGCGCGCATCGCGTCGACCGTGACGGTCGATCACCTCGTCGTGGCCGGCGTGTCCAACTGGGGCGCGTACGGCATCGTGGCCCAGCTCGGCCGGCTGAGCGGTCAGCGCCTCGTGCACGCGCCGGCCGAGGAGCGCGCCCTCATCGACGCCTGCGTGGCCGCCGGCGCGGTCGACGGCCTCACGCGCCGCCGCGAGTCCACCGTGGACGCCCTCGACGCCGACACCCACGCGGCCGTCGTCGCGCTGCTCGGGTTATCATGGGGCGACCTGTCGAAGCGAGGAGAGCGGGCATGAGCGTCCAGGACGAGTACCGCAGCAAGCATCCCAAGTCGGCCGCGCTCGCGGATCAGGCCCGCCAGGCGATCCCCGGCGGGATCACCCACGACATCCGGCACCTGCTGCCGTACCCCGTCTACATCGACCGCGCCGCCGGCCCCCGCAAGTGGGACGTCGACGGCCACGAGTACGTCGACTACTGGATGGGCCACGGCTCGCTCTTCCTCGGCCACTGCCATCCGGCTGCCGTGCGGGCCGTGCAGGAGCAGATGGCCCGCGGGACTCATCTCGGCGCCTGCCACGCCGCCGAGGTGCGCTGGGCCGAGCTGGTCAACCAGCTCATTCCGTGCGGCGAGCTGACGCGCTTCACGATGTCCGGCACCGAGGCCACGCACCTGGCGATGCGCGTCGCCCGCGCGTACACCGGGCGGCCGAAGATCCTGAAGCTCGCGGGCCACTTCCACGGCTGGCACGACGGCGCCGTCGTCGCCGTGAGCCCCCCCTACGACGTGCCGTGGTCGGCCGGCGTCCCGCACGGCACGATGGACCAGGTGGTCGTGTGCCCGCCGAACGACAGCAAGGCCGTCGAGGTGGCCTTCGAGCGCGGCGACATCGCCGGCGTCATCCTGGAGCCGGCCGGCGGCAACTCGGGCACGACGCCGACCATCCCGGGCTACCTGGCCGAGCTGCGCGCGCTGGCGACGCGCCACAACGTCGTGCTCATCTTCGACGAGGTCATCACCGGCTTCCGCTACTCGCCGGGCGGCGCCCAGCAGTACTACAACGTCACGCCCGACCTCACGACGCTGGCCAAGATCGTGGCCGGCGGCCTGCCGGGCGGTGCCTTGACCGGCAAGCGCGAGATCATGTCGATGATCGCCTTCCGCGGCGACCCCGACTGGGACCGCAGCCAGCGCGTGGCCCACGCCGGCACCTTCAACGCCAATCCGCTGTCGGCCGCCGCCGGCATCGCCACGCTGGAGCTGTGCGGCGACGCCTCGCTGCAGTCGCGCGCCAGCAAGACCGGCGACACCCTGCGCGCCGCCCTCGCCGAGGTCATGAAGAAGGTGGGCGTGCCCGGCACCTGCTTCGGCGAGGCGTCCATCTTCCACGTCTCGTTCGAGGGCAAGCCCGGCCTGGCCGGCTTCGACCGCCCGCGCAAGGGAAGCCTCTACCAGACGCTGCGTTGCGCGCTGCTGAACCACGGCGTCGACTGCGCGGCCTTCCACGGCTGGATCTCGGTCATGCACGGAGAGGCGGACGTGGAGCGCACCGTGCAGGGTTACGAGGCCGCGTTCCGGGCGATGGCCGCCGACGGCGCCTTCAAGGGCCTGTGATGCTCCGGCGCGCCGCCCTGACGGCGCTGCTCGTGCTGGTGGCCGGCTGCGTCCACTATCCGACCGTGATGGACGTGGGCGGCACCAACATCCGCACCGGCAGCGGCCGCGCCGCCCGCCAGGACGGCCGGGCGCTGGTCGTCTTCGAGGTGGTCAGCACCGGCAAGTTCGGCGACGTCATCACGGGCGTCACCACGACGGTGGCCAAGCAGGCCCAGCTCGTCGACGCCGCCGGCGCCCCGCTGGCGCGCTTCGAGATCCCGGGCGCCACGACGGTGAAGTTCACCGCCGCCGGCCCCCACATCGTGCTGACCGACCTGCAGCGCCCGCTGGCTCCCGGCGAGACCTTCATCGTCACGCTGCTGTTCGAGAAGTCCGGCGGCATCGGCATCGTGACGGCCGTCGAGTAACACCGCCCGCTGCGTCACTAGGCAAACTTTTTCCTACCGAGATCTCTCGATCGTGCGATGAGCAGGTGCGCGCGCGAACGGCGTGACTATAATCATGGCGACGTCACGCCATGAGCGACGATCGATTCCACCTCGTCACCGATGCCGCCGCGGCCTGGCTCACCGGCGGGGGCGAGATGGGCGAGCGCATCCGGGCCTTCGACTGGGCCGCGACTCCTCTCGGTCCCGCCGCCTCCTGGCCCCAGAGCCTGCGCAGCGCCGTCAGCATCCTGCTCCCGTCGAAGGCGCAGATCTGTCTGTTCTGGGGGCCGGAGCTGATCAAGCTCTACAACGACGCCTACATTCCCGTGCTGGGCCGCAAGCATCCCGGCATGCTCGGCCGGCCCGCCCGCGAGGTGTGGAGCGAGATCTGGGACGTCCTGGGGCCGTTGCTGGGCGGCGTCATCGCCACGGGCGAGGCGTTCCGGGCCGTCGACCATCCGTTCTATCTCGACCGTCGCGGGTTCGTCGAGGAGACGTACTTCGACGTCTCGTACGATCCGGTGCGCGACGAGACCGGCAAGGTCGGCGGCGTGTTCTGCATCGTCGGCGAGACCACCGGCCGGGTCCTGAGCGAGCGACGGCTGCGGACCCTGCGCGACCTCGGTCGCGCCAAGGAGGCGCAGTCGGCCGAGGAGGCGTGCCGCCTGGCGCTGGCGGCGCTGGCGTCCAGCCGCCAGGACATTCCCTTCGTGAGCCTCCATCTGCTCTCCAAGGGCGACCTGACCGATCCCGAATGGCCCTTCGCCGTCGTCGCGACGAGCGGCCAGCCGCTCGTTCTCGACTCACTGCCGGCCGCCGCCGCGGCCGAGCTGCCCGAGGAGGCCGCACCCGATCGGACGCTGATCTACCCCATCC
>JBGQLG010000255.1:0-7309 GCA_041499965.1 Methylomirabilia bacterium
CACGTGACGGCCATGCTGGAGTCGAAGGCGGCGTTCGATCGGCTCGACGGCATCGCGTCCGTTCCCGGGATCGACGCGCTCACCATCGGGCCGACCGACCTGGCCCAGGACCTCGGCGTGCTCGGGACGCCCAAGCAGCGCGACGTGCTGAACGAGTACCGGCGGCGGCTGGTCGACGCCTGCCGCAAGCACGGCAAGGCCGTGTCGATGGCCGTGGACTCGGTCGAGACGGTGCGCGAGATGATCACGATGGGCGCGACGATCGTGAACTTCTCGTCGGAGACGGCGGTGCTGCGCGCGGGGTACGCGACGGCCGTGGCCGAGATCCGCCGCCCGGTCGTCGCGCGCGCCTGACGGGCCGCCATCTTCCAGCTCGCGCTCTTCCGCCTCGCGGACTTTCGCTGCCTGGCGGCGTCCGTTCTCTTGAACTCCCTCGGGATGATGGGCGAGGTGGTCGTGCTGGGCTGGCTCGCGCTCACGCTGACGAACTCGCCCTTCCTGGTCGGCGTGGCCATGGGCATGCGGATGCTGCCCCTCTTCTTCGTAGGCGTCTTCGCCGGGGCGCTGGCCGATCGGGTGCCGCGCCATCGGCTGCTCATGGTCACCGGCGCCGGCCAGGCCGTCACCGCGGCGACGCTCGGCACGCTGGCCGTGCTGGGAGTCGTGCGTCTCGATCATCTGCTGATGCTGACGCTGCTGGCCGGCGTGCTGCGCGCGCTCGAGCACGCGGCTCGCCAGAGCTACACGCACGACGTGGTCGGCGGCCCGGCGCTCATCAACGGGCTGGCGATCCTCGGCGTCGCCATGCGGGGCGGCTGGCTGGTCGGCTCGCTCGGCGTCGGCGCGGTGATCGCGCACTACGGCTCCGGCGTCGCCTACCTGGTCGTCGCCGTCGGCTTCCTGGGGGGTGCGCTCGCGCTGCTGCCGGCTTCGACGCCTCGTCGCACCCGGGCGGCCGACACGGGCTCGCTGTGGCGCAGCGCCACCGAGTTCCTCGTCGCGGTGGGACGCGACCGCACGCTCCTGATGCTGATGATGCTGACCGCCGGTGCCGAGATCCTGGGCTTCGCCCACCAGGCCCTGTTGCCGAGCCTCGCCCGCGACGTGCTCCACCGGGGGCCCGAGGGGCTGGGCGCGCTCAACGCCGCGCGCTCCGTGGGCGGCATCCTCGGGCTCGCCGCCGCCTCGGCGCGCGGCGGGGCGGGCGGCGGCGCGCTGTTCCTGGCGGTGCTCGGGTCGTTCGGGGCCGGGCTGATGGTGCTCGGCGCCGCGCCGCACGTCGTCGGGTTCGTCGGCGTGCTCGTCGTGCTGACCATCGTGAACGCGGCCGGCGCGCTGGCCGACCTGCTCGCCCAGGGCCTGCTGCAGCTCGGCGTGCCGGCGCATCTGCGCGGGCGCGCCGGCGGCGCCTGGGTCGTCGCCATCGGCCTGGCGCCGATCGGCCAGCTGCAGATCGGCGCGCTCGCCTCGCTGTTCGGCGTCGGCATCGCGCTGGGCACCAGCGGCCTGGCGCTGGCGATCCTGGCCGCCTCCACCGCGCTGCTCGTCCCCCGCATGCGCCGGGTGTAGCGCGTGGCGATCGACGCGATCGGCGCGCTGCTCTCGCCGCTGCTCGGCACGCTCGAGCGCATCGTGTGGGTGCAGCGCCATCTGCATCCGCCGGTGGCCGGGCGCCTCGCCGACGCGCTGGCTCCGGCGACCGAGGCCGTGACCCTGCCGTTGCAGGCGCTGGAGGCGGCCGCGTGTCCGGAGGACCTCGTGTTCCTGCGCGAGCGGCTCGTGGACGTGACGCGGCAGACGCTCGACATGGTCGGCGCGTTCGTCGAGGCGGCGCGCGGCGCCGGCGATCCGTTCGAGCTCTACCGGGCGCTCCGGCGATTCTCCCGCGTGCAGGAGGCGCTCTATCCGCTGGCGCCCGTCCTGGAGCCGGTGAGCCGCTGGTTCCTGGAGCCGGGGCGGCGCAACGACGACGCGGTCGTCGAGCGCTTGCGGGCCGGCGCTTTGCGGGAGACGGAAGGCGCGCGGGTCGGCGTGCTCCACGCCGACAACGAGCGCAACGCGCGCGGCGGGTTCTCGCTCTACGTCCCCGAGTCGTGGGATGGCCGGACCGCCCGGCCGCTGGTCGTGGCGCTGCACGGCGGCACCGGGCACGGCCGCGACTTCCTCTGGAGCTGGCTACGCGAGGCGCGGGCCCGCGAGGTGCTGCTGCTCTCGCCGACGTCGCAGGACCGGACGTGGTCGATCATGGGCGAGGATCGCGACGGCGAGGCGCTGGCGCGGATGGTCGAGAGCGTGACCGCGCGCTACCCGGTCGATCGCGCGCGCGTCCTGCTGACCGGCATGTCCGACGGCGGCACCTACACGATGATCTGCGGCCTGCAGGACGGCACGCCGTTCACGCACCTGGCCCCGGCCTGCGGGGTGCTGCATCTGGGGCTGCTGGGCGGTGGGCTCGAGCGGGCCCGCGACAAGCCGATCTATCTGATCCACGGCGCGCTCGACTGGATGTTCCCGGTGTACACGGCGCGCATGGCCCAGGAGGCGCTGACCGCCGTCGGGGCCCGCCTCGTCTACCGCGAGCTGGCCGACCTCTCCCACACCTATCCGCGCGACGAGAACCCGCTGATCCTCGACTGGCTCACCGCGTGACCCCCGCGCGGCGCGCTACACTGACCCGCGGTGGAGGGCAACCCATGCTGAAGCGATGGATCAGCGGGGTGATCCTGACGGCGCTGGCGACGGCGGCGAGCGCGGCCGACGGCAACGAGGCGGCGGAGCGGCTGCGGAAGGCGACGAGCGTGCTGGCGGCGATGGCCAGTGGCGGCGACGCCGTGATCCCGCGCGACCTGCTGGCCCAGGCTCGCGCCGTCGCGGTGTTTCCCGGCGTGACGAAGGCGGCCGTCATCGTGGGGGGTCGTCACGGCGAGGGCGTCGTCAGCGCCCGGCGCGCGGACGGCTTCTGGAGCGCGCCCGTCTTCTACGAGATCGGCGGGGGCAGCTTCGGGCTCCAGGTGGGCGGGCAGGTGGTCGACCTGGTGCTGCTCGTGATGAGTCAGCAGGGCGTGGAGAGCATGCTCAAGAGCGAGTTCACGCTGGGCGGTGACGCGTCGCTGGCCGCCGGCCCCAACAGCCTGCACGAGGGCGTGGGCACCGACGGCCGGTTCAAGGCCGAGATCTTCTCGTACGCGCGATCGAGCGGGCTCTTCGCCGGCGTGTCGTTCGAGGGCAGCCACATGACACCCCAGGGTGAGCTGATCCGCCGCGTCTACGGCGCGAAGGCGGACTCCCGCGACGTGCTGCTCGCCGGCAAGTACACGCCGCCGGCAGCGGCCGCGGGATTCCTGGCGGCCCTCCGCTCGTACGCGCCGACGCCCAGGAAGAGGTGACGGCGTTGACGCGGGTGGCCGGCCGCCGCATAGTTGGGCCATGACGACCATCGAGCCGACCGGCGAGATCCTGGGCGCGACGGTGCGAGGTCTCGACCTCGCCGAGCCACTGGACGACACGGCCTTCGCGACGATCCTGACGGCCCTGGGCCGCCACGGCGTGCTGCGCTTCCCGGACCAGCACCTCGACGCGGCGGCGCTCCGCGACTTCTCGCGGCGCTTCGGCTCCATCCAGGAGATGCTCACCGGGTACCACGAGCCGGACATGCCGGAGGTCGGCATCCTGTCAAACGTCGTGGAGAACGGCCGTCCGATCGGGCTGGCCGACGCCGGGCAGGACTGGCACACCGACATGTCCTACAACCCGACGATCGGTTTCCTCAACGTGCTGTTCGCCGTGAAGGTGCCGCGCCGCAACGGGCAGGTGCTCGGCGCCACGGCGTTCGTCAACACGCACGCGGCCTACGAAGGGCTGTCGTCCGAGATCAAGACGCGGCTGGCGGGCATGACGGCGACGCACGACTTCAACAAGTTCTGGGAGAACATGCGCAGCCGGCCGGGCAGCACGCGCGGGCCGATGACGGAGGAGCAGCGCCGGCGGCGGCCGCCGTCCGTCCACCCGCTGTTCCTGACGCATCCGATCAGCGGGCGACCGGTGCTCTACTGCAACCCTGGCTACGCGATCCGCATCAACGAGCTCGCCGAGGCCGAGAGCGACCGGATGCTTGAGACGCTCTTCGCGCACCAGCTCCAGCCGAGCTATCAGTACCAGCACCGCTGGACCGAGGGTGACGTGCTGGCGTGGGATCACATCGGCACGCTGCACAACGCCATCCCCGACTACGGCCCCGACGAGCATCGGCTGATGAAGCGCTGCCAGGTGATGGCGGACCGCGTCTTCGATCCGGCGTTCTTGCGACAGGCCGGCGTCGCGAGTGTGCCCGCGGGCTAACCGCCCCACCAACGCGCGAGCGCGGCGGCGATAGTCGCCGGGTCACCGTTCCTTCAGCGCCGCGAGGATGTTCTTGGAGCCCGTGACGAAGCCGAAGCACTTCTTGACGTTGAAGATGGTCGCCTCCGTGCAGTAGTCCGGCGACGTGGTCGCACTGCAGTCGTCGACGAGCACGCAGCCGTAGCCGAGGAAGTTGGCGTCCTGCAGGGTGCACATCACGCACTGGTCGACGTTGACGCCGCCGAACAGGAGCGTGCGGACGCCGAGGTTGCGCAGGATGCTGTCGAGCGGCGTGTCCCAGAAGCCGCTGATCCGGTACTTGTCCACCTTGACGTCGCCGGGCTCCTGCTTCAGCTCGTCGACCACGGCGGCGGCCCAGCTGTCCTTCTCCAGGACGCGCGCGCCGCTGCGGGGGAGGGGATCGCCGAGGCCGATGCCCTCTCCGGTCGGCTTGTAGAGGTGCAGCTGGTTCGGCGCCATGTTCATCAGATCGGGACGGTTGCCCCAGTTCACCCAGATGATCGGCAACCCCGCGCCGCGCAGCCCGGGCAGCAGGCGCACGAGCGGTGCGATGGGCGTGCGGTCGGGCGTGAAATCGACGCCGAGGTGATCGACCCAGCCGCCCTTGGCGCAGAAATCGTTCTGCATGTCGATGACGATCATGGCGGTGCGGCTCAGGTCGAGCGTCAGCGTCTGGGGCGCCGCCTGGATCGTGAGCGGCCGGGGCGCCGGGGGTGGCTGCGACATGTCGACGTGACCGGCATCGACCATCCACTGGTGGCCTGGGGCCGAGCCGAGCGGGCGTCGCCCCGAGGCCCACGGGCGAGGAGCGGACGAGCGCGGGGTGGACGAGCGCGGGGCAGCCGGGCGAGGGCTGGACGGACGACGCGGTGATCGTGCCATGACGGATCCTCCAGAGTGTGCGTGCGATCCGGGAGCCCCGCGCGCCCAGCAACAACGCCAGCCGGGCAGCAACTCGAGCCCGGGCACGACGCGTTTCCCGGAACAACGTCGGCCGGATTATAGCGTGCGATTTGTGGTATCACCGTGGGGTTCGCGACCTCAACTCGTGTACAAGGAGCGGGCAATGACGATCGACCGCAGGGATTTTCTCAGGATGACGGCCGCCTCGGCGGTGGGGCTCAGCATCGCGGGCGCGACGGTGCGGTCGGCGTTCGCCGCTCCGCTCAACGTCGGCGTCCTGATCCCCGGGTCGAAGTCGGACAAGGGTTGGATGGAGTCGGGCTACGACGGCCTGCGCGCCGCCCAGAAGCGCCACGGCGACACGATCAAGGTCGCCTTCATCGAGAACGTGAAGTTCGCCGACATGGAGCAGGCGCTGGTGACGCTGGCCACCAAGAACGTCCTCGTGATCGGCGTGGGCGGGCAGACGGAGGCTTCGGTCCGCAAGGTCGCCAAGCGGTTCCCCAAGGTCAAATTCTCGGTGGTCGGGGGCAACCGCGGGACCCAGGACGACAACGTCTCGCAGTACGACGTGCGCCAGGCCGAGATCGCCTTCGTGGCCGGCGCCGCCGCGGCCATGCTCTCCAAGAACGGCGCGGTCAGCTACGTCGGCGGGTTGGAGATTCCCGCCATCGTGAACGCGGGCAAGGAGTTCGGCAACGGTGCCAAGTACATCAAGGCCGACGTCAAGTACATCGAGAACTACACGGGCGACTTCGACGACGTCGCCAAGTCGAAGGAGGCGACGCTGGCCGCCATCAGCCAGGGCGCCGACGTGCACTACCACATCCTGAACCTCGGCCTGCGGGGCATGGAGCAGGCGGCGCGCGAGAAGAACACGCACATCATCGGCAGCTACACCGATCGCTGCGGCACGAATCCCCTCTACGTGGCCTACACGATCACCGGCGTGGGCTACCAGGTCGAGTACGCGATCGACCAGCTCGTGGGCGGGACCTGGAAGGCCGAGTTCAAACCGTTCGGGCTGATGATGGGCCCCAAGGCCTCCGACATCGCGGTCTGCACGGGCAAGACGCCGCAGATGACGGCCAAGCTCGACGAGATCAAGAAGGACCTGCTCGCGGGCAAGATCAAGGTCCTGGAGTCCTGAGCCTCCGTTACCTTTGCTCGAGCTTCAGGGCATCACGAAGCGGTTCGGAGCCGTCACCGCCCTCGACGAGGTCTCGCTGTCGGTCCGGGCGGGTGAGGTCCACTGCCTGCTCGGCGAGAACGGCGCGGGCAAGTCCACCCTCTGCAACGTGATCTTCGGCGTGCATGCGCCGGACGCCGGGGTCATGCGCCTGCACGACGGCCCGTTCAGTCCTGCCGGCCCGGCCGACTCGCTCGCCGCCGGCATCGTGATGATCCACCAGCACTTCAGCCTCGTTCCCACGATCAGCGCGGTCGAGAACCTGATGCTGGGCCCCCTGCGGGGCTGGCTGCGTCGCGAGGAGTTCGCGACGCGGATCCGGGCGCTGACCGCGGAGTACCACCTCGACGTCGACCTCGACCGCCCCGTCGGTGACCTCTCGGTGGGCGAGCGCCAGCGGGTCGAGATCGTGAAATGCCTCGTCCGCAACCCGCGGCTCCTCGTCCTCGATGAGCCGACGGCGGTGCTGCCGCCCGAGGAGGTCGGCGCGCTGCTCGCCATCTGCCGCCGCGTCGCCGCCGGCGGCCGGGGCGTCATCCTCGTCACGCACAAGCTCGCGGAGATCGCCAGCGTGGCCGACCGGACGACCGTGCTGCGCGCCGGCCGGGTGGTCGAGAGCGTCGAGATGGCGCGCGCCGACATGCGCGCCCTCGTCCGCTCCATGGTCGGGCGGGACATCGTCTCGCTGGACGCCACGGCGGCGGCCACCCTCGGCGTCGCTGCCGCGCCAACCGCGACGCCGGCCCCGGACGCCATGGGCGCCATCGCGCGACGCGCGTCCGCTGGCCGCCCGCCCGAGGACGCGCTCGTGCTCGACGGCGTGTCCTTCCGTGACGCGGCCGGCAGCGTCCGCCTCGA
>JBGQLG010000256.1:0-7245 GCA_041499965.1 Methylomirabilia bacterium
CCGAGGTCGGCTACGCGTTCGCGCGGGCCAAGCTGATCGTCGGCTACCGCGGCGACTTCCGCCTGAGCGCCGACAACGAGGGCAGCACGGTCAATCTTCAGGTCGAGTACTTCATCCGGGAGAGCGGCGGCACCATCGTCGCGCGCTACGAGGATCTGGCCCCGGCACTCGCCGCACTGAGAGGAGGCTTCGCATGATCGCCGTGATGCGCGCACGCCCGTCGGGCCGCTGGCTGGCCGTCCTGCTACTGACCGCGGCGCTGGCCGGGGCCACGCCGGCCCGGGCCCAGGATCCGCCCGCCAACGACCTGCTCAACGCCGTCCTCTGGATGCAGCGCTCGGTCGAGTACAAGGCCTCGGCGCTCACCGCCTTCTCCCTGGCCCGCCTGCGCCTCGACCAGGCGCTCGCCGACCGGAGCTGGACGGCCGCGCCCAAGGAGCAGACCGGCGCCTATCAATCGCTGCCGCCGGCCGTCGTGCTCGACATCGACGAGACGATCGTCGACAACTCGGGCTACCAGGCGTGGATGGCGCTGAAGGACACGACGTTCGATCCCAAGACCTGGAACGCCTTCGTCAACACCGTGACGTCTCTCGCCATCCCGGGCGCCGTCGACTTCGCGAGGTACGCCGATGGCAAGGGCGTGAAGGTGTTCTACATCTCCAACCGCACCGCCGAGGAAGAGCCGGCGACGCGCAAGAACCTCGAGAAGCTCGGGTTCCCTCTCGACGACAAGATCGACACGGTGCTCATGACGCGCGAGCGGCCGGACTGGACCTCGGCCAAGGGCACGCGGCGCGCCCACGTGGCCCGCAGCCACCGCATCCTGCTCAACCTCGGCGACAACTTCGGCGACTTCGTCGACGAGTACCGCGGCACCGAGGCCGAGCGCCTGAAGATCTGGGAAGACCACAAGGACCGCTGGGGCCGCGAGTGGATCATGCTCGCCAACCCCTCCTACGGCTCCTTCGAGTCCGCCCCCTTCAACCACGACTTCAAGCTGTCCAACGGCGACAAGCGCAAAGCCAAGCGCGCGGTGCTCGACGCCTGGCCCGGTCCTTAGCCGAGACTACTCCACGTCGTGAAGCCCGGTGGCGCCGGAGGGCGGGCGGCCGGCGCGCCGGGGCGGCGTGCGAGGGCCGCGGGCGCGCCAGCATGGCTCGCCTGTCGCCGTAACTCGCTCCGGGCTCGGCTCGCTCGGGCCCCCCATCCCCCAAGGGGGGTTGGGGCGGTGACAAGTCGAATCGTGGGCGGCTCGCGAGCCGAGCCCTACGCTCGAACGGCGACGACGGCTCGCCATGATGGCGCGCCCGCAGCCCTCGCACGCCGCCCCGACGCGCCGGCCGCCCGCCCTCCGGCGCCACCGGGCTCCACGAGGCGCAGGCGCTACGTCAATCCGTAGAAGCGTTTGGCGCCGCCGGCGAGGATCTCGCGTTTGGTCGCGGCTGATAGACCCGGCCGGTCGGCGATGAGCTTGGGGGCGCCGGGGAAGAAGCCGTCGGGGTGTGGGTAGTCGGTGGCCCACAGGATCTTGTGGGGGCCGATGTAGTCGGCCAGGACGGTCAGGCTGCCCTCGACGGGCTCGAACGAGATCCAGCAGTTGCGCTGGAACAGCTCGCTGGGCCGCATGGTCAGCTCGGAGTCGTTGAAGCCCGCATCGTCGAAGTGGCGGTCCATCCGGTCCAGCCACGGCGCGATCCAGCCGCCGCCGGACTCCAGGAAGGCGATGCGCACGCGCGGGTGGCGATCGCACACGCCCTCCCAGATGACGCTCATGGCGGCCAGCATCATCTCCATCGTGTGCGAGACGATGTGGCGGGCACCGCGCGTCGTGAAGCGGTCGACGCCCACCTGGGGCATGCCGCCGCTGGCCCCCTCGTGCAGGCCGATGGCGAAGTCGAGCTCCTCGACCTCGCGCCAGAACGGCGTGTAGTCGGGATGGTGCAGCATGCGACCGTTGTAGGGGTTGGGGCGGAGGAAGCCGCCGCGCATGCCCAGCTCCTTGCGGGCGAAGCGCATCTCCTCGATGGCCGCCTCGATCGACTGCATCGGCAGCATGGCCACGCCGAACAGGCGGTCGGGGTAGGGCCGGCAGTAGTCGGCGAGCCAGCGGTTGTAGGCGCGGCACATCGCCGCCGCCAGGCCGGGATCCTTCACGGCGCCGGCGAAGAGGCCGACGCTCGGGTAGAGGAAGGCGGCGTCGATGCCGTCGAGGTCCATGTCGGGGATGCGCGCATGCGGGTCGAAGCCGCCGGCGCGGCCCTCGATGTACTTCATGGTGGTCTCGTCCGCGCGCCCCTGTCGGGCCCCGATGGCGCCGATGTTGCCGAAGCCCTTCTTGCTGCCCAGCACCTGGCCCTCGACGAGCAACCGCTCCTTGCCGTCGGTGTCGATGATCAGCCGCGGTGCCCGGTCGCGATACGCGGGGTCGATGTACTTCTCCCAGATGTCGACCGGTTCGAGCACGTGTCCGTCGGCGTCGATGACGTTGTAGCTGCGCGCCATGATCGATCTCCTTTCGGGCCGAAACATCCACGCCGCCGCGCAGACGCTAGCGGCCGAGGCGCTCCTCGATCTCCTCGATCCGGGATTGCAGGACGGCTACGTGCCGTTTCAGCTCGGCGAGGTCACGCTCGAGGATGTCCCGCCGGCCGCGCTCGTCGACGAGCCCCGCCTCGATCCGCCGCAGGGCCTGCGTGATCGCGTGATACTCCTGCTCGAGCCGCTCGAGCCTGCGATAGATCTCGTCGAAATGCCCGAGGATCTCTTGTCGCAGCTCGGTCAGCCGATCCTCAAGGCTAGTGACTTGAGCATCCAGGCCGGCGACCCGAGCATCCAGGCCGGCGACCCGAGCATCCAGGCCGGCGACCCGAGCATCCAGCCCGGTGACCCGACCATCCAGCAGATCGAAGCGTCCGGTGAAGCGCCGGTCCATCTCGTCGAAGCGCCGGTCGACCTCGGTGAACCGCTGGCCGAGGAACTCGACGAGCTGCTGGTACTCCGTCGGGCTCATGTGCGAGATCTACCTCAAGCCGGTGCCGGGTTCAAGTGTGTCCGATTCCAGACGGGCCCGCCGCCCGGCTTACACGCCCAGGTAGTACTTCTTGACCAGCTCGTTCTCGCGCAGCTCCGCGGTGCTGCGGCCCTCGAACTCGATCTTGCCGTGCACGATGATGTAGCCGCGGTCGGCGATCTTGGTCGCCTGGTTGAAGTTCTGCTCGGCCATCAGCACGGTGAGCTGGCGTTTCTCCTTCAGCTCCTTGATCTTGCCGATGACCCGGCTGACGAGGATGGGCGCCAGTCCCACCGAGGGCTCGTCGACCAGCAGGATGCGGGGCGAGGACATGAGCGCCCGGCCGATGGCCAGCATCTGCTGCTCGCCGCCGCTCATGCTGCCGGCCAGCTGGCGCCGGCGTTCCCTCAGCACCGGGAAGGCCTCGAACGCGAAGGCCAGGTTGCGGTCGATGTCCGCGCGCGCCGCGGGCCGGTAGGCGCCCAGCAGGAGGTTCTCCTCGACGGTGAGCTTGGGAAAGAGCCGCCGGCCCTCCGGCACCAGGGCGATGCCGAGGCTCACGATCTCCTCGGTCGATTTCCGGGTGAGGTCGATGCGGGCGCCGTCGATCTCCAGCACGATCTCGCCGGCGTCGGGTCTCACCATGCCCATGATGCACTTGATGAGCGTGCTCTTGCCATTGCCGTTGGTCCCGAGCAGCGCCACCGTCTCGCCGTCGCGGACCTCCATGGACACGCCGTGGAGCACGCGCACGGCACCGTAGCCGGCGTCGACGTCGCGGACGATGATCCTACTCGCCAAGGTAGGCCTTCTCGACCGCCGGGTTGCGCACCACCTCGTCAGGCGTCCCCTCGGCGATGCGCTCGCCGGCGTCGAGCACGACGATGCGCTCGGAGAAGCGCATCACCGCTCGCATGATGTGCTCGATCATCACGATCGTGATGCCCTGCTCGTTGAGCCGGAACAGGATGGTCAGGATGTCGTCCACCTCGGCGCTGGACAGCCCGGCCATGGCCTCGTCGGAGATCAGGAGCTTGGGCCGCGCGGCCATGGCCCGGGCCAGCTCCAGCTTGCGCATCTCGATCTGGGTGAGCCCGGCCGGACGCAGGTGCGCCTTCGCCGCCAGTCCCATCGATGCCAGGATCTCGGCCGTGTCGGCGCCGCCGCGCGCTCCTGCCCGGCCCGCCGCCGCGTACTCCAGGGGGATTTCCAGATTTTCGGCCACCGTCATGCTCCTGAACGGTTTGGGAATCTGGAAGCTGCGGACGAGGCCGAGCCGCGTCCGCTGATACGCGGGCAGCGTCGTGATGTCCCGCCCGTCGAAGCGGATGACGCCGCCGTCCACGGGCAGGGCGCCCGACACGCAGTTGATCAGCGTGGTCTTGCCGGAGCCGTTGGGTCCGATGAGGCCGAACCGCTCGCCGGCCTTGACGGTGAGGCTGACGCGGTTGAGCGCGGTGAAGCCGCCGAAGCGCTTGACGAGCCCGTTGACCTCGAGCAGCGGCGCCACGGCGTCAGCGGCCCCGCAGGCGCCGCACGAGGCCCAGGATCCCCTCGGGGGCCAGGACCACGAAGGCGACGAGGACCACGCCCACGATGAAGAGGTTCATCTCCGAGGAGATCGTCACCGTGGCCAGCTGGGAGGTGGTACCCAGCAGGATGGCGCCGATCACCGGGCCCACCCAGCTCGTCGTCCCGCCGATCATCGGCATGGCCAGCGCGTTCACCGCGTAGTCGAGCGCGAAGGCGGAGTTGGGCTCGACGAAGGTCACGTAGTAGGGGAAGGGTGCGCCGGCCACGCCGAGCAGGAAGCCGCTCACCGTGGTGGCGAAGAGCTTGAGCTTCAGGGTCGGCACGCCCATGCACTCGGCCGCCTCTTCGTCGTCGCGCAGCGCCGCCAGCCCCCGGCCGATCCACGACCGCTCGATGAACCGCGCCACCAGCACCGAGCCGACCGCCAGCCCGACCATCACCGTGAAGAGGAACACGACGTAGCTACCGAAGGGCGGCCCGCTCGGGCGGATCACGCTGAGGCCCCGGGAGCCGCCGACGTACTCCCAGTTCATGACCACCGTCTGCAGCACGACCGAGAGCGCCAGCGTCGCGATCGAGAAGAACGTCCCCCGCAGCCGCAGCGTGAGATACCCGATGCCCAGCCCGAGCAGCGCGGCGACGAGCCCCCCCGCCAGAATCAACACCGGCAACGGCGCCTTCATCCACTTGATGAGAAACACCGCGGTATAGGCGCCCATGGCGAAGAACGCCGGCGTCCCGAAGTTCACGTAGCCCGCATACCCGCCCAAGATGTTCCAAGCCGTCGCAATGACCACGTACTGAAGAATGACGTAGCCCGCGAAGTAGATGTACGGATTCACCCGGACGCTTGCGACGACGATACCGACCGCAATCACCGCCAGCCCCACCACCAGCGCCCGCACAGTTCCCGTCATCGCCGATGACCACCGTGGAGTCCGGCGACGCCGTGGGGCGGATGCGAGGGCCGCAGACGCGAGCCCCGCGGACGCGAGCGCCGCGGGCGCGCCAGCACGGCTCGCCTGTCGCCGTAACTCGCTCCGGGCTCGGCTCGCTCGGGCCCCCCATCCCCTATATGCTCGGCGCGTCGTACGAAGGGCATCACCGAGCTCACGGGGATGAGGACCATTCCATCCCGATCCGGCAGGTGAGGATCACTCTGGGACTGTCCCACTCCGTGAGGGAACGGCCTGAGGTTCAATAGGAGGACGCCCCAGCGAGGGCCGATATAGGGGAAACCGGCCGTTCGGGCTCGTGGATGCGTGCCGTGATGCGCGAGGCCGTGAGGGAGGCGATGCGCGACTACATCGGAGTGGACTGGGCAGAGAGCGAGCACGCCGTCTGGGTCGAGGATGAGGCGGGCGCGAAGGTGCTGAGCCGTCAGGTGCCGGAGACCGTGGACGGGCTGGCGGAGTTCGGCCGCTGGCTGGACGAGCAACGAGCAGCGGGGTGCGAGCTGTGGGCGGCGATCGAGAAGCCGGAGGGGCGGATCGTGGACTTTCTGCTGGACCACGGGGTGGTGGTGTTTGCCATCAACCCCAAAGCGATCGCGCACGCGCGGGATCGCTTCCGGGTCAGCGGGGCGAAGAGTGACCCCTTCGACGCGCGGGTGCTGGCGACCTTCCTGCGCACCGAGCCCACGCACCTGACGCCGCTGCGGCCCAGTTCGGAGGCGGCCCAGGAGCTGAAGGGACTGACGCGCGACTACACGCGGCAGGTGCGACAGCAAACGCGCCTGCTGAACCAACTCACGGCGGCGCTCAAGGGGTACTACCCCCGGGCGCTGGAGGTCGTGGAGGATCTCAAGAGCCAGTGGGGCCGCGCGTTTCTGCGCGACTATCCCACCCCCGGCGCGGTGCAGGCGCTGAGCGAGCGGCAGTGGCAGCGCTGGGCCCGGGCACATCGGCTGGGCGACGAGCGGGCGGCCGCGCTGTGGGGCGTGCTGCACCAGCCCCAGTTGGCGATCCCCGCGCATGTGGTGCGGGTGCACACGCGGCGGGTGGGGGCGGTGCTCGAGCAACTGAACGTCACGATCGGCGCGGTGGCGGGGTATCGCGAGGCGATCACCGATTTTTTCGGGCGCATGCCAGCGGCTAAGTGGGCGACGTCCCTGCCGGGCGGGGCCCGCGGGACGGTCGTCCCGCGGCTCTATGCCGAGCTCGGGGACGCCGCCGGCCGCTGGCAGAGCGTGCAGCATCTGCAGGGGCACGGCGGCACCGTCCCGGTGACGGCCCGCAGCGGCAAGCACTTGAGCGTGTTCTTCCGGCTGGCGTGCAACACCCATCTGCGCGATGCCGCGCAGCAGCTGGCGCGGCACTCGCTGACGGCCAGCGAGTGGGCGCGCGCGTACTACGATCGCTGCCGCCAGCGAGGCCATCGGCATCACCATGCGCTCCGGGCGCTCGCGGCCAAGTGGCTGAAGATCATCTTCGTGCTGTGGCGGCGCCAGATCCCCTACGACGAGACCTATCACTTGGCCACCATGGCGCGGCAGCACCTACGGCAGACCGCGTGGGCGTCAAAAACTTCTTGACGTCCCATAGGAGGTCCCAGAGGGGGCTGGGGCGCGGACAAGTTGAATCGTCGGTGGCTCGCGAGCCGGGCCCGGAGCGACAACGGCGACGACGGCTCGCCATGATGACGCGCCCGCGGTCGGGGCGCCCGGCCCCTGGCGTCACCCCAGCCCCTGACGTCACCAC
>JBGQLG010000257.1:0-7240 GCA_041499965.1 Methylomirabilia bacterium
CGACGACCGGCGCGAACGGGCCTGAGCAGGCTGCGGAAAAAGGCCCATCTGCTTCGTTGGCGCCCTCGGCCGCACGCTCAACGTTCAGGGAGTACGCCTCGCGTGCGGCCTTCGGGCGCCGCCTCGCATCTGGACCTTTTTGCGCAGCCTGCGGGTCTTGCCGCGGCCTAGAAGGCCCCGAACTTCTCGTAGGCGGCCAGCGGCGTCATCCCACGCTTCACCGCCGTCCGCACCCGGTTCTCGGTGCCGACGAGCGCCTCGCAGCGCTTCAGCACCTCGGCGGCCACGCGCCGGGGCACGACCACCACGCCGTCGAGATCACCGACGACGACGTCGCCCAGGCTCACGCGCACGCCGCCGATCGTGAGCGGCTGGCCCCAGTCGCTCACGCGCCAGCGCGGCACCGAGTCCTGCGGCGTGCGGTAGCGCACGAAGGTCGGGAAGCGCACACGGGCGATGGAGGCGGCGTCGCGGGTGCTGCCGTCGATCACGGCGCCCCGCACGCGCCGGGCCCGGAACCACTCGGCCGACAGCTCGCCGAAGTGCGCGGCCTCCTGGTCGTTGGCGGCCAGCACCAGCACCGAGTCGGCCGGCACCGCGCCCAGCATACCCAGGAAGCGCCGCAGCGTGGCGTCGCGCTCGCGCGGCGTGCCGCGATGGGCGCGGCCGCGCGCGGTGAAGGCGTACCCGGCCAGCCGCATGTCGGGCGTGAGCGGCTGGATGGCGTGGGGCAGCGTCTGGCGCAGCAGCCCCATCGTGTCCATGACGTCAGTGATGGCGGCCGTGTAGATGCGGGCGAAGCGGCGGGGCAGATTGTCGGATCGCGTGGACATCGCACCCCCTGGGGTCGTCGAGGTGGCAGCCCACTACACCTACACCGGCCCGCGCGAGGTGCACAAGCCCGGCGTGTGCGTTGACCCTGAACCGCCCGAATTGCTAGCGTCGATGCATGACGACACCAGGCTTCCTGACCGCGCTCCGTGGCCTCGCGCTCAGCATCGTCCTCGTGGCCGCCTCGACGGCCCACGCCGGCTGGCTCATCGTCGACGACAACGGCGATCAGACGCTGGTCTCGCGCGGGCGGCTCAAGATGGCGCCCAAGGAGGGCGACGGGCGGGCGATGGTCCTCGACCTCGCCCGGGCCCGCATGTGGGTCGCCGACAGCGGCCGGCGGCTGTACTGGGACGGCACCGTCGAGGAGTACTGCCAGGCCGTGCGCGGCTCGATGGGCATGGTCGAGCAGCAGATGGCCGAGCAGCTCAAGGACCTGCCGGAGGCCGAGCGCGCGCAGGTGCTGCAGATGATGAAGCAGCGGATGGGCGGCGATTCCTCGGCACCCCCGCCGCGGGTGACGATCGAGCGCACGCCCGACACCGAGACGATCGCCGGGCTGACCGCCCGCCGATATCGCGTGCTCAACCACGGCAAGCTCTACGAGGAGCTGTGGCTGACCAGCGACAACGCGCTGGTCCGCGAGCTGGAGCTGGCCCGGGCCCCCGACACCTTCGGCCGCATGTTTGCCTGCCTGGCGGGCACCGGCGGCGCGCGCGTGGAGGCCACCGGCGAGTATCGTCAGGTCTTCGCGCAGGGGTGGCCGCTGAAGGCCGTCTACCACGGCGACGGCGGCGCGGCCGGGCGCGCGCTGGTGACGCGCGTCGAGCCGCGCGAGATCCCCGAGCGCGACTTCACCCCGCCGGCCGGGTTCCGCGCGGCTCCGCTCGACGAGATCTTCGGCGGCAAGCGGTAGTCGGCGGCGTCAGAGATTCGCCGGCCTGGTCGGACGCGTGCCCGGCTCGCGGCGTGGGCGGCGGGGCGACAGCGGTGGGGCGCGGGGGCCGCGGGCGCGCCATCATGGCGAGCCGTCGTCGCCGTTGTCGCTCCGGGCTCGGCTCGCGAGCCGCCCACGATGCGACGTGTCCACACCTCAACCCCCCTTGGGGGGATGGGGGGCCCGAGCGAGCCGAGCCCGGAGCGAGTTACGGCGATAGGCGAGCCATGCCGGCGCGCCCGCGGCCCCCGCGCCCCACCGCTGTCGCCCCGCCGCCCACGCGGCGAGCCGGGCACGCGTCCGACCAGCCCGACGGATCTCCGAGTCGGCGAATCTCTGACTCGCGGTACTAGCGGCTGAGCAGCAGTCGGGGCAGCGCTCCGGGTGGGACGTAGTCGCCGAAGACGCCGAGCAGGGCGTCGAGAAGCGCGGGGCGTCGGGCCAGGGCGCGGCAGGCGGTATTGGCGAGGCGGCGATGACCGATGACGAGCTGCAGTGCGCGCGTCACGCGCTCCTTGCCTCTGAAGGCCTGCCGGCGCCCTCGCTCGTAGCCGGCCAGCGCGCCCGCCGAGACATCGTCCGTGCGCAGCGCCTGCGCCACCGTCTCCGCGGCCAGCTCGGCCGAGCGGAGCGCGGTGAAGATGCCCTCGCCCGTGAACGGATCGTAGAAGCCGGCGGCGTCGCCGACCAGCAGCACGCCGCCCACGCGCGGCGGCGTCACCCGGTGGGCGAGCGGGCCCAGCGCGCGGATCGGGGCCACGCGGGTGGCGCCGGCCAGGCGGCGGGCCAGGTGCGGGAGCTGGCGCACGCGCGCGTCGAAGAAATCGTGCAGGCGGCCGCTCCACGGCGCGGCGTGGCTCAGCGGCACGACCAGCCCCAGGTTGACGTGGTCGGGCGCGATCGGGTTCAGGATCGCGTAGTCGGGCGGGTCCACGAAGATCTCGCCCAGCTCGCGGCAGTCGGCGAGCCCGCTGACGTAGGTCATCAGCGCCATGCGGCGCAGGCGGTGCGGGTGCCGGCACCCCAGGCGCTGGGCCACGACGGAGGCGCGGCCGTCGGCGCCAATCACCACGCGCGCGCGCACCTCCACCGCACCCTGGGCGACGTCCTCGGCGCACACGCCCACGACGGCGCCGGCCTCGACGATCACGTCGACGACCCGCGTCTGCTCGCGCAGATCGACCGGCACCGCGCGCAGCCGCTCGGCCAGCACGCCGTCGAGCGTCGCGCGGGCCACACCCATCGCGTGCTGGCGATACGGACGCCAGGCGCCCACGCTGCCGTACCGGCCGACCACCGCGGTGCCGTCGGGCGCGGTGATGCGCATGCCGGCCAGCGGCGCGGCCCCGGCGGCGTCGATCGTCTTGAGGACGCCGAGGCGATCGAGCAGCCGCCCGGCCTCGGGGCTGAGGTACTCGCCGCACACGATGCGGGGCCGCGGCAGCTCGGCGCGATCGAGCACGACCACGTCCAGCCCGCGCTCGGCCAGGAGCATGGCGGTGGCGGCGCCGGCCGGTCCGGCGCCGACGACCACGACGTCCGCGCGCCGCGCGCTCACGCGACCTCCATCACGAGCCGGGCCAGCCACGGATAGCGCCGGATGCGCGCGTGCACGCCGGCCCGCGCGGCGAGCGCCGTCAGCTCGCCGGCCGAGTACGCGCGGCGCACCGACAGCGGGCCGTCGTGCCGCGACACCGGGTGCAGGCGCAGCACGCGCGTGGTGAGCCACACCGCCGCCAGCGACAGGCGCGTGCGCAGCAGGTCGTTCACCACGGCCAGCCCCGAGGCGGCCGCCATCTCGGCCAGGCAGCCGGCCGCCGCGTCGGAGGCCAGGTGGTGCAGCGTGAGCGCGGCCACCGCCACGTCGGCGGCGCCCTCGCGCACGGGCAGCGCGGTGGCGTCGGCCTGCAGGAGCGTGATCTCCGGATAGGCGGCGGTGTGGCGGCGCGCCAGCGCCAGCGTGGCGGCGTCGGCGTCGATCACGAGCACCCGCACCGGCCGGTGACGACGCCGGGCCCAGCGCACCACGGCGATCGCCAGATCACCCCGGCCGCCGCCGACGTCGACCACCACCAGCCGCTGTCCCTCCGGCAGCGGCGCCGCCGACCGCCGGATGCGCGACAGCGTGAGCGCGTAGCCGCCGAACCACGCGTTGAGGAGGTGGAGGTCGTGCAGCGTCGCCCGCAGCGCCGCGGGCGGCAGCGGCCCGTCCAGCTGCTCGCGGGCGTCGGCCGCGCGCGCCATCGTCATGGCAGCGCGCCTACCACCGCAGCAGCGCGCCCTCGGCCGCGAAGCCGGGGCCGAGGCCGATCATGACGCCCCACTCACCCGGCACCGGCGATTCCAGGCGCAGCGTGCGCTCGAGCGCGAACAGGATGGTGGCCGAGGACATGTTGCCGTACTCGCGCAGCACGGCCCGGGCGTGGGCCAGCGCGCGCTCGTCCAGCTCGAGCAGCACGCGGGCGCGGTCGAGCACGCGGCGGCCGGCCGAGTGCAGGATCCAGTGGCGCACGTCGTCGCGCTTGAGCCCCTGGGCGTCCATCAGCACGCGCGCCATCTCTCCCATCATGCCGGCGCCGATGCGCCGCACCTCCTTGGAGAGGATCACGCGCGGGCGGCCGCCGGGGTACTCGAACCCCATCGCGTCGAGGTGCTCGGAGCGGAACAGCGTGCGATGCGCGATCACGGCCGGCCCGGCGCCATCGCCGGCCAGCGCCAGCGCACCGGCGCCGTCGGCGAAGATGGCGTGGGCCACCGCGCTCTCGAGCCGGTCGTCGAGGAAGTAGGCGGCCGAGCAGATCTCGACAGCGAGCACGATCGCCTTGTGCGTAGGGAACGCGCGCAGGTGATTCCACGCCTGCTGCAACGCCACCACGGCCGCGGCGCAGCCGGTGTCGCCGACGTGCACGCGCTGCACGTCGGGCCGGCAGCCCAGGCGCGCGATCAGGTGGGCGTCGAGGCTCGGGGTGAGGCGGCCGGTGCACGTGGTGGTGGCGATGAAGTCGACCTCGCCGGGGTCCCAGCCGGTGCGCGCCAGCAGGGCCCGGGCCGCGCGCTCGCCGAGCTCGAGGGCGCCGCGCCGGTAGCGGTCGTTCAGCTCGTCGACGGATTCGTCCGGCCGGAAGCGGTCGCGGTCGATGTACAGGTGGCGCCCCGCGATCTCGCTGGCCTCGAAGAAGCCGCGTCGCCGCTCGTCGACGTAGCCGGCCAGCTGCAGCAGCTCGGCCTGCGTGAAGCACTGCGTGGGCGTGGCCGTCGCCACGGCGGCGATCCTCGGATACGGCATTCGGAGTCCTCGATTTCAGGCTCGCCTCGCCGCGGCGGCTCAGCTCGCACGGCCACGATTCCAGGCGACGTCAGTCGCGTAAGATGAGAGCACTCTGAGGATACTGCGAGGGTCCACTCCATGCCACTGTTCAGCTTCGAGGGAAAGCGTCCGCGCGTGCATCCGTCTGCGTTCATCGCGCCGACGGCGGTCCTCATCGGCGACGTGACGATCGAGGAGCGCGCCTCGGTCTGGTACAACGCCGTGGTGCGCGCCGACTTCCAGCCGATCGTCGTGCACCGCGGCGCCAACGTGCAGGACTGCTCGGTCGTGCACGTCAACGGCGCCCAGGGCGTGGAGATCGGCGCCGGCGCCACCATCGGCCACAACTGCACGGTGCACGCCGCCACGCTCGGCGAGGAATGCCTGATCGGCAACGGCGCCATCGTGCTGGACGGCGCCCGCATCGGCATCCGCGCCATGGTCGCCGCCGGCGCCCTGGTCACGCCGGGCACCGACGTCCCCGACGGCATGCTCGCCATGGGCACCCCCGCCAAGATCCGCGGCCCTCTCGCCGGCACCCCCGCCGAGCAATGGGTGCGCAGAAATCCGGAGGGCTACCAGATGCTCGCCCAACGTCACAAAGCGGGCGTCACCCCGCTCGACTGACCGCGTTCGCTGGTTAGCTGAGGCTCTCTTAGAGAGCCACTAGACGCCGCGGAACTTTGCGGGGCGCTTCTCCTTGAACGCCGCCACACCCTCGGCGTGGTCGGCGGTCTGGCGCACGATCGCCATGTGCGAGCTGACGAGATCGAGGTGCGTGCGCAGGTCCAGCTTCAGGCTCTGGTAGACGAGCCGCTTGATCATGCGCACCGGGATCTGGGGGCCGTCGGCGATCTGCCGGGCCAGCGCGTAGGTCGCGTCCTTCAGCTCGGCGTCCGGCACCACGCGCTGCACGATGCCCAGGCGATGCGCCTCGGGGGCCTCGATGAAGTCGGCCGTCCACAGCAGCTCCAGCGCCTTGGCGGCGCCGACCAGCCGTGGCAGGAAGTAGGTGTCGCCGTCGCCGGGGACGAGGCCGACGCGCACGTAGCCGGTCGAGAAGCGCGCGCTCTCGGCGGCCACGCGGATGTCGCACATGACGCACATGCCCATGCCGGCGCCGACGGCCAGGCCGTTGACCATGGCGATCACCGGCTTGTCCATCTGCTCGAGCTGCTTGGGCACGCGGTGCACGCCCTCCCACAGCGAGTTCTTGCCGTCGAGCGCGGTCGGCTCGCCCGAGCGCATCCGCCCGACGTCGCCGCCCGAGCAGAACGCGCGGCCGGCCCCGGTGACGATGACGACGTTGACGCTGTCGTCCCGCTGGGCCTCGCCCAGCGAGCGCGCCCACGCCTCGATCATCTCGCCGGTGAACGCGTTGAGCTTGTCGGGGCGGTTCAGCGTGATCGTCGCGACCTTGTCCTTCACCTCGTAGAGCAGATCACTCATGGGATGGGTCCTCGGCTGGGGTGGGCGTCATCAGTCCTTGGGCAAGCCGAGCACGCGCTCGGCCAGGATGTTGCGCAAGATCTCGGTGGTGCCGGCGCGGATGCCGCTGCCCCGGGCGAGCAGCTCGTAGAACTGCCACTGGCCGTCGTCGGGGGCCCACGGCGAACCCTCGGCGATCTGCGAGTACGGTCCGATGACCTGCGTGGCCGCCAGCGCCACGTCCTGGTCGAGCTGGCTCCAGAACAGCTTGGAGGTCGAGCCCTCCGGGCCCGGCTGGCCGCCGCGCAGGATCTTGGTGAGGCTGCGATAGCCGTTGAGCTGCAGGGCCTGCTCGCCGATCCACAGCTCGGCGATCTTCTGCCGCACCACCGGATCGGCGCGCTTGCCGCGGGCCTGGACCAGCTTCACCAGGCGGTGCAGCGCGTTGCGCAGCGAGATATGACGGATGAACGTCAGCAGGTCGCGCTCGTACGCCAGGGTGGTGATCGCCACGCTCCACCCCTCGTTCAGCTTCCCCACCAAGTTCTGCTTCGGGACTCTCACGTTGTCGAAGAACGTCTCGTTGAACTCGGCCTCGCCGGTGATCTGGCACAGCGGCCGCACCGTGATGCCGGGCGTCTTCATGTCGACCAGCAGGAACGAGATGCCCTTGTGGCGGGCGGCGGTGGGATCGGTGCGCACCAGCAGGAAGCACCAGTCGGCCACGTGGCCCATGC
>JBGQLG010000258.1:0-7236 GCA_041499965.1 Methylomirabilia bacterium
CCCCTCCGGCCGAGGCCCTCGTGGCGCGCACCCCCACGCTCGAGATCGCCTACGAGGCGTCCGGCCCCGCGGCGGCCTTTCCCCTCATCCTCCTGCACGGCTTCCCCGACGACGTCCACGCCTACGACACGGTCGCCCCGCTGCTGGCGGCGGCCGGCTATCGTGTGCTCATTCCCTACCTGCGCGGCTACGGCCCCACGCGGTTCCTCGACGCGGCGGCGCCCCGGATGGCCCAGCAGGCCGCGATCGGTCAGGACCTGCTCGATTTCATGGCCGCGCTCGGCATCACCTCGGCAGCGCTGGCCGGCTACGACTGGGGAGGCCGGGCCGCCTGCATCGCCGCCATCCTGGCTCCCGAGCGGGTGCGCGCGCTGGTGACCATCGGCGGCTACAATGTGCAGGACACGCTGGCGCCGCCGCGCCCGGCCACGGCCGCCCAGGAGCGCGCGTACTGGTACCAGTGGTACTTCAACACCGAGCGCGGGCGGCTGGGGCTCGAGGAGAACCGTCGCGAGATCTGCCGGCTGCTGTGGTGCGACTGGTCGCCCAGTTACAAGTTCGACGATGCCACTTTCGAGCTGACGGCCGCGTCGTTCGACAATCCCGATTTCGTGGACATCGTCATCCACTCCTATCGTCACCGCCACGGCAACGCGCCGAGCGATCCGCGGTTCGACGAGATCGAGCGCCGCCTGGCCAAGCGCCCGCCGATCACCGTCCCGACGGTCATCCTGCACGGCGGCGACGACGGCGTGAGCCTGGCGCGCCGGTCCGAGCGCGAGCGCTCGCTTTTCCCGGCCGGCACCGCGAGCCACGTCGTGGCCGGTGCCGGCCATTTCCTGCCGCGCGAGCGGCCGGGCGCGCCCGCGGTCGTGGACGCGCTGCTGACACTCCTCCGCTAACGGGTTGCTGAACAAGCCGCAGGCTGCGCAAAAAGGTCCAGATGCGAGGCGGCGCCCGACAGCCGCACGCGAGGCGTACTCCCTGTACGTCGAGCGTGGGGCCGAGGGCGCCAACGAAGCAGATGGGCCTTTTTCCGCAGCCTGCTGAGCGAGGCGACATGCGCATCGAGATCATCTGCACGGGCGACGAGGTGCTCACGGGCAAGATCGTCAACACCAACTTCTCGTACATGAGCCAGAAGCTGGAGGACGTCGGGCTGTCGGTGGCGTGGGAGACGACGGTCGGCGACGATCGCGAGAGCCTGCTGCAGGCGTTCCGGCTGGCCGGCCAGCGCTCCGACGCGGTCATCGTCAACGGCGGCCTCGGCCCCACCATCGACGACCTCTCCCAGGAGATCGCCGCCCAGGCCGCCGGCTGCGAGCTGGTGCTGTGCGAGGAGTGGCTGACGCGCATGGAGGACTTCTTCGGCCGGCGCAGCCGCGTGATGCCGCCCAACAACAAGAAGCAGGCGATGCTGCCCAGCACGGCCGAGATGATCGACAACCCGGTCGGCACCGCCTGCGGCTTCGCGCTCGACATCGGCCGGGCCAGGTTCTTCTTCACGCCCGGCGTGCCGCGCGAGCTGCGGCGCATGCTGGAGGAGCAGATCGTCCCGCGCCTGCTCGCTCGCAGCGGCCAGCAGACGGCCATCTTCCTCAAGCGCTTCCACTCCTACGGCCTGGGCGAGTCGCACGTCGACTCGCTGCTGACCGGCGTCGAGGAGCTGGTGCCCGACGGCAGCGTGAAGCTCGGCTTCCGCGCGCACTACCCGCAGCTGGAGACCAAGCTGACGATTCGCGGGGCGGACATGGGCGACATCCGCACGAAGCTGGCGCCGGTCGAGCGCGAGATCCGCAAGCGCCTGGGCAACTTCATCCTGGCCGAGGACGAGCAGACGCTGGAGGGTGTCGTGCTGAGCGAGCTGGCCGGCCGCCAGGGGACGCTCGCCATCGTGGAGTCGTTCACCAGTGGCCAGATCGCCGCGCGCGTCGGGCACTTGCCGGGCGCCGAGAAGGTGTTTCGTCGGGGCATCACGGCGCGCGACCTCGGCGAGGTCTTCACGGCGGTCGGTCTCGACGGCGCGCCGCCGGCGGGCGAGCTCACGCGCGAGACGGCGGAGGCCGTGGCCGCGGCGGCGCGCAAGCTCACGGGCGCCACCCACGCGCTGGCCGTGCTGATCGATCTCGACGAGGGCGCCGACCGGATCGAGTTCGGGGGCGCCATCTGCCTGGCCATCGCGACCGAGGGCGAGGTGGCCTCGCGACGCAGTCGCATCGTCGGCGGCCGCGAGTGGGTGCGGCTGGGCGCCGTCGAGATGGCACTCGACTGCCTGCGCCGCCACCTGCAGGGCTTGCCCGTCATCGAGCGCATCGACTTCGAGAAAGTCTGACGAGTCCGGCCGCGCTCCGGAACACGCTCGTCCTGCTGCTCACCGGCGCCGCCGGCTACGTGGACGCCGTCAGCTACCTCATGCTCGGCCGCGTCTTCACCGCCAACATGACCGGCAACACCGTCCTCCTCGGGTTGGCGCTGGTGCAGGGGCAGGCCGGCGCCATCCTCCACACGCTGCTGGCCCTCGTCGGCTTCCTGGTGGGTGGCGTCGTGGGCGCCTGGATCGCGTATCGGCACCCGCGCGAGAGCGGCTGGCCGCGCGGGGTGACGATCGCGCTCGGGGTGGAGTGCGCGCTGCTCGCGGTGCTCGCCGCCGAGCGCTCCTCGCTCATCGCGTTCCAGGTCTTGCTGGCGTCGCTGGCCATGGGCATCCAGAGCGCGGCGGCACGGCGGCTGGACGTCCTCGGCGTGGCCACGACGTTCGTCACCGGTACCCTCACCAGTCTCGTGAGCCTCATCGCCCGGCACGGCGTGCTGGCCGCGGCCAGCGGCCACGGCAAGCGTCTGCTGGCCGGCGTCTGGGCCGTGTACGTCGCCGGCGCGATGGCCGCGGGGACCGCGACGCGCGTGATCCCCGACTTCGCGCTGCTGGCGCCCGCCGCGATCGTGGCGGTGGTCGTCGTCATCGCCACCGCGCGATTCTGGCGCGCGTGAGGGGCGGGCTGGTAGAATGGGCCCCTGCCTCGAGGAGCGTTGCAACGGGCGCCGCTCGGCGCCCGCCAGGCTCGAGGACCTCGGATCGGCAACGGCGCTCACGACCTTTTTCTCGTATAGAAAGGAGGGCGTGATGAGCGCCACACACACCAGGGACGATTTCCGCGTCGCCGATCTCCTGCTCGCCGACTGGGGGCGCAAGGAGATCGCCATCGCCGAGGGCGAGATGCCCGCGCTGATGGCCATCCGGGACGAGTACGCCGGTGCGCAGCCGTTGAAGGGGGCGCGGGTCGCCGGGTCGCTGCACATGACCATCCAGACCGCCGTGCTCATCGAGACGCTCAAGGCGCTCGGGGCGGAGGTCCGCTGGGCCTCCTGCAACATCTTCTCGACCCAGGACCACGCGGCGGCGGCCATCGCGGCCGGCGGCACCCCGGTGTTCGCCATCAAGGGCGAGAGCCTCGACGACTACTGGGAGTTCACCCACCGCATCTTCGAGTTCGGCGACCGCGGGCCGAACATGATCCTCGACGACGGCGGCGACGCCACGCTGCTCGTGCACCTCGGCATCAAGGCCGAGAAGGATCCCTCGGTGCTGGCCAGCCCGACCAGCCAGGAAGAAACGTCGCTCTACGCGTCGATCAAGACGCGGCTGGCCGCCCAGCCCGGCTGGTACTCGAAGATCGGCCGCGAGATCAAGGGCGTCACCGAGGAGACGACGACGGGTGTCCATCGTCTCTACCAGATGGCCAAGGAGAAGCGCCTGCTGTTCCCGGCCATCAACGTGAACGACTCCGTCACCAAGTCGAAGTTCGACAACGTGTACGGCTGCCGGGAGTCGCTGGTGGACGGCATCAAGCGCGCCACCGACGTGATGATCGCCGGCAAGGTCGCGCTCGTGGCCGGCTACGGCGAGGTCGGCAAGGGCTGCGCCCAGGCGCTGCGGGGGCTGCAGGCCCAGGTATGGGTGACCGAGATTGACCCGATCTGCGCGCTGCAGGCGGCCATGGAGGGCTACCGGGTGGTGACCCTCGACGAGGCCGCCCCCCAGGCCGATATCTTCGTGACGGCCACCGGCAACTTCCGGGTCATCACCCACGATCACATGGCGCGCATGAAGAACAACGCCATCGTGTGCAACATCGGCCACTTCGACAACGAGATCGACGTGGCCGCGCTCAAGCAGCACAAGTGGGAGAACATCAAGCCGCAGGTCGACCACATCATCTTCCCCGACGGCAAGCGCATCATCCTGCTCGCCGAGGGGCGGCTGGTGAACCTGGGCTGCGCCACCGGCCACCCGAGCTTCGTCATGAGCTCGTCGTTCGCCAACCAGGTGCTGGCCCAGATCGAGCTCTTCACGCGGACCGCGCAGTACCCGGTCGGCGTCTACATCCTGCCCAAGCAGCTCGATGAGAAGGTCGCGCGGCTGCAGCTCGGCAAGCTCGGCGCCCGCCTGACCGAGCTGACGGACGAGCAGGCGAAATATATCAGCGTGGCCAAGACCGGGCCCTACAAGTCGGACCACTATCGTTATTGACCCCATGGGGGGCCCGGAAAGGGCCCCCCAAACCCCCCAGAAGCAGGCGCCGCGGCGGAACCGCGGCGCGCATCGATCGCCGACACCACGCCCTTCTAGACCTTCGCCACGCTTCTTGATCCTCGTTCGTTCGGACCGCTGATATCGCTCGGGTAGCGGTGAGTCGGTCGGATCAGAGGCCCCACACGAGGCGCGCGACCTCGACGACGCGTTTGAGCTTGCGCCACTGTTCGTCTTCGGTGAGCGTGTTGCCGTGGTGGGTGCTGGCGAAGCCGCACTGGGGTGAGAGGCACAGGCGCTCCAGGGGGACGTACTTCGCGGCCTCGTCGATGCGACGGGCCAGCGCCTCGGTCGATTCGAGCGCCCCCGACTTGGTGGTGACGAGGCCGAGCACGACGGTCTTGTCGCGGGGCAGGCGGCGCAGGGGCGCGAAGTCGCCGGCGCGCTCGCTGTCCCACTCCATGAAGTAGGCGGCGACGTCGGTCGAGAACATCGCGTCCACCACCGCATCGTCGTAGGCGCTCGCCGCCAGCCACGTGCTCCGGAAATTGCCGCGGCACGTGTGCATCGTCACCGTCAGGCCCGCCGGGCGGCCGGCCAGCGCCTGGTTGATCGCGTTCGCATAGATGCGCGGCAGCGTGGCCGGGTCGTCGCCGGCCGCGCGCAGGCCGTCGCGGACCTTAGGGTCGCAGAGGTAGGCGAAGCTCACGTCGTCGAGCTGCAGGTAGCGGCAGCCGGCGGCGGCGATGTGGCCGATCGCCGTGCGATAGGCGGCGGCGGCGTCCGCCCAGAACTCCGCCAGGTCCGGATAGTGCGCGCGCGAGATGGCCCGCCGCCCACCGCGCAGGTGCAGCATGGCCGGCGCCGGGATGGTCAGCTTCGGCGTGGCCGTCGCCACCGACTTCAAGAAGGCGAAGTGCTCGGTCATGATCGGCCCGGCGCACCGCACGCGGCCGGTGACCGCCGGCATCGGCGGCACGTCCTCGGCCTCGAAGACGACCCCGGTGATCGGCGCCAGGCCCACGCCTTCGAGCTGGCGGAGGAAGTCGAGGTGCCAGAAGTCGCGCCGGAACTCGCCGTCGGTGACGACCCGCAGACCCAGCGCCTCCTGCCGGGCCACCGCGGCGCGGATGCAGCGGTCCTCCACCTCGCGGAGCTGCGCGGCCGTGATCGCGCCGGCCTTGGCCCCGGCGCGGGCCTCGTGCAGCTCGGGCGGACGCAGCAGGCTGCCGACCTGCTCGGCGCGGAAGGGGGGCATGGTCGCCATGGCGTCTCCTCCGCCCGCACTATGCATTCGACAACCGGCGAGAGGAAAGCGATCATTCGCCCGGAGGCGATCATGCGCACGCACGCTGAGAAGGCCGCCGCGTTCCGCGCGCTGCACGCGCGGCCCGGCGCGTTCATCATTCCCAACCCGTGGGATGCCGGCACCGCGAAGATGCTGGCCGCGCTCGGCTTCGAGGCCCTGGCCACCACCAGCCTGGGGCTGGCCAACAGCCTCGGTCGCCCCGACGGCACCCACGCGGTGAGCCGGGCCGAGGTGCTCGACAACTGCCGGATCATCGCCGCCGCCACCGACCTGCCGGTCAACGCCGACCTGGAAAACGGCTACGCGGACGAGCCGCGTGCCGCGGCCGAGATGATCCGTCTGGCCGCCGAGGCGGGCATCGTGGGCGGCTCGATCGAGGACGCCACCGGTGATCCGGGCCGGCCGATCTACGACTTCAACCTGGCGGTCGAACGGGTGCAGGCCGCCGTCGAGGTGGCGCGCGCGCTGCCGGTGCCGTTCATGCTGACGGCGCGGGCGGAGAACCTGCTGCACGGCCGGCTCGACCTCGACGACACCATCAAGCGGCTGCAGGCGTTCGACAAGGCCGGCGCCGACGTCCTCTACGCGCCGGGCGTGCGCGACCTGGCGACCATCCGTACCGTGGCCTCATCGGTCGGCAAGCCGCTCAACGTCGTCATGAGCGCGGCCGACCCGTCGCTGACGGCCGCCCAGCTGGCCGAGGCCGGCGTCAAGCGCATCAGCGTGGGCGGTGCGCTCTCGCGACTGGCGCTGGCCGCGTTTCTCGAGGGCGCGCGGGAGATGAAAGACACGGGCGGGTTCACCTGGGTCCGCCGGACGGTGCCGAGCAAGGAGCTGAAGGCCATGTGGGGGAGTGCCCGATGAGCGTGACCGCGACCCGCCTCACGGCGCAGTTCGCCGCCCGTATCGAGGGCGTCGACATCACGCGCCCGCTCGACGATCGCGACTGGGCCGAGATCCGCGCCGCCCTGGACGAGCACTCCGTGCTCGTCCTCCGCGGCCAGCCGCTCGACGACGCGGCGCAGGTCGCCTTCAGCCGGCGCTTCGGCGCGCTGGAGGTCACGCGCAGCATGAACCCGGCGGCGGGTACGCCGTTCGCGCGCCAGTCGAATCTGGACATCAAGACCGGCGAGGCCATCCCGGCCGAAGACCGGCGGATGATCTACCAGCTCGCCAACATGCTCTGGCACAGCGACGGCTCCTTCAAAACAGTACCGTCGCTCTGCTCGCTGCTCTCGGCGCGGATCGTGCCACCCGGGGGCGGCGCCACCGAGTTCGCCAGCGGGCGGGCCGCCTATCCCTCGCTGCCGGACGCGCTGAAGCGACGGGTCGAGTGGGCCGTCGTCGTGCACGACTTCGCGTGGTCGCGCGACCAGGTCCGGCCGGGATTCTTCACCGA
>JBGQLG010000259.1:0-7043 GCA_041499965.1 Methylomirabilia bacterium
GACGGTCTTGCGCAGATTCGGGATGAATCGCGGTAGCGCGGGCAGGAGCTGGTCCATGCCGCGGAAGGCGAGCACCAGGTCGCGCTCGCCGGCGACGTAGAGCGCGGGCACCGTCACCTGCGCGTTGGTCCAGGGCGCCAGCAGCTCCCAGTTGCGATCGATGTTGCGGTACCAGTTGAGCCCGCCGCGAAACCCCACCCGCGCGAACTCGCCCGCATAGAAGTCGATCTCCGCGGCGCCCAGCCAGGCCGGCAGCACGGCGGGATCGGGCCGGCTGTTCACGAGGCCGCCGGCCCGCGGCACCATGCCGACGTCGGTGGCCTCGACCCGGCGGGCCGATGGATCGCGCGCGTCGCCGGAGGCCCAGTAGAGCAGCCGCCGGATCGTCGCCTTGGGGTCACGCTCGAGGTCGGCCTCGGCGATGCCGGGCTCCTGGAAGTAGAGCTGGTAGAAGACGGCCTCGGGCGTTTGCGGCATCACGCTGGTCGGGCGCACGGGGCCACGCGGCCGGAAGGGCACGCTGAGCGCGATCACGGCGCGGAAGACGTCCGGGCGCAGCAGCGCGGCGTGCCAGGCGACGGGCGCGCCCCAGTCGTGGCCGACGATGACCGCCGTCTTCTCGCCGAGCGCGCCGACGAGGCCGACGACGTCGCCGACCAGATGCAGGAGCGTGTACTGCTCGATCGGTTGGGGTGCCTCGGTCTGCCCGTAACCACGCTGGTCGGGTGCCACCGCGTGATAGCCGGCCGCGGCCAGCGCCACGAGCTGATGGCGCCAGGAGTACCAGGACTCCGGGAACCCGTGGCAGAGGATCACCAGCGGACCCCGGCCCGCTTCGGCCACATGCATCGTGATGCCGTTGGTCTCGACGACGCGATGGGTGATCTCCATGGTCAGTCGATCAGCCCGCTAGCGGTGCCGACGGCGGTCTTGTCGCCGTCCTGGTTCTCGCACCACACCTCGACGATCACGCGGGTGCGACCGCCCTCCGGCTGCGTGTCCTTCACCACGCCGTGCACGGTCAGCCGGTCGCCGGCGAGGACCGGCTTGATGAAGGCCATCGACAGCGTGCCACCCTTGACGAAGCCGGCGCCGGCGAAGCGGGTCATCATCTCCGAGACGTAGGCGGTCGACATCATGGCCTGGGCGAGCGGCGCCCGGAAGCCCTTCGTCCGCGCGAAGTCCGCGTCGCTGTGGATGTAGCGCGGTCGCACGCCGGAGTAGGCGTCGATCTTGCGCTGGGGGATCTCCTTCACGAGCGGCGGCAGCGCCTGGCCGATCGAGACGTCGTGGATCGTCGTGGTGGCCATGGTCTTGCCCTCTCAGTCGCGGAAGAGCATCTGGGTGAAGCGGCCGCGGACCAGCACGGTGCCGGCCTCGTCCTCGGTGGTGAACTCGGTGACCATGTATGGCTTGCCGCGCCGCTCGTACTTGTCGAGCACCCGCCCCCGTGAGCGCACGCGCATCCCCGGCCGGATCGGCTCCACGAACTCGAAGTCCATCTTGGCGTGCAGGCCGCCGGGCACCGTGTAGCGGCTGTGGCGCAGGCGCAGCGCCTGGTTGCCGAGCAGCGTGGGATGGGCCACCGGACCGCCGAACGGCGAGTCCTCGAAGAACCACGGATGGTGATCGTCGACCGCGAAGGCGTAGGTCTCGATCTCCTCGGGCGTCACGAGGAAGGTGTCGGAGACGAACTCTTCACCGACCTGCAGGCGCTCGTAGGTGAGCCGTGGAAAATCGACCATGGCGCTCCTCTCTCTCGGCGGCCTCGAGGCCGCCGCAGTGAAGATAGGCCCACGGCGCTCGTCGTGCACGACCTCCGGCCACGCCGCACCTGGCCGCCGGCGCCGTGTGGGCGGACACGCCCCGGCAGGTGGCCGAGGCAGCGAGGTCGTGCTCACCTCGCTGCCGGGGCCGCCCGAGGTCGAGGCGGGGGCGCTCGCTAGCGGACCGGCGCCACGACGACGTCGGTGGGCGCGCCGTTCAGGAAGCTCTCCACGTTGGCCACCGCCCGCAGCAGCCCGTCGCGGATCACCTCGGGCGTCTGGCCGGCGTTGTGCGGCGACAGGATCACGTTGGGCACCGCCAGCACGGGGTCGTCGGGCTTGAGCGGCTCCTCGTGAAAGACGTCGAGGCCGGCGGCGGCGATCCGCCCTTGGCGAAGCGCGTCGAGCAGCGCGTCCCGGTCGACGAGGGCGCCGCGCCCGGTGTTGATGAAGATCGCGGTCTTCTTCATGAGCGCGAACTCCCGGCGGGTCAGGAAGCCGCGCGTCTCCGGCGTGAGCCGCAGGTGGAGCGAGACGAAGTCCGCCTCGCGGAGGATCTCCTCCTTGGCGGCCGGGCGGGCACCGAGGCTCTTGACGTGCCCCTCGTCGCCGCGCGCGCTCCAGGCCAGCACATCCATGCCGAGGGCGCGGGCCAGCGTGATGACGCGGGCGCCGATCGTGCCGGTGCCGAAGACGCCGAGCGTCTTGCCCAGGCACTGCGTGAGCATCTCGCGCGGCCAGGTGCCGCCGCGCATCTCGCGATCGATGCGAGGGATCTTGCGCCCGGCGGCCAGCATGAGCGCGATGGCGTGCTCGGCTACCGCGAAGGCGTTGACGCCCGGCGTGTTGCACACGGTGACGCCGCGCCGGCCGGCCGCGTCGAGGTCGATGTTGTCGGTGCCGGTGCCCCACACCGAGACCAGCTTCAGCTCGCGACAGGCCGCGAAGACCCCGTCGCTGAACCGGGCGTGGGCGCGGATGTTGATGGCCACGCGGGCGCGGCCGAGGCGCTTGATCAGCTCGGCCTCGTCGTCGGCGCCGCGGGCGGTGACCACCTGAACGTCGCCGAGCTTCTTGGCGCGCTCATGGGCGGCCGAGCCGGCGAACACGCTCGGGAAATCGTCGGGGATGGAGATTGTAACGGGTGGCGCTTGCATGTTGGAGCGGGAGGCGCTTGCCAGGTTAGAACCGAGAGTGGGCCGGCATAGAAGGTCGTGGCGCCGACACGTGCGATCTCCCCGCGGTGGGCGGCATCTCAGGCTTCGTTGGCGAACGACGCCTGGGCGGCGGCGACGCCGGCACCGGGCTCGGCCTTGTAGCCGAGGTCGCGCAGGGCCAGCTCGAGCGCCGACAGCGCCGGCAGCACGTAGTGGGGGCTGGCGGTGATGCCCATGGTGCCGATGCGCAGCGTCGTCGTGCGGATCTTGTCCAGCCCGGTGCCGATGAGCACGCCGTAGCGGTCGCGCATGGTGCTGACCACGGCCGCGGTGTCGATGCCCTTGGGCGCCTTGATCGACGAGACGGTGTTCGACATGATCGAGGCGTCGGGGAACATCTCGAGCCCCATGGCGGCCACCCCGGCGCGCAGCGCGCCGGCCGACACGGCGTGGCGGCGGAAGCGATGGGGGAGCCCCTCCTCGAGGATGAGTCGCACGGCCACCCGCATGGCCTCGGTGAGATGGGTCGGCATCGAGACCGGCTGCCGCCGCGCCGTGCCGTCCGGCACCTTGCCGCCGCGCGAGACCGGCACCCACTGCTCGCGCCACCGCAGGAGATCGTAGGCGTAGGAATGCGCCTTGACCTTGCGCCGCTCCATCGACTCCCACGCCCGCGGGCTCACGGAGACGAGCGCCAGGCCGAGCGGCGCCGCCAGGCACTTCTGCGAGCCGGTCATGTTCAGATCCACGCCCCACTCGTCGGTGCGGACGTCGATGCCGGCGATCGACGAGACGGTGTCGAGCAGGAAGAGCGCGCCGGTGGCCCGGGCGATCGTGCCCACCTCGGCCGCCGGATAGGTCGTGCCGGTGGAGGTCTCGTTGTGCACCAGGGTGATGGCCTTGGGCTTCAGCCGTTCGGCCTCCCGCGCCAGGCGGTCCAGGTCGAGGCGGGCACCCCACTCGATGGGGAATTCCGTCATCTCGGCGCCGACCCGGCCCATGATCTCGCGCATGAGGACGCCGAAGACGCCGGCGCCGACGACGAGCACGCGGTCGCCCGGCTCGATGACCGACAGCGCCCCGGCCTCGAGCGCGGTGCGGCCGGAGCCGGGCATGAGGAGGACCTCGCCCTTCGTCTGGAACACCTCGCGCAGCGCCAGCGTGGTGGGCTCCAGCACCGTTTCGTCGAACCCGCGGTCGTACTGGATGGACGGCGGCTGGTTGAGCGCCTGGATGACCGGCCACGGCAGCTCGGTGGGGCCGGGGATCATGAGCACGGAGCGCGTCTGCACCTGGGTCCAGTTCAGCGTCGAAGCCACGTCGTGTCTCCTGCGTGCGAAGGTGGCGTCATTCTATCACCCCGAGCGTCCGGGCAGCGGCCCCGGCGCCCGCCTGATGAAGTAGAGGTTGCGCGCGTACACGAGCAGGCCCGCCCCCTGGCCCAGGATGAACACGGGGTCCTGGCGGTAGACGGCGTAGGCCAGCAGCATGAGGCCGCCCCCGACGGAGAAGTACCAGAACTGCACGGGCACCACGCTCTGCTTGCGCCGCTCCGAGGCGATCCACTGCACCAGGAAGCGGGCCGAGAAGAACGCCTGCCCGAGCAGTCCGAAGCCCAGCCACACGTGTTCGGTGGTCATCGTGATGGCACCTCGCGGAGAAGTAGGGACGGGGCGCGGCCCGCGGCCGCCGGCCGACTACGACGCGCGCCCGAACATGGCCTGCAGAACCCGATAGGCCTTGCGGAGGTCCTCCGGCCGCCGGCGGCCGGACACGAGGGCGAAGATCTTCTCGGCCTCCTCGGTGGGCACGGAGGCGGGCTTGTCCGCGCGGACATCCGTGAGCTCACGCAGCGGGATCTCGAGGGCGACGGCCACGTGATAGAGGCTGTCGATCGAGATCGACTTCTCGCCGCGCTCGACCTCGCCGATGAACTTGCCACTGAGGCCCGCGCGCTCGCCCAGGCGCTCCTGGCTCAACCCGTGCTGCTTGCGAAGCGCGCGCAGACGCTGACCCAAAAACTTCCGGACGTGCTTGACCGCTCTGTCTCCCACGACGACAACCTCTCAGGCGTTGACGAATTCCGCGCCGGGGACTCGCGCGCGGGAATTCGAGCCTACCAGCGGGGCCGGGCACCACAACCCTCTGAAGGTGGTGACGGGCCGCCGCGTTTGCATGATCGACCACGGGACTCAGGACAGCAACGACTCACGGCACATCCACCTCGACGACACCGGCGGTGATGCGGGCCGCATAGACGGGCACCGAAAGGTCGTCGTCGACCTTGCAGCGACCGGTGGTCAGGTCGAAATCGAAGCCATGCCACGGGCACACCACGGTGTCGCCCTCGATCCAGCCCTCGCTGAGCGGGCCGTCCTCGTGGGGGCAGGTGGGGCCGGTGGCATAGACGCGGCCGCCGCCGGCATTGAACACGGCCAGCGGCAGCCCGTCGTGCTCGACGAAGACGCCGTGACCGACCGGGATCTCCGCGGCCTTCGCGACCGGCACGTACGCCATCAGCGGGCCGCCCGCAGGGCGTCGTCGATAGCGGCGCGGAAGTTCTCGACCGGCTGCGCGCCGACGAACGGCCGGCCGTTGATGAGGAACGTGGGCGTCGAGCGCACGCCCAGCGCGCGGGCCTGGGCGACGTCGGCTTCCACCGCGGAGGCGAAGCGCCGCTCGGCCAGGCAGCGCGTGAAAGGCTCGCGGGGCAGGCCGGTCTCGACCGCGTAGCGGATCAGGTCGTCGCGCTCGAAGGCCGGCTGGGCCGCGAACAGGCGATCGTGGTAGGGCCAGTAGCGGCCGAGCGCGCCGGCGCAGCGGGCCGCCTCGGCGGCGGGGCGGGCGAGGGCGTGCGAGGGCAGCGGCAGGTCCTTGAAGACCAGGCGCACGCGGCCGTCGTACTCGTTCATGATCTGCGCCAGCGACCGCTGGACGCGCGCGCAATACGGTCACTGATAGTCGGAGAACTCCACGATGGTGACCGGCGCGCTGGCCGGTCCCCTGATCATGCCAGGGTCGGCGCCCGACTCGGGCGGCGCCTGGGCCCTGGCGCGGCCGGCCACGACGGCGCCGCCCGCGAGAACGAGCAGCACGGCGAGCAGGCACGTCGTCCAGAAGGTGTAGACTCGCGACCAACGGGTCGGCGTGACGCGAACGCGGTTCACCACGCGGAGAATACCATGGACAACGCGCTGGATCTCCTCCTCGGGACGTATCCCTCGTGGTCGCGCCTGGTGGTTCGACTGGCGCTCGGCATCGTGTTCTTCGCCCATGGCTCCCAGAAGGTGTTCGGCTGGTTCGGCGGCCACGGTCTCAAGGCCACCATCCAGGTGTTCCAGCAATACCTGAAGGTCCCGCCGGCGGCCACCGTACTCGCCGCGTTCATCGAGTGCTTCGGCGGGCTGGCGCTGCTCGTGGGCTTCCTGGCCCGTCCCGCCGCTCTGGGCATCATCGGGGTGATGCTGGTCGCGATCGCCACGGTGCACTGGAAGCACGGCTTCTTCCTGGCCACCCAGCCCGGGCAGAGCAACGGCTGGGAGTACAACTTCGTGCTGATCGCCATGGCGCTGGCCGTGCTGATCGGCGGCGCCGGCGCGCTGTCCCTCGACGTCCTGCTCCGGCCCTACGGCGAGTAGTCGCACGCGGTGGGTTTCGTCGTTCGCGTGCTGGTCAACGCCGCCACCATCGCCCTGGCGGCGGCCCTGGTGCCGGGCATCCGGCTCGACGGCGCCACGCCGGCGCTGCTGGCCGGCGTCGTCCTCGGCCTCATCAACGCGCTGGTGCGGCCGGTGCTGGTCCTCCTGACGCTGCCGCTCACGCTGCTGACCCTCGGACTCTTCCTGCTCGTCCTCAACGGCTTCTGCCTGGCCCTGACGTCGTGGCTGGTCCCGGGCTTCGACGTGGACGGCTTCCTGGCCGCCGTGCTGGGCGCGCTGCTGATCTCGGTGGTGAGCTGGGCGCTGACCGCGTTCGTCAGCGACCGCGGCCGCCTGGAGCGCTACCGCTAGCCGGCTGCGGAAAAAGGCCCATCTGCTTCGTTGGCGCCCCATGGCCGCACGCTCAACGTACAGGGAGTACGCCTCGCGTGCGGCCATGGGGCGCCGCCTCGCATCTGGAC
>JBGQLG010000260.1:0-7016 GCA_041499965.1 Methylomirabilia bacterium
CGTGGCGAGGCCGCGAAGTGGGACCGCGGCTCCCCGCGCTGGGGTGCATCTGCCCCACGTCGGCAGACCGCGCGCGCCGCAAGCACGTGAGTTCGCGACGGTTCGCGTTGGCACTGCGGTTGCCCCTTCCAGGCGCGGCGTCGAACGACGGCGCGCTCGCCGTGGAAGGAGACGACTGATGGCCAAGCGTATCCTGGTACCGATCTCTCACCACCGGCCGGCTGATTCTCTGCTGACGATGCTGGGCGATCTCGCGCGCGGCGCCGGCGCCACCATGCGGCTGCTTCACGTGGCAGCGCCGACGACGAACATCGTGGACGACGACGGCCGCGTCGTGGCCTACGCCGATCAGGAGTGGTCGCGCATCGAGGCGGAGGCGCGGGACTTCCTGGAAACGATCAGCCTCGCCATCGACGGCCCCGCGGTCGAGACCGCGGTCGGCTTCGGCGACCCCGGAGACGGCATCCTGGAATCGGCGCGGGAGTTCGGGGCCGACCTGATCGTGCTCGGCGTCGGCAGCCGCAGGCGATTCCTGCGCGTGGGCGGCATCGTCGAGCAGATCCTCCGTCACGCCGAGGCACCGGTGGCCGTGATACGGCCCGGCCAGCACGAGACGGACTGAGCGCAGACCCGGACGGACGATCGGATCCGACACCCTGGGCAAGAGAGGTTTCGCATGACACGCGTGAATGAGCTCATGACCGGGCACGTCGTCACCGTCGAGGCGGACGCCTCGTGCCACGACGCCGTCACCCTGATGGTCCGCAACAAGATCCGCCATCTCCCGGTGGTCGACGGTGAGGGCCGGCCGTGCGGGATTGTGACCGATCGCGACCTCCGCCATCACCTGTTCAAGCCCCACGTCTTCGGCGCGGTGGGCCGCGTGCCGGTCGAGGAGTTGCTGGCCGGCGTCCACGTCCGCGAGATCATGTCCGCGCCGCTGATCTCGATCGCCGGTGGCGCCGGCCTGGACGAGGCGGCCGCCCTCATGCGGGACCGGCGCCTGGGTGCGCTGCCCATCGTGGACCACGAGCGAATCGTCGGCATCGTGACCGAGACGGATCTCCTCGCCCGCATCGTCGGCGCCAACGCCTGCTGCTCGGACGTCGAGGCGATCGTGGTGTCGTACCCGTAGTCGCCCGCGCGCCTCAGCGTGCGGGCGCGGTCCACGTTGTGAGATCATCTCTCGTTGATGGCGTTCGCCAAGACCACCCGGCCCACGCTGGCCCGGACGCTGGCCCGGCCTCGGCTCTTCCGCCGTCTCGATCGCGCCGGCCAGCGTCCGGCGACGTGGGTGTGGTCGCCGCCCGGCGCCGGCAAGACCACGGCGGTGGCCAGCTACCTCGCCGCCCGCCGCCAGCGCGTCCTGTGGTACCAGCTCGACGAGGGCGACGCCGACATCGCGACGTTCTTCTATTACCTCGGCCGGGCCGCGCCCAGCCGCCGGCGGGCGCTGCCCCTGCTGACGTCCGAGTATCGCCAGGGCCTGGCGGTCTTCGCCCGCCGCTTCTTCCGCGAGCTCTTGGCCCGACTCGCCACGCCCTTCACCGTCGTGTTCGACAACTACCAGGAGGTCCCGCCCGGCGCCGAGCTTCACGAGGTGATGCGGGAGGCGATCGAGGAGATTCCCCGAGGCGCCCGGGTGATCTTCATCAGTCGCAGTGAGCCGCCGCCGGCGTTTGCCCGCGCGCTCGCCCACGAGGCCGTCGCGGTGCTCGACTGGTCCGAGCTCCGGTTCACACCCACCGAAGCGGGGGCGATGGTGCGGGCCCGGGCCGCCGGCCGCTGGGCGCCTGCGACGCTGCGCGCGCTCTACGAACGGACCGAGGGCTGGTGCGCGGGGTTGATTCTCCTGCACGATCAGCTCGGCAGCGACCTCCGCGCCCTGTCCGGCCCGAGCGGGTCGTCGCCGGAGGTGCTGTTCGACTACTTCGCGGGCGAGATCTTCAAGCGGGCCGACCCCGCCGTGCAGGACGTGCTGCTGCAGACGTCCTTCCTGCCGAGCGTGACGGCGGCCATGGCGGAAGCGCTGACCGGCCAGGCGACCGCGGGCGAGACCCTGGCGGCCCTGCACAAGCAGAACTACTTCACCAACAAGCAGGCCGGCACCCCGCCGACCTATGAGTATCACCCGCTCTTCCGCGAGTTCCTCCTGGCCCGCGCCACGCAAAGCTACTCCCGCGACACCCAGGCCAAGATCCGGCGCGCGGCGGCCGCGCTGCTCGACGAGGCGGGTCGGGTCGAGGCGGCCGCCGCGCTCCTGCGCGACGCCGGGGACTGGTCCGGACTGGCGCAGCTCGTCCACCGTCACGGCGCGACGCTGCTCGGCCAGGGACGCGGGCAGACGATCGAGGAGTGGCTAGGCCACCTGCCCCCGGCGATCTTCGAGGAGCAGCCGTGGCTGCTCTTCTGGCGCGGCATGGGCTGGCTGGCCTGGCGGCACACCGAGTGTCAGCGGGCGCTCGAGCAGGCCTTCGCCGCGTTCCGCCGGCAGGGGGACACGATCGGCATGTTCCTGGCCTGGTCGGGTGTGGTCTACGCCTACGCCAGCGAAGGCGAGTCGATCCCGCTGGACCGCTGGATCGTGATTCTCGACGAGATCACGGCGGCCTCGCCGTTCCCCTCGAAGGGCATCGAGACGCGCGTGGCCTCGGCGATGCTGGTCGCCGTGATGTGTCGAGCGCCCGGACATCCGGAGGCGGCCAGATGGGCCCGGCGCGCGATCGAGCTGGCGCGCCATCATCCGGACCCGGCCCTGCGGACGACGACCGCTTTTTTCTGGGCCCACTACCAATGGTTCTTTGGAGACTTCTCGGGAATCGAGAGCGTGGCGGACGAGATGCGGGGCCTCATGCACGCCCGGGACAGCACGCCCGTGGTCGCGGTGAACGCGAGCATGACCGTGGTGTGGTACGAGGCGGCCAGGGCGCTGCCCTCGTACCGGACTACCGTGGCCGCGATGCTGGAGCTGGCCCGGACGACGGGCATGTTCTACACGGCCCGGCACGTCGCACTCAGCGGCGGACTCATGGCCGCGCTCAGCGATGGTGACGTCGCGACGGCCACCGCGTGGCTTCGCGAGCTCGAGCGGGACGTGCACCTCCTGGGGCCGGGGTTCCGCTACTGGCACTCATGGTTCCTCGTGTGGGAGGCGCTCATCCGCCGTGACGTCGCGCGCGCCGCGAGCCATCAGCCTGAGATGCTGCGGCTGGCCCGGGCGGCCGGGCGGCCCGGCGACGAGGCGGTCGCCCACCTCATGTCGGCGCAGACACTGCACGCGCGCGGCGAGACGACCGGCGCGCTGCCGCACGTCGAGCACGCGCTCGCGATCGCGCGCACCGCCGGCAGCGACTACCTCGAGTTCATGGCCCGCCTGACCGAGGCGCACCTGTCGCTCGACGCGGGCCGGGGCGCCGACGCCCTGCGCGCCCTCCGGACGGCGCTCGCCCTTGGCCGCCAGCACGGCTACGTGACCTCGCACGTGTGGATTCCGGCGGTGATGGCCCGGCTCTGCGCTCACGCCCTCGACGCCGGCATCGAGCCGGACTACGTGCGATCGCTCGTGCAGACGCGCCGGCTGGTGCCGGACGATCCGCCGGTGGGCATCGAGGCCTGGCCGTGGCCCGTCAAGGTCTTCACGCTCGGGCGCTTCGAGGTGCTCCGCCACGGCGAGGCCGTCCGGTTCGCCCGCAAGGTGCAGCGCAGACCGCTCGCCCTGCTCAAGGCACTGATCGCCCTCGGCGGCCGCGCGGTCCGCGAGGACCTGGTGATGGACGCGCTCTGGCCCGACGCCGCGGGCGATGCCGCGCATCGCGCGCTCACCAGCGCGCTGCACAGGCTGCGCGGGCTGCTCGGACACGAGGGCGCCGTCATCCGGCAGGATGGACACCTGCGCCTCGACGCCCGGTCCTGCTGGGTGGATGTCTGGGCGATCGAGCATCTGCTGGCTGGCAAAGACGCCGCCGCCGGTCAGGAGCGTGGCGTGCGAACAGCGGTCGATCTCTACCGCGGCGCCTTCCTGGACGGCGAGGAGTCGGCGCTGCCCCAGGCCGCGGCTCTGGCGGTCAGCCTGCGCCGTCGGCTGGTCCGCCACATTGCCGGCGTGGCGCGGCAGTACGAGGCCACCGACGGTCCGAAGGCCGCCGACTGGTATGAGGAGGGCCTCCGCGTGGATCCGTGCGCCGAGGATATCTCCCGCAGCCTCATGACCGTCTACCACAAGCTCGGGCGGCGAGCGGTCGTGCCTGAAGTCTACGGGCGTTGCCGGGACGCCCTGGCCACCCGGCTCGGCTCCGCCCCCTCGCCGGAGACCGAACGGCTCTTCAAGGCCCTCCGCCCCGACTGATCCGCGGTCGCTTTCTCCAATCCGAATACGATCGGTGACCGGGCGGGCCTAGCCTGCCCGCATGACACCACCGACATCCCGAGTCGCCGCCTCGCCCTGGCTGCAGGTCCCGAGCGAAGCCTTCACCGCCGAGCTGGGCTTCTGGGCCGCCAAGCGACTCCTTCGGATGGCGACGTCAGCGCCACCAGACGATGGCGACGAGTCACCGCACCCTGTCAGCCTTCTTGACCGTTTGGTCCGGTCATTCGCGCGCGATTCGTCGTCGGCATCGTGTAGTCCCCACCGGGACGCGCGGCGCGGCGTAGAGAACCGCGGTCCACGGGTGAGCCAATGAGACCTTCAATGAAGGGTGTCCTCGCGGCGCGCGTAGCGGTCATGGCCTTGATCGTCGCGATGGCCCTGGTCGTCCCCGGGCTGCGGGCACCGCTCGCCGATCAAGGCCCGGTCATCAGATTCATCGCGCCGCCGGCGGCGTTCGTGGGCGAGCTGGTCATCCTCACCGGTGCCGGCTTCGGCCGGAACGTCCGGGTCACCGTGCACGGGGTCCCCGCCCAGGTCCTCGCCGTCTTCGACGGATTCGGCAATTCGGGCGCGGTCACCTTCCGGGTCCCTGACGTGCCGAAGGGGTCGACCCACGTCGCCGTGACGAACGCGGGTGGTCGCCTCGCCACTGCGCCGTTCCACGTACTGAACCGTCGCCCCGTGGCCGACGCCGGCCACGACCAGACCGTCCTCGTCACCAGCACCGTCCAGCTCGACGGCCGCCGGTCGACCGATCGCGACGGAGATGCACTGACGTACCGCTGGTCCTTCGTGATTCGTCCTGCCGGCAGCGCGGTGCGCCTGTCGGACCCCACCGCCCTCCGGCCGACATTCGTGGTCGACCATCGCGGCACCTACGTCCTGCAGCTCGTGGTCAACGACGGCGAGAGCGACAGCGTCCCCGACTTCGTCCGCATCGACACCCAGAACTCGCCGCCCGTGGCGAGCGCCGGCCCCGATCAGACGGTGGCCGCGGGCGCGACCGTCCAGCTCGACGGCAGCGCCTCCTCCGACGTCGACGGTGATCTGCTGAAGTTCCACTGGGCCTTCCAGTCACGGCCGGCCGGCAGTCAGGCGACGCTCACCGACGCCACCGCCGAGAGCCCGGCCTTCATCGCCGACCTGGCGGGCCGGTACGTCGTGGCACTCGTCGTCAACGACGGACGCGCCAGCAGCAAGCTCGACACGGTGCAGATCGACACCGGCAACGCAGCACCGCATGCGGATGCCGGCGCGGACCAGACGGTGACGATCGGCTCCACCGTGCAGCTCGATGGCACCGGCTCGTCGGACGCGAACGGCGATCCTCTGACCTTCCGCTGGTCGTTCACGACCCGGCCGGCCGGCAGCACCGCGAGCCTCTCGGATCCCACCGCTCCGGCGCCGACATTCGTGGCCGATGCACTCGGCGTCTACGTCGTGCAGCTCATCGTGAACGACGGGATCGAGGACGGCACGCCCGATACGGTCGCCGTCGGCGTCCAGCCGGCCAACCAGGCGCCGATGGTGGGCGCCGGGACCGACAAGACCATCACGCTTCCGACGGACACGGTCAGCCTCAACGGTTCGGTGACGGATGACGGGCTGCCGGCGGGCATGCTGACCATCGGCTGGAGCACGATGAGCGCGCCCGGAACGGTGACGTTCGATTCGCCGAACGCACCGGTGACGCTGGCGCACTTCTCGACCAGCGGCACCTACCTGCTCCGCCTCACCGCCGGCGACGGCGCCCTGAGCGCGAGCGCCACCGTCACCGTCAGGGTGAATCCTGTCGCGGCGGTCAACCAGCCGCCGGTCGTGAGCGCCGGCGCCAACCAGACCATCACCCTGCCCGCGTCGGCGTCGCTGGCCGGAGCCGTCACCGACGACGGGTTGCCGGATCCTCCCGGCGCCGTGACGACCACGTGGAGCGTCGTGAGTGGCTCGGGCACGGTCACGTTCGGCGACACGTCCGCGACGACCACGACGGCCGGCTGCTCCCAGGACGGCACCTACGTGCTCCGCCTCACCGCCAGCGACGGCGCGCTGTCGGCGAGCGCGGACGTGACCATCACCGTGAACCCGGCCACACCCACGGGAGGAGGCGTGCCGCCCGATCCGCGGACGATCGCGCCGCCCGTCGATCCGGGAGTCACGACCACGATCGCCAAGGGCACCGCGTTCCTCTACACGGGGCCGAACGCGATCCAGACCGGCGTCGCCCCCGGCACGATCGCGCTGGACCGGGCGGCCGTCGTGCGCGGCCGCGTACTGGACCGGAGCAACACCCCGCTGTCCGGCGTGACCGTCACCATCCTGAATCACCCCGAGCTCGGCCAGACGCTCAGCCGCGTCGACGGCATGTTCGACATGGCGGTCAACGGCGGCGGGCGGCTGGTGATCGACTATCGCCAGGACGGCTTCCTCGCGGCGCAGCGCCAGGTCGACGTGCCGTGGCAGAACTTTGCCCTGGCACCGGACGCCGTGCTCATCCCGCTGGACACCGCGGTCACGGCCGTCGACCTCACCGCCGCGGCCATGCAGGTCGTGCGAGGCAGCGTGGCGACGGACGCCACCGGCAGTCGACAGGCCACGCTCCTCGTCCGTCCGGGAACGGCCGCGACGATGGTGATGGCGGACGGCTCGACCC
>JBGQLG010000261.1:0-6928 GCA_041499965.1 Methylomirabilia bacterium
CACGGCAGCCCCAGCAGGTACCCGACGAGGCCCGTGACGAGGGCCGCCGCCAGCAGGCAGAGCAGCGAGGGCCAGTGCCATCGCTCGGCCAGGACGGCCGCCGTGTAGGCGCCGATCGCGAAGAAGGCCGCGTGGCCGAGCGAGACCTGGCCGGCGTAGCCGGTCAGCAGGTTGAGGCCGAGCGCCACCAGCACGTAGACGAACAGGCGCGTCATGACGTAGAGGATGTAGTTGTCCGCGAGGCCCGGCAGCGCCAGCAAGCTCAGTCCCACCACGACCAGGACCACGCCCGGGAGCCGCCGGCGCCACGCCATGCGCGCTCACACCTTCCGGATCGGCGCGGCCCCGAAGAACCCGCTGGGCCGGACGACCAGCACGAGGATCAGCAGGATGTAGGTGGACACCTGCTTGATGCCGGCGTTGAAGAAGTAGCCCGCGAGGTTCTCGATGACCCCGAGCAGCATGCCGCCGACGATGGCGCCGGGGATGCTGCCGAACCCACCCAGGATCGCCCCGGCGAACGCCTTGACGCCGATGAAGCCGAGGTTGGGGTCGAGGTAGATGATGGGGGCGATCAGCACGCCGGCGACCCCGCCGATGGCCGCGCTGATCGCCCACGTCAGCGAGAAGATCCGTTTGACGCTCACGCCCATCAGCCGGGCCGCCGTCTGGCTCTGGGCGGTGGCCCGCATGGCCATTCCCGTCTTGGTCAGCTTGAAGAACAGATAGAGGGCCACCATGATCGCCAGGGACGAGCCGATGACCCCCACGTCCATCGCCGTGAACCGGAGGAACCCGACCCGGATGGGATCCTTCGAGAAGATGGTGGGCAGCGGCAGCACGTCGTAGCCGTAGACGATGCCCGCCGAGGAGCGCAAGACGATCGAGGCGCCGATGGTGGCGATGACGATGCTGAAGATCGGCGCGTCCATGATGGGCCGCACCACCACGCGCTCCAGCACCACGCCCATCAGCCCCGACAGGACGATGGTTGCGACCAGCACCAGGCCGTAAGGGAACCCGAGCCCGATCAGCAGCGTGTAGCTCATGAAGCCGCTCGCCATCACGAACTCGCCCTGGGCGAAGTTCACGACGTCGGTCGCCTTGAAGATCAGGACGAACCCGAGCGCGATGAGCGCGTACACGCAGCCGGTGGCGAGTCCGCTCACGACCTGGCTGGCCAGGATCTCGACCATGGCTTACTTCCGGCCGACTTCCTTGAGCTCCGCCCAGTCGCTCACCTTTACCCACTTGCCGTCCTTGACGACGACGAGCCGGCCGGCGTTGCTCATGCCGCGGCGGTTGTCGCCGCCGTAGCCGTACTTCAGCCCCCAGCCCGGATCCCAGTCCTTGATCGACTCGATGGCCTTCAGCACGGAGTCGCGGGTGAGGTCGCGGCCGGCGCGCTGCATGGCCTCGACGAACAGCGCCGCCTTCTGGTAGCCGTACAGATTGGTGGTGTCGATCGGCAGCCCCGGGAAGTACTTGGCCATGTCAGCCCGGTACTGGTCGAGGAACGGGCCGGGCTCCGTCGGCAGCGGGTAGACCTCGACCCCCATGAGCCCTTCCACGTGCTTGCCGCCCAGCTCGATCGTCTTGGCCAGCACGATGGGCGACGGGCCGATGAACAGCGGGTTGTAGCCGATGGCGTGGCACTGCTCGGCCAGGCGCGGCGGCTCACGATAGACCGCCTGCACGATGACGGCCTCGGCGCCCGACTCCTTCAGCTTCGCGGCCTGCGAGCTGAAGTCGATGTCGGCACGCTTGTAGTCGACCTCGGCCACGTAGGCGAGATCGTGCTGGTGCTTCAGGCGGGACTTGCCGGCCAGGTGGCCGTCGAGACCGTACTCGTCGTCCTGGTAGAAGCTGGCGATCTTCCGGATCTTCTTCTCCTTCACCAGGTAGTCGACGATGAGCCCGGTCTGGTCCGCGTAGGTGGCGAGGTCGCCGACGTGCCACTTGCCGGAGGTGGTCCACATGCTGGCCAGCGTGGCCGGGAAGATGTTGGGCACGTGCTTCTCGTCCAGGTAGTCCTTGATGGCCTTGGTCGTCGGCGTCCCCAGGTGGCCCATCATCACGAAGACCTTGTCGCGCTCGACGAGGCGCTTGGCGTTGGTCACGGCCTTGGGCGGCTGATAGACGTGGTCGTACGCGATCAGCCGGATCTTGCGACCGTGAATCCCGCCGGCCGCGTTGACGCGACTGAACAGCGCCTCCATGCCGCCCTTGATGTTCACTCCCCAGTTGGCCACGGCCCCGGTGAGATCCAGGCCGGCGCCGATGACGACCTCCTTGTCGGTGACGCCGTCCTCCGCCCGGGCCGGGCCACTCCCGAGCAGGACGAGGAGCGTGAGTGCCGCGGTAATCCATTTCATGGCGACTTCTCCTTTCCGTGGGTCATCGCTGTCCGAGGTACGACCGGCGCACGCGGTCGTCGCGCAGGAGCTGCTGGCCGGGGCCGGCGAGCGCGATCGTCCCCGTCTCGAGCACGTAACCGTAGTCGGCGATCGACAGCGCCTTGTTCGCGTTCTGCTCCACGAGCAGCACCGTCGTGCCGCCGGCGTGGATCGTCCGGATGATGGCGAAGATCTCCTCGACGAGCATCGGCGCCAGCCCCAGCGACGGCTCGTCGAGCAGCATGAGGGCCGGCTCCGCCATCAGGCCCCGGCCGATCGCCAGCATCTGCTGCTCGCCGCCGCTGAGCGTCCCCGCCAGCTGCGCGCGCCGCTCGGCCAGGATCGGGAAGCACGCGTGGACGCGGTCGAGCGTGGCCTGGATGGCGCGCTTGTCCCGCCGCGCGTACGCGCCCATCTTGAGGTTCTCCAGCACGGTCAGCTCGGGAAAGAGCTCGCGGCCCTCGGGGACATGCGAGATGCCGCGGCGCGCGATCGTCTCGCAGGGCAGCCCGTCGATCCGCTGCCCGCGGAAGCTGACCGTGCCGCGCGCGGCGGGCACCAGCCCGGAGATGCACTTGAGCGTGGTGGACTTCCCCGCTCCGTTGGCGCCGAGCAGGGTGACGATGGACCCCTCGGGCACCTTGAGGGAGACACCCCGGAGCGCCTGGATCGCGCCGTAGAACGTCTCGATCCCGTCGAGGACCAGGAGCGGCTCAGACACCGACCGTCTCCCCGAGATACGCCTTGATCACCTCCGGGTCGTTCTGCACCTCCGGCGGCGTCCCCTCGGCGATCTTGCGTCCGAAGTTGAGCACGGTGATGGTATCGCTGACGTTCATCACCAACCCCATGTCGTGCTCGACGAGCAGCATGGTCAGCGCGAATCGCTCGCGGATGCGCAGGAGCATCTGCGCGAGCGCCTGGGTCTCGGACGTGTTCAGCCCCGACGCCGGCTCGTCGAGCAGCAGGAGCTTCGGCTCGAGCGCCAGGGCGCGCGCCATCTCCACCCGCTTCTGAGAGCCGAGCGGCAGGCTCGCCGCCGGCTGGCGCTCGAGGTCGGCCAGCCCGAGGAACTCGAGGAGCGCCCGCGCCTTGTCGCGGACGGCGCGTTCCTGCGCCCGCACGAACGGCAGGCCGAGGCCCTCGGCCAGGACGCCGGTGCGCATGTGGCTGTGCTTGGCCACCAGAACGTTGTCGAGGACGCTCAGGCTCGGAAAGAGCTGCACGTTCTGGAAGGTGCGCGCGATCCCGAGCCGGGCGACCTGATCGGGGCGGGAGTACGTGATGTCGCGATCGAGGAAGCGGATGCGCCCGCCGGTGGGACGGTAGAAGCCGGTGACGCAGTTGAAGATGGTGGTCTTGCCGGCGCCGTTCGGGCCGATCAGCCCGTGGATGCGTCCCGTCTCGATGGCGAAGCTGACGCCGTCGACGGCGCGCAGTCCACCGAAGTTGAGGGACAGGTCGTGGATGGACAGGCAGGCGCCCGGCGTCACGGCGGCGGGACCGAGCCGAGGCGTTGCAGCATGGGCCGTTCTTCTCTCGGCGCTGTGCACCGAGCGTCCGATCGGGCCGATGGGCCACCGTCCGGGCCGGACGACATCCGGCCGCGGAGGGGTGGACTCTACAGCGGTACGAGTCGGAGGGTCAAGGGGCGATCGCCGCGCCCGAAGGCTCGCCGAGCCGACTTGCCCATTCATGCCATGAATGGATATCATTCACGGCATGAAGACACGGGTGCTGCCCCGCCACGCCCAGTCCGCCCTGGCCCATCGGCTGCGCGTGATGCCGGCGGTGGTGGTGAGCGGGGCGCGGCAGACCGGCAAGAGCACGCTGGTGCAGGACCTGACGCCCGGCGACCGCCGGTTCATCTCGCTCGACGATCTCGACGCGATGGAGCTGGCCCGACGCGACCCGGAGGCGCTGGTCGAGGGATCGCCCGTCACGCTGGACGAGGTGCAGCGAGAGCCCGACCTGCTCCGGGCGGTGAAGCGAGCGATCGACCGGAACCGTCGGGCCGGCCGGTTCCTGCTAACCGGCTCGGCCAACCTGCTGCTGATGCGCGGCGTGTCGGAGTCGCTCGCCGGCCGGGCCAGCTATCTGACGCTGTGGCCGATGGCCCGGCGCGAGCAGCGCGGCCTCGGCCGCTGCGGGCTCTGGGAGGAGCTGCTCGGCGCCAAGGACGCCGACTGGCCCGCCCTGCTGCGCGCCGACACCGCCGGCCAGGAGGACTGGATCGCGCTGGCTCGGCGCGGGGGATTCCCCACGCCCGCGGTACACATGAGCACGGCGGCGGACCGGGCAGTGTGGTTCGAGGGCTACGTGCGCACCTACCTGGAGCGGGATCTCCAGACTCTGTCGTCGATCTCCGCCCTGCCGGACTTCCGTCGCCTCATGCGCGCGGCCTGTCTGCGCCTGGGCCAGCTCGTCAACCAGACCGAGCTGGCCCGCGACGTGGCCCTGCCGCAGCCCACGGTACATCGGTACCTGAACCTGCTCGAGACGTCCTTCCTGCTGGTTCGCCTGCCCACCTACGCGGTGAACCGCACCAAGCGGCTGATCAAGACGCCCAAGCTCTACTGGGGCGACGTGGGCCTGGCGCTGCACCTGGGCGGCCTGGCCGAGCCCACCGGCTCCCACCTGGAGAACGTCGTGCTGCACGACCTGCTGTGCTGGCGCGACGCGCGAGTGGAGCGCCCCGAGATCCTGTACTGGCGCACGGCGGCGGGCGAGGAGGTGGACTTCGTCGTCGAGGTCGGCCGCCAGCTCATCCCGATCGAGGTCAAGGCCACGGCGCGCCCGCGCCTGCGCGACGCCGGGCCCCTGCGCGCCTTCCGCGCCGAGTACGGCAAGGCCGCGCGGGCGGGCCTGCTGCTGCACACGGGGAGCACGATCGAGTGGCTGGCCCCGGACGTCCTGGCCGTGCCATGGTGGCGGGTCTGCTGAACCGAGGGAAAGGGACCCCTCGCTGCTCAGATCCTCGTCAGTTGCCGCTCGTGCGTGGCCACGAGCCTGAGTCGCTTCCACCAAGATGAGGTTGCCGGGCGTGGTTATCACACCTCTTGTGATACGCTGGCGCCCGTGCGGGACCTCAAGTCAAGTCGGGTAGCGCGGGGGTTGACCCAGGCACAGGCGGCGGGCCGGCTTGGTGTGTCGCAGTCCTACCTGGCGATGCTCGAGGCCGGGAAGCGACGGCTGACGCCCGAGCTGGCCCGACGTGCGGTGCGGGCGCTGGGCCTCGCCCCGACGACCCTTTCGCCGCACCACGCCGATACCGTCGGCCGCCGGGCCGAGGCCCCTGCCCTCGTTGCGGATCTCGCGGCGCTGGGGTATCCGGGGTTCGCGCACCTTACCCCCCGCCGGTGGACGCCCAAGAATCCTGCCCGGGTCCTGCTCGACACCGTGGAGCAAGACGACGTCGAAGCCCGGGTCGTCGAGGCGCTGCCCTGGCTCGTCCTGAAGTACTGGCCACTCGACCAGGCGTGGCTGGTGCCTGAGGCGAAGCTCCGCGATCTCCAGAATCGCCTGGGCTTCGTCGTGACCCTCACCCGGGGCCTCGCAGAGCGGCAGGGCGACGGCGACACGGCGGCGGCCCTGGCCCACCTGGAGGCCCAGCTGGAGCGAAGCCGCCTGGCCCGCGAGGAGCCTCTCTGTCGCGCGTCGATGCCCGAGGCCGAGCGCCGCTGGCTCGTCGACCACCGGTCAGCCGACGCGCGCCGGTGGAGCCTGCTGACGGACTGGACGGTGGATGCCCTCCGCTACGCCGGCTGAGCTTCCCGATCCGTGGCGTCGATTCCTGGGCGACGTCGACGGGCTGCTACCGATTCGGGTGCAACTGCACTGCCTCGGCGGGTTCGTGATGGCCGTCAAGCACCGCCTTCCCCGGACGACCAGCGACGTCGACTACATCGAGGTGGTTCCGCACGATGCGATCGAGACTCTCCAGCGAATCGCCGGACGGGCATCGCCGCTGGCCAGGAAGCATCGACTGTACTTTCAGCACGTGGTAGTCGCCAGCCTGCCCGAGTCGTACGCCGGACGACTCTCCGAGCTACTGCCCGGAACATTCGAGAACCTGCGACTCCTGGCGCTCGAGGCTCACGACCTCGCTCTGTCGAAGCTGGCCCGGAACCATCCAGTCGACCGCGAGGACATCGCGCACCTGGCCAGAACGGTCCCGCTGCGCGCCGACGTGCTCCGGAAGCGCTATCGCGAAGAGCTCCGGCCGATCATCATCGGCGACCCCGAGATCCACGATCGCACGCTGGACATGTGGATCGAGGCGTACCTGCGGTGAATGCGGCGACCTCGGTTCGACCCGCCCGGTGACGCAGCCTCCCAGCGCTCATCCGCCGCCAGTTCCTCGGCCGCCACCACGCGGGGTGACCGACCCGGCGAGTCGCCCGGCCGTCACGGCCCGCGCCGACCCGCCCACGCGCGCTCGAAGCGCGCCACGATCTCGCGCTCGTCGGTGATCTGCGCAAACTCCTCGAGCCAACGGCGGATGGCCGTGACGTCGAGGGCATCAGCCTGAC
>JBGQLG010000262.1:0-6844 GCA_041499965.1 Methylomirabilia bacterium
CCGTCGCCCTGGCCCTGCACGAGGTGCCCGAGCTGAACGGGGTATGGCGGGGGGACCGTGTCGAGCCGAGCGCCGCCGTGCACGTCGGCGTGGCGATCTCGCTGCGCGGCGGCGGCCTGATCGCGCCCGCGCTGCACGACGTGGACGGCCAGCCGCTCGGGGCGCTGATGGGCGCACTCCGCGATCTGGTCCAGCGCGCGCGCGGCGGTGGCCTCCGCAGCTCCGAGCTGTCGGATGCGACGATCACCGTGACGAGCCTCGGCGAGCAGGGCGTCGACAGCGTGCTCGGCATCGTGTACCCGCCCCAGGTCGCCATCGTGGGATTCGGACGCATCGTCGAGCGGCCGTGGGTCGTGGACGGCGCGGTCCGGCCCCGGCCGGTCGTGACGGCAACATTGTCCGCCGACCACCGGGTCAGCGACGGTCACCGCGGCGGCCTGTTCCTGGCCGCGGTCGAGCGACTCCTGCAATCGCCGGAGCGGTTGTGACGGAGGGCGAGCTCCGCGCCGCGGTGCTTCGCGTCCTCGGCGACATCGCCCCCGAGGCCGACCTGGCCTCGCTGCGCTCCGACCTCGCGTTTCGTGAACAGCTCGACCTCGATTCCATGGACATCCTGAACTTCGTCGTCGGGTTGCACGGCGCACTCGGGGTGGACATACCCGAGGCGGACTACCCCAAGCTCGCCACGCTTGACGCCTGCGTCGAGTACCTGGGGTCCCGGCGATGACGCGCGGAGCCCCGAGGAGCGAGCGGCCGTGGGATCCTGCTTCCTGCAGACGCCCCGCGCGGCGGCTGCGCCGCCCGGGCTGGGGCGGGGTCGCGACAGTGGCCGACCTCGGTGTGCCCAAGTGACCGGAAATGCGATGGTCGAGGCTGGCACCCGTGATGCACCTCCGTACGCCACAATCCTCCGACGGAGGTGCTCGATGATCCGGCTGGCCAGCTCAATTCTTCTCGCGCTCGTGCTGGGGGCCTCGGTGTTGACGTCAGCGGCTGACACCGTGCGGACCTCCAGTCACTCGGGAGCCGTGGTCGCCATCGATCCGCAAGGCGGCGTGCTGATCATGGAGGAGGTCGGACCCTGGCGAGTGGAGCAGGGGCGAATCGTCGTCATCCGACGGACGATCACTCTCACGTCGGCCACCAGGTTCAACACCTTCATCCGTGTCGACGTGCCGGGCCGGTTCGGGGGTGACTTCCTCGAGGTCGCGCTCGACGCGGAGGACATCACGCCCGGCGATTTCGTGACCGCGGAATGTCGGGGCGAGCGTGGCAAGCTCGTGGCCGTGCGGGTGACCATGGCCGAGACGCGGTGACCGGGGCGCGCTGACAGACATGGCCAGTGACGACGTCCGTGAGGTCCTGGTCGCCACCGACTTCTCGGAGACCTCGGAGGCGGCCGTGCGCACGGCCCACGCGTACGCCAGCGCGTTCGGAGCTCGCCTGCACGTGTTGCACGTCTCGTGGCCCGACGAGCATGGTCTGACGGTGCTGTTCGCGGACCTCGTCGAGCGTCTCGGGACGGCGGTTCCGGTCGCGGTCGCCTCGCATGGCGGGGATGCGGCGGACGAGATCGTTCGCTACGCCAAGACGCACGCCATCCAGCTCATCGTGCTCGGCACCCACGGCCGCACGGGCGTGAGCCGCGTCGTGATGGGCAGTGTCGCCGAGTGGGTCATTCGCACGGCACCGTGCCCGGTCCTGACGGTGCCGCCCGCCGGCGTCGGCAGGGAAGAGGCGCGTGTGCTGCCGCCCGCCATGGATGGCGGTGAGCGCCAGGGTGAGCGCTCGCCGCACCCCAAGTCCACTTCGTGACGTCCATTTCGTGATCCCCGACGGCCGTGAGGGGCCGGCGTCCGCTCCGCTCGACGCCCTGCTGCCGCCCGAGATGGCCCGGCGGGCCGAGGAGGTGGGCGCCGCCAAGGCGGCGATGGATCCCGGCCGGCTCGTCGCGCTCGCGGTGCTCGCCGGCGCCTTCATTGCCTTCGGCGGCATCTTCTCGACCGTGGCGCTGGCCGGCGCCGGCAGCGCACCGTGGGGCGCGACCCGCGTCCTGGCAGGAGTCGTCTTCAGCGTCGGGCTGATCCTGGTCGTCGTCGGGGGTGCCGAGCTGTTCACCGGGAACAACCTGATCGTCATGGCCTGGGCGGGCGGGCGCGTCGGCACGCGGGCGTGGCTGCGCAACTGGATCCTCGTCTATGCCGGCAACTTCGCGGGTGCGGCCGGGATCGCGCTCCTGGCCTCCGGCGCCCGGGTGCACGAGGCCGGCGGTGGTGCCGTCGGCGCCACCGCGCTCGGGATCGCGATCGCCAAGGTGCAGCTGGGATGGGTGCAGGCGGTGCTCCTCGGCGTCCTCGGCAACGTGCTCGTGTGCCTGGCGGTCTGGCTGTCCTACAGCGCCCGCAGCACCACCGATCGGGTGCTGGCGATCGTGCCGCCGGTCGCCGCGTTCGTGGCGGCCGGATTCGAGCACTCCGTCGCCAACATGTACTTCGTGCCGTTCGCGCTGTTCCTGACGTGGCTCGACCCCGGCTTCGTCACGAGCCGCGCGCCCGCCGCCCACGAGCTGACCTGGGGTGGCTTCCTCGCGCGGAATCTGGTGCCGGTCACGCTCGGCAACGTGATCGGCGGGGCGCTATTGGTCGGCGGCGTCTACTGGTTCGTCTACCTGCGGCCGCGCTCTCGGAGCTGAGTTTCCCGTGTGGCCCGAGGCACGGCGTGGCAGAATGACGAGCGGTCGAGGCGGGCGCCTCCCAGAGCGCGACGCCTCGGTCCACGGAGGAAACCCATGAAGCGCTCGTCAACCCGGTCGCCGAAGGCCGGTCGTCCCGTCGATCGCGTTGCCATGTCCCCGCAGGCCAAGCGCCGCCAGCCCAGTGCGACGGCGGCGGTCCGACGGGGCACGACGCTCCTGCAGTCCGACGTTCCGCGTCGCCTCGAGACGCGCATGGCACCGCCCCGGTACGCCGAGCGGCAGCATGCGCGGCCCGGTGCCGGCATCAAGCGCTCGCGCGCTAACATGTCCCAGCGGTCCCGCTGATGCGATCGTCCGCCGGTCAGGAGCGGGCGACGGAGCGGCCGGCCGCTCGCACGTCCCGAGACACCTCGCGTGGGAAGAGAACCGCCGCGAAGAGCAGCGCGACGCCGAACACCTGCGCGTAGGTCGCGATCACGCGCATGACGAAGTCGTCGCCGGCGTGCGGGAGCAGCAGGACGAGGACGGCGAGGAACAGCGACGAGAAGCCGGCCGTCCCCAGCAGCCAGTAGCCGGCGCGCTCGCGAGGCAGACGCGCCGCGGCCACGATCTCCAGCACTCCGGTGAGCAGCCCCCAGGCGGCCAGGATGTAGACGAAGGGTCGTGGCACGGAAGGCCACCCCAGCGCCAGCAGACCCAGCGCCACGCTGACCGCGCCCTCCAGGAGCACCGGCCACGCGTCGAAGATCCGGTTCGACGCCCGGGTGCCGGCGCCGATTGTCCACACGCCGTCGACGATCGCGTAGACCCCGAAGAGCAGCACGACGAGCGACAGCGTGACGTGGGGCCACACGAGGATCGACACTCCGAAGACGATCGCCAGCACGCCCCGGATCGCGATCATCCACCAGTTGTGGACCAGCGACGCGAGGTTCATGGGCGTCTCGCGGCCGGCATCCGCACGGTCAGCACGGGGCACGACGCGGTGGCGACCACGCGCGCGGCCACGCTGCCGAGGAGCACCTTCATCACGCCGGTGCGTCCGTGGGTGCCGAGGACCAGGATGTCGGCCCTGGCTTCCTCGGCCGCACGGACGATCTCGTCCGCCGGGATGCCGCGGTCCACGAACCGGGACGTCGCCCGGACCCCGGCGTCGACGGCGTCCTTGACGAGGGCGTCCATCGCCTGAGTCGCCTGCGCCCGCACGTCGGACTCGATCAGATCCCAGGTCTCCTGGGTCACGTAGCCGCCGGCCATGAACAGCGAGGCCGGCGTGGGGAGCACGTGCAGGATGGAGAGTTCGCCGCCGGTCGCCTTGGCCAGCCGAAGGGCCTGTGAGAAGGCGGCCCGAGAGGCCGGCGAAAAATCCGAAGCATAGATGATTCTCATCGTGTCGGCCATGACCTGTCCTCCCGTCGGCGCCAGAGGTGCAGTGGCAATGCCAAGCCTGAGGCGCGCGAGATCAATATGTTAAAACGATACGAGGCGTTGCCGCTGGGGCGTCTGCGCCCCACCGCTTGTCGGGGCGGGCGGCCGTCAGTCGCGGAGCTGGTGCTTGTTGACCAGGCGGTGGAACGTCTTGCGGTCGATGCCGGCAGCCTTGGCCGCGGCCGAGATGTTGCCGGCATGCCGCTCGAGGAGCTCCCGGAGGTACGACGCCTCGAGCACGGCCATCCAGCGTTCCTTCGCGTCCTTGAGGCCGAGGTCGGTGGTGGCCGCCAGCTGCGTCTCGACCGCGGCGGTCGGCGAACCCGGCGCGGCCCCCCGTGGGCTGCCGGCCAGCACGTGCTCGGGCAGGTCGCGCCGGGTGATCGTGTCGCCCTCGGCCAGCACGCAGGCGCGCTCGACGACGTTCTGCAGCTCCCGCACGTTGCCCGGCCAGGCATAGGCCTCGAGCACGGTCATGGCCGCGTCCTCGTAGCCGTGCACGCGCCCCTGGCCGTAGCGCTTGAGAAAGGCGTGGGCGAGCAGGCGGACGTCGCCGGCGCGCGCGCGCAGCGGCGGCAGCCGGATCTCGATGACGTTGACGCGGTAGTAGAGCTCCTCCCTGAACTGCCCCTGGGCGGCGGCCTCGCGCAGGTTGCGGTTGGTCGCCGACACCACCCGCACGTCCACGTCGATGAGCGCGGTGCCGCCGACCCGCCGGATCTGGCGTTCCTGCAGGGCCCGCAGGAGCTTGACTTGCAAGCTCACCGGCAGCTCGCCGATCTCGTCGAGGAACAGCGTGCCGCCGGTCGCCACCTCCATGAGCCCGGGCTTCGTGCGCACCGCGCCGGTGAAGGCCCCCTTCTCGTGGCCGAACAACTCGGACTCCAGCAGGTTCTCGGGCAGCGAGGCGCAGTCCACGGGCACGAAGGCCTGGGCCGCGCGGGGGCTGTTGGCGTGGACCGCGCGCGCGATCAGCTCCTTGCCGGTGCCGGACTCGCCGAGCACGAGGATGTTGGCCTCGGAGCGTGCGGCCTTCTTCACCAGCTCGAAGACCTGGGCCATGGCCGGGCTGCGGCCGATGACGTTGTCCAGGCCGAAGGTCGTCTGTAGCTGCTCGCGCAGGTTGCGGTTCTCCAGCGCCAGCCGGCGCTGGCGCAGCGCCCGCTCCACCACCAGCGTGAGCTGGTCCACCGAGAAGTTCTTGGGCAGGTAGTCGAACGCGCCGTGCTTGATGGCCGCCACCGCCGACTCGATGGTCGCGAACGCGGTGATGACGACCACCGGCAGAGCGGGGTCGAGCTCGTGGGCGCGACGAAGCAGAGCCAGACCGTCGATCTCCGGCATCGTGAGGTCGGTCAGGAGCAGATCGGGGTGCTCGGACTCGAGCAGGGCCAGCGCCCGGTGAGGATCGGTGGTGGTGAGGCAACGGTGACCGGCGCGGCGCAGGATCCGCACGCAGTTGTCGACCATGTCCGGCTCGTCGTCGACGATGAGGATGCGAGGCTCCGCCATGCGTACCCGCGCATTCTACCCTGCGGTCCCGACCGGCGCGGGACCCCTGCGCAGGACCTTGCCTGTGCCCGGGAAAGCATATATGACTATGCTCCATCAAGCATAGACGGAGCCGCCCGGCCCCGTCCCGAAGGGAGACTCCATGCGGCGGCTCGCATTGCTACCGGTCCTGACGCTCGCGCTGGCGATGGTGCCGATCGCCCTGGCGCAGGCGCCGGCCTCGAGGACCCTGATCCTGTCCACCACGACCAGCACCCAGGACTCCGGACTGCTCGACGTCCTGGTGCCGCTGTTCGAGACGAAGACCGGGTACACCGTGAAGACGATCTCGGTCGGCACCGGCCAGGCCCTGGCGCTGGCCGCCCGCGGCGAGGCCGACGTGACGCTCTGCCACGCGCCGGCGCTCGAGAAGAAGTACGTCGCCGAGGGCAAGATGCTCGACCGCCGCCTGGTCATGTACAACGACTTCCTCGTCGTCGGGCCCGAGGCGGATTCGGCGAAGATCAAGGGGGACACGAGCGTCGTCGACGCCCTGAAGAGGATCGCCGCCGCCAGCGCGCGGTTCGTCTCCCGCGGCGACAAGTCGGGCACGCACATCCTCGAGCAGCGTCTCTGGCAGGAGGCCGGGCTCACGCCCGCCGCGCCCTGGTACATCGAGTCGGGGCAGGGCATGGGCGCCACGCTCGGCATCGCCAACGATCGCCAAGCCTACACGCTGACCGATCGCGCCACGCTGCTGGCCTTCGGCAAGCGCGTCGATCTCAGGGCGATGGTCGAGCACGACCGGCTGCTGCTGAACATCTACTCGGTCATGGAGGTCAATCCGGCCAACGGGTCCAAGGTCAACGTGAGCGCCGGCAAGGCCTTCGCCGCCTTCATGCTCGATCCCGAGACCCAGGCGGTCATCAAGGCGTTCGGCGTCGACAAGTACGGGCAACCGCTGTTCGTGCCGATCGCCGGGAAACGCGACGAAGACTTCCAGTGAATCTCGTGAAGCGTGGTGACGCCGGGGCTCGGGCGGGTCGGACCCGGGGACGGCGGGCGCGCCTGCGTGGCTCGCCTGTCGCCGTAAGTCGCTCCGGGCTCGGCTCGCTCGGGCCCCCCATCCCCCAGGGAGGGCTGGGGCGCGGACAAGTCGAAGCGTGGGCGGCTCGCGAGCCGAGCCCGGAGCGACAACGGCGACGACGGCTCGCCACGGAGGCGCGCCCG
>JBGQLG010000263.1:0-6695 GCA_041499965.1 Methylomirabilia bacterium
GAGATCTGCGAGACGCCGATGGTCGTGTGGCGCTTCCATGGCACCGAGCCGCCCGACGAGCACCTGCGCCACATGCAGGCCAAGCTGCGTGAGGTGGCCGCCGAGCGCGTGGGCCAGTTCTGGATCGACGATCACATGCGCAACATCCCCGACCACTTCCACGCCCACGCGCGCCCCAAGGGCGGTTTCTTCGGCCGCTGACCCGGCGGGTTGCGGGCGACCGGCCACCGTGCTAATGCAGTCGCACCGATGAGCGTCTTCCACTTCGAGCTGCGCAGCCTGCCGCCGGAGGCCGAGGCCTTCCGCGAGGAGGTGCGCGTCTTCCTGAGGCAGGCGCTCGGTGATCGGCCGGCGGTGCGGCGGGCCCGATCGTGGGGCGGGTTCGATCCGGAGTTCAGCCGCAAGCTCGGCGCGCGTGGCTGGATCGGGCTCACGTGGCCCAAGCGGTACGGCGGCCAGGAGCGCTCGTTCCTGGAGCGCTACGTGTTGCTGGAAGAGCTGCTGGCCAGCGGCGCGCCGGCCGGCGCCCACTGGGTGGCCGAGCGGCAGAGCGGGCCGCTGCTGCTGCGCTTCGGCACCGAGGCCCAGCGCGAGCGCTTCCTGCCGGCCATCGTCCGCGGCGAGCTGTCGTTCGCCATCGGCATGAGTGAGCCGGACTCGGGCTCCGATCTCGCGTCGATCCGCACGCGGGCCGTGCGCCGGGACGGCGGCTACGTGGTCAACGGCACCAAGGTGTGGACGAGCAACGCCCACCGCAGCCAGTATGCGATCGCGCTCTTCCGCACCGCCGTCGTGCCCGACAAGAAGCACGAGGGGCTGTCGCAGTTCCTCGTCGACCTGAAATCGCCCGGCATCACCATCCGCCCCATCATCAACCTGGCCGGCTCGCACGACTTCAACGAGGTGATCTTCCAGGACGCGTTCGTGCCGGAGGACATGCGGGTGGGCGCCGACGGCGACGGCTGGAAACAGGTGACGGCCGAGCTGGCCTTCGAGCGGAGCGGGCCCGAGCGCTATCTCTCCAGCTTCGCGCTCGTGCACGAGCTGATCCGGGCCGCCGGCGCCTCGCCCGATCCGCGCGCGGCCGAGGTGATCGGCCGGCTGGTGGCCCAGCTCGCGACGCTGCGCCAGATGTCGCTGTCGGTCGCCGGCATGCTGCAGGCCGGCCAGAATCCCAACCTCGAGGCGGCGGTCGTCAAGGACGTGGGCACCACGTTCGAGCAATCGATCCCGGAGATCGTGCACGCGCTGCTCGACCTCGAGCCCACCATCGACACCGGCACCGACCTGCAGCAGACGCTCGGCTACCTCGTCCAGCGCGCCCCCTCCTTCTCCCTGCGCGGCGGCACCCGCGAAGTACTGCGCGGCATCATCGCGCGCGGACTGGGACTCAGATGAAGCCACGCGCACCGCGAACAGGCCACCTGCGTCTCTATCCGGGCTGGCGGGCCCCGCTACAATGACCGAGCTCGGCGAGCTGCTCGCTCCCACCGTCACGCGCCTCTTCAACGATCTTGTCAGCAAGGAGCTGATCGAGTCGGCGGAGAAGGGCGCGTGGCCCGACAAGCTGTGGCGCGCGCTCGAGGAGGGTGGCCTCACGCTGCCGCTGGTGCCCGAGGCGGGTGGCGGCGCCGGCGGAGCGTGGACCGACGCCCACGTGGTGGTGCGCGCCGCCGGCAAGCACGCCGCGCCGGTGCCACTGGCCGAGACGATCGTGGGCAGCTGGCTCCTCGCCGAGGCGGGACTCGAGGTTCCGCTCGGGCCCCTCACGCTGGCGCCGGTGCGCGAAGGCGAGTCGCTGCGGCTCACGCGGGCGGGCGGCGGCTGGCGGCTGAGCGGCACCGTCACCGGCGTGCCGTGGGGCGCCGCCGCCGGCCACGTCGTCGTCGCGGCCGTGGCGGACGACGGGCCGATGCTCGCGCTGGTCCGCCAGGGTGCCGGCCGGGTGACGGCCGATCGCAACCTCGCGCGCGAGCCGCGCGACACGCTGGCGTTCGATGCCGCTGCCGTCGTGGGGGCGGCTCCCGCGAGTGCCCGGACCGGCGCCGACGGATTGATCGTGCTGGGCGCGATGGTGCGCGCGGCCCAGATCGCCGGCGCGCTGGAGTCGCTGCTCGAGCAGTCGGTGCGGTACGCCACCGAGCGTAAGCAGTTCGGGCGGCCGATCGGCAGCTTCCAGGCGATCCAGCACAACCTGGCCGTCCTGGCCGGCCACGTGGCGGCGGCCGGCAGCGCCGCCGACAACGCCTTCCGCGCCGCCGATCGTGGCGATCCCGCGTTCGAGGTCGCCGTGGCCAAGGTCCGCGCCGGCGAGGCGGCCGGCATCGGGGCCGGCATCGCGCACCAGGCCCACGGGGCGATCGGCTTCACCTACGAGCACACACTGCAATTCGCCACGCGCCGGCTGTGGTCGTGGCGGGCGGAGTTCGGCAGCGAGAGCCGCTGGGCCATGCGCCTGGGGCAGACCGTCGCCGGTCGCGGTGCCGATCGGTTGTGGCTGGATCTCACGTCGTCGTGAGCCCGAGTCCAAAGGAGGACGCGATGGACAGGACCCCGGTGGATTCCGGTTTCTCCCGGCGCGAGGCCCTCAAGATCGGCGGCGGCGCGCTCGCGCTCGCCGTGACGGGCCCGCAGCTGGCCGCTTCGCCGGCCGGGGCGCAGACGCCCAAGCGGGGCGGCACCCTGCGGCTGACGGTCCTGGCCGACCCGCTGCACTTCGATCCCCACCAGACGCTGTCGTTCCTGACGATGGTCCCGCTCTCCCTCGTCTACAGCCGTCTGGTGAAGGTGAAGGCGGGGCCGTCGGTCAAGCCGATGACCTATCCGATCGAGCCCGACCTCGCCGAGTCGTGGACCCAGGCCAACGACACGACGTACGTCTTCAAGCTCAAGAAGGGCGTGCGCTGGCACAACAAGCCGCCCGTGAACGGCCGCGAGCTGACGGCCGACGACATCAAGTTCACCTACGAGCGGTTCCTCACGATCACCGGCAACGCCAACAAGCCCGTGCTGGAGTACGTCGACCGGATCGAGGCGCTGGACAAGTACACCGTGAAGTTCACGCTCAAGGAGCCGAACGCCTGGTTCATCGACCTGCTGGCCTCGACCTCGACCTGGATCGTCGCCAAGGAGTGCGTGGAGAAGTTCGGCGACCTCAAGAAGGTCGAGTCGGTGGTCGGCACCGGACCGTGGATGCTCGAGCGCTGGGAGCCGAACGTCAAGATCGTGTACGTGCGCCACCCGAACTACTTCGTCCCCGGGCTGCCCTACGCGGACGGCGTCGAGATGTTCATCGACAAGGACCCGTCCTCGCGCCTGGCCAAGTGGCTCAGCGGCCAGACCGACTTCGGCCCCGAGTATCAGCACGCGGTGCGCTGGCTCGACGCGCCGGTGGCCCGGCAGCGCAAGCCCGGCTTGCAGACCGCCGAGTACACATGGTTCACCAGCGGCGCCACCGGCTTCAAGCTCGCCAACCCGCCGTTCAACGACCTCCGGGTGCGGCGGGCGCTGTCGCGGGCGAGCAACATCGCCGAGGTCTTCGAGTCGCTGGCCTTCTCGCAGGGGCACTGGACGCCGAATCCCGCCGTGCCGGCGGCATTCGCCGACTGGTCGATCCCGATCGATCAGCTCGGACCGGAGGGCCGCAAGCTCTACGAGTACAGCACGGCCGACGCCAAGCGCCTGCTGGCCGAGGCCGGCCACCCCAATGGCTTCAAGGTCACCGTGGAAGCGCCGTCGGTCGTGTACGGTCCGGACTTCGACGATTTCGTGGCGATCACGATCAAGAACTGGAAGGCGGCCGGCATCGACGCCGACCTCAAGCTCAAGGAGTACGGCGCCTTCATCTCCAGCACGATCTTCGGGAAGTTCGACAGCATGTTCCTCGGTCTGCGCGGCGCCTGGGCCGACCCCGAGGCGTACTTCTACCGCTGGTACATGCCCGGGCAGCCGCTCAACGTCTGGGGCGTGAACGATCCCAAGCTGACCGACATGATCAAGCTCCAGCGGCGGACGTTCGACCTCGCCAAGCGCAAGCAGGTCATCTTCGACATCCAGCGTTACCTCGCGGACCAGGCCCTCTTCGGCGTGGACGGATCGATCAAGATCCTGTCGGCGTGGGACGCCCACATCAAGAACTACGGGCCCAACAACGGCTTCGACTACGGCGGGCGGCTCATGGCGGCCTGGATCGACAGGTAGGGTAGCGCCAGGCGGTCGCGAACGCGATGCGTGCCTACGTCCTGCGCCGTCTGCTGGTCGCGGTACCGTCGCTGCTGATCGCCTCGCTGATCGTGTTCACGCTGCCGCGCCTGATTCCCGGCGACGTCGTCCAGCTCATGCTGGAGGAGAAGGCCTACGGCAAGGACCTCGAGGAGCTTCGCGCGAAGCTCGGGCTGAACCGGCCGATCCACGTGCAGTACTTCGAGTGGCTGGGCGCGATCGCCCGCGGGCATCTCGGCGAGTCGCTCTGGACCCGCCAGCCGGTCCTGAACGAGCTCGCGCGGCGGCTGCCGGTGACGGCCACGCTGGGATTCATGGCGACGGTCGTCGCCATCGCGATCGGCGTGCCCATCGGTGTCCTCGCCGCGATTCGCCAGGACGGCGTGCTGGACTTCTTCGCCCGCAGCGCGGCCATCCTCGGCCTGTCCGTCCCCAGCTTCGTCCTGGCGATCCTGGTGACGCTGCTGCCGGCGATCTGGTGGGGCTGGACGCCACCGCGATTTGTCGAGTTCGCCAAGAGCCCCGCCGGCCACCTCGGGCAGTTCGTCCTGCCCGCGATCATTCTCGGCGTCGCCTCGGCCGCCGGCATCATGCGGCTCACGCGCGGGATGCTGCTCGAGGTGCTGCGGCAGGACTACGTGCGGACGGCGTGGTCGAAGGGGCTCCGCGAGGGGGTGGTGGTGCTCAAGCACGCGCTGAAGAACGCGCTGATCCCCGTCGTCACGGTGCTGGGGCTGCAGGTTGCCGCCATCGCGGGCGGGGCCGTGATCATCGAGTGGATCTTCGGGATTCCGGGGATGGGGCAGTTCCTCGTCGACGCGATCGTGCAGCGCGACTATCCGGTGATCCAGGGCGTCAACCTGGTCATCGTCACCATCATCGTCCTGACCAACCTGAGCGTGGACCTCGTCTACGCCGTGCTGGACCCGCGGATCCGCTACTAGGCGTCATGGCGAATTCCGTCCAGACGCTGCCGGTTCCGCGAGCCCTGCCGCGGCCGTGGCGGGTGCCGACGCTGGTGAGGCTGGTGCTGACCTTCGCCCGCCGCAAGCCGCTGGGCGCCATCGGCGGCGCGCTCGTCCTGGCGCTGCTGGTCATGGCGGTCTTCGCCGGCCAGATCGCGCCCCATGCGTACGACCAGTCGATCCCCGGCGCCCGGATGAAGCCTCCCAGCAGCCAGTTCTGGATGGGCACCGACAATCTCTCGCGCGACGTCTGGAGCCGGGTGGTCTACGGCGCGCGCATCTCCGTCACCGTCGGCTTCGCCACGGTCGCGCTGGCCACGTTGATGGCCACCGCCATCGGCGTCTCCAGCGCCTACCTCGGAGGCGCCTACGACATCGTCGTGCAGCGCGTCGTCGACGCCTGGATGTCGTTCCCGGCGCTCGTCGTGGTCCTGTCGTTGATCGCCGCGCTCGGGCCCGGCCTGCCCAACCTGATCCTGGCCCTGTCGATCCTCGGCGCCGCCAGCGCCTCCCGCGTGATCCGGGGCGCGACCCTGTCCGTGATCGCCAACCCGTACGTCGAGGGCGCGCGGGCGATCGGCGCCGGGCACCTCCGCATCGTCCTGCTGCACGTGCTGCCCAACGTGACGGGCACCATCCTCATCCTGGCCACCATCGGGCTGGGGACCGTGATCCTGGCCGAGTCGGCGCTGTCGTTCCTGGGCTTTGGCATTCCGCCGCCCTACCCGTCGTGGGGCGCGATGCTCTCCGGCTCGGGGCGCTCGTTCATGTACTACGCGCCGTGGATGGCGCTGTTCCCCTGTGCGGCGATCTCGCTGGCCGTGTTCGGCTTCAACATGCTGGGCGACGCCCTCCGCGACGTGCTCGACCCGCGCCTGCGCGGCCGGGCTCATTGACATGGGGGCCCCGACATGGCCCCCAAACCCCCCAGCGCTCGTCGCGCCCCGGCGGAGCCGTGGCGCGCCTCGATCATGCTACCGCTCGCCGAGGTACGTCTTGCGCACGAGGTCGGAGCGCAGCAGCTCGGCGGCGGCGTCGTGCAGGACGATGCGGCCGGTCTGGATGACGTAGCCGCGGTGGGCCACCCGCAGCGCCATGCGGGCGTTCTGCTCGACGAGCAGGATGGTCGTCCCCTGGCGATTGATGTCCTGCACGATGCGGAAGATCGCCTCGACGAGAATCGGCGACAGCCCCATGGACGGCTCGTCGAGCAGGAGCAGGCTCGGGCGCGCCATCAGCGCGCGGCCGATCGCCAGCATCTGCTGCTCGCCCCCCGAGAGCGTGCCGCCCTTCTGCGCGACGCGCTCGCGCAGGCGTGGGAACAGGCCGAACACGCGCTCGAGGTCAGAGGCGATGGCCGCGCGGTCGGGGCGCGCGAAGGCGCCGAGCTCGAGGTTCTCGAGCACGCTCATGCGCGGGAAGATGCGGCGGCCCTCCGGCGACTGCGCGATGCCGAGGCGGACGATACGATCGGTGGCCAGGGTGTCGAGGCGCTGGCCGTTGAAGCTC
>JBGQLG010000264.1:0-6632 GCA_041499965.1 Methylomirabilia bacterium
GCCGGTACACCGCCGGCGCGGTGCTCTCCTTCGCCTTCGGCCGCGACGTCGCCGTGCTGGACACCAACGTGCGCCGCGTGCTGACGCGCGTCTTCCTCGGACCGCGCCGCACCGCCCGCATGCGCGGGGATCGCGCCCTGTGGGAGCTGGCCGAGGCACTCGTCCCCGCCGGCCACGGCTACGACTTCAACCAGGCCCTCATGGACTTCGGCGCCACGTGGTGCACGCCGCGGCGGCCCCGCTGCCCCGTCTGCCCGATGCGCGGATTCTGCGCCACCTACGTGCCGTCCGGCGAGCGACCCTGATCAGCGGATCTGATTCATGCCGCGGGTGATCGAGGTTGCCGCCGGGCTCATCCGCGACGCCGCCGGCCGCTATCTCATCACGCAGCGGCGCCGCGGCTCTCACCTGGCCGGGTTGTGGGAGTTTCCCGGCGGCAAGCTCGAGGCCGGCGAGACGGCGGCGGCCGGGCTGCGCCGCGAGCTGGAGGAGGAGCTCTCGGCGATCTTCGCGGTGGGCGCGCTGGTCGAGACCGTGAGGTGGGAGTATCCCGAGCGCACGGTGACGCTGCACTTCTTCGAGTGCCGCCTGGAGTCGGGCACCATCGCGCCGGGCGAGGGCCAGGCGATGCAATGGGTCGAGCCCGCGCGCCTGGTCGAGTACGACTTCCCGCCGGCCGACCGCGAGCTGATCCGGCGCCTCAGCGGAAGAACACGAGGGTGACGACGACGAACAGGGGCAGCAGGATCGTGCCGCTGTAGAGCATGTAGCCGAAGAAGCTCGGCATCTTCACACCGGCCTCCTCGGCGATGGCCTTGACCATGAAGTTGGGCGCGTTGCCGATGTAGGTGTTGGCACCCATCGCCACCGAGCCCACGCTGATCGCGGCCAGGATGGCGGCGGGGACGCCCACGACCTCGCCGGGCAGCCGCAGCCCCTGCCCAAGCGCCAGGAAGGTCAGATAGGTCGGCGCGTTGTCCAGGAACGACGACAGCGCGCCCGACGCCCAGAAGAATTGCCAGGGCGCCCGCACGCCGAGCTCGTCGCCCCGGAGGCGGAGCAGATCCAGCGCGGGGATCATCGTGAGGAAGATCCCGGCGAACAGCACCGCGACCTCGATCATCGGCCCGGCCGAGAAGCCATTGTCGCGACGGATGCGGTGGGGCGTCAGCTTCAGCGAGACGGCGGCCAGCGCCACGATGAGCAGCTCGCGCCACGGCGCGTACAGGAGCGCGACCGCCAGCACGACGCCGACGAGCCACACGGCGTTGAGGCCGCCCCGCACGCGCAGGGGCTCGACGTGGCTGCGGTCGCGGCGGATGGCCGCCAGCGGCTCCCGCGAGAACTGCACGGAGTCGAAGACGAAGAAGGCGGCCAGGAGCGCGACGAGCATCAGCCCCCACTGCGGCCACAGCCGAAGGGTCCAGGCGAACGGCACGCCGGCCAGGTAGCCCAGGAACAGCGGAGGGTCGCCCAGTGGGGTCAGCATGCCCCCGACGTTGGAGACGATGAAGATGAAGAAGATCACGGTGTGCTTCACCCGCGTGCGCTCGCTGTTCGTCTGCAGCAGCGGGCGGACGAGGAGCACCGAGGCGCCGGTCGTGCCCACGAAGGACGCCAGGACACCCCCGAGCGCGAGGAACGCGGTGTTGGTGGCCGGCGTGGCCACCAGGTCGCCGCGCAGCAGGATGCCACCCGAGATCACGAACAGCCCGGCGAGCAGGACGATGAAGGAGACGTAGTCTTCGGCGGTGTGGAGCAGGGCCTCGGGATGGCGTACACCGTAGATCGCCAGCACGGGAAGCCCCAGGACCGCCGAGGCGAGCAGCTTGTTGCGATTCGACTCCCACCAGTGCGGGGCCCACAGCGGGCCGACGGCGATGACGAGCAGCATGGCGGCGAACGGCAGGACACCGTAGAGCGGCGGCGCGTTCAGGACGTCAGCTCCGCCGCGCCCCACACCTCGCCGACGACCTCATTCACAGCGTCCTTATACCGAAGCCACTGCCGTTCCGGCAAGGCGATCCGGCCCCGACGCACGACGGGGAGGGCACGCGCCCTCCCCGTCGGTGACCGGCGAACGGAGCGGCTATCCGCGCGCGCGGGCCGCCTCGATCGCGCCTTCCTCCCAGATGCTCTGCTTGCGCGTCTCCGGCATCACGAAGATCGCGATCAGGAACATGATGGCCGGCACCGCGATGGGATAGATCAGTGCATACCCGACGCTGCCCGTCGAGAGGTACATCGAGGTCGTGACGATCGGGACCAGACCGCCGCCCCAGCCATTGCCGATGTGGTAGGGCACCGACACCGAGGTGTAGCGGATGCGGCTGGGGAAGAACTCGGCCAGGAACGCGCCGATCGGCCCGTAGGTCATGCCCACGTAGTTGACCAGGATCACGACGATGAGAATCGACATCGGGTAGTTCACGCTGCCCGGTTCGGCGTATTTGCCCAGCGCCATGTAGAGCGGGTAGTAGGTGAGCGAGGCCAGGGCCATGCCGCCCAGGATGATCGGCTTGCGCCCAACCTTGTCGGAGAGCCAGCCCCAGAAGATGAGCGTCGGCGTGGCGATCAGCAGCGCGATGCCCACGATGTAGCTGGAGGTGAGCACGTCGAGCTTCTTGACCGTCTGCAAGAAATAGAGCGCCCAGAACTGCCCGCTGTACCAGACGCAGCCCTGTCCCAGCACGACCACGCTGGCGATCACCACGTACTTGAAGTTGCTGCTGAGAAACGCCTCGCGCCACGGGTTGGTCGTGGTGCGGCCCCGCGCCTTGATGTCCTGGAAGATCGGCGTCTCACCGAGCGAGAGCCGGATCCAGATCGCGATCGCGACCAGCAGCAGGGAGATGATGAAGGGCAGGCGCCAGCCCCATTCGTTGAACGCGTCGACCCCCAGATACGTCCGGATGCCGACGATCGTCGCCAGCGACACGACGATGCCCAGGGTGGGCGACGTCTGCAGCCAGCCGGTGTAGTACCCGCGATGCTCGTCCTCGATGTGCTCGGCGACGTAGGTGATGGCGCCTCCGTACTCTCCGCCCAGGCAGAGGCCCTGGATCAGGCGCAGGCCGAAGAGAATGAAGGCCGCGGCCAGACCGATCGTCTGGTAGCTCGGCACGAAGCCGATGAGGGCCGTCGCCACGCCCATGCCGGTCAACGTGACGATGAAGGTGTACTTCCGGCCGACCTTGTCACCGAGCCAGCCGAAGACGAACGCCCCCAGCGGCCGGATCAGGAAGCCGACCGAGAAGATCGCCACCGTGCTGAGAAAGGCCGCCACCGGGTGGCCCTTCTGGAAGAACTTGACCGCCAGGATCGAGGCCAGGCTGCCGAAGATGTAAAAGTCGTACCACTCGATGATGTTGCCGACGGACGCCGCGATGACGACGCGGCGCAACTCTTTGGGCGAAACCTTGGCTGCCCGCATTGGCCTCCCCTGTTGTCAGGTGCGTGACGTCTCCTTACATGGCTGGATGACGCGCCCCCTCATCCTTCCCTTCGCGGGGGCGGCGCTGTCCCCGCGCAGGCTGCGGCCACGGACCGCAAGTGCATCACGCACGCTCGGTGCCAGCCGCGACACGATGATAAGCCCCGGGAAAGGCTGGCATAGCAACTCCTGTGCGGGGTCGGGTCGGGCCGAGCCCGTCATGTGGCCCCCCTTATACCGGAGGGACCCCGCGGCGGCAACTCGATAGTCCGGCCCTGCAGCGGACGCCCCGACGCCGGACAGCCGCTTCAGGCGGGACGCGGCGACCCGGCGGCGACCAGGGCGTCGTGAGCCATGCGCACCAACGTGGTGATGTCGAAGACCGGCCGGCCGGTCTCGCGCTGGATGTCGGCCGTGTAGGGGGGCATGTTGGTGCACTCCAGCACGATGGCGCCGATGTCGGGGTGCTCGGCCATCAGCCGCCGGGCCACCCGCACGTGCTCTTCCCGGGCGAGGTCGACGTCGAGCTCCAGCTCGTCGCCCAGCATCACCCGGGTGAACTCCTTCTCACCCTCCATCCCCGCCACCGCCAGCGGCACGTCGGGCCCGATGCCGGCCCCGGCCAGGTGCTCGGGGCCGAGCGACGCCGCGTTGACGGTCATGAGCCCGATGCGGCGCCCGGGGGCCAGCATGCGGTGCACGAGCGGCACCAGCAGCAGGCTCGAGCTGAACACCGGGATCGAGACGGCCGCCGCCAGCTCGCGCTGGTACTTCACCAGGAAGCCGCAGTTGGTCGTGACCGCGCCCACGCCCTCGCGCTCCAGCGCGCGGGCGCCCTCCACGAACGCCGGCAGCAGCCCCTCGGCGCCCTGCCGCACGACGCGATGCGGATCCGCACCGGTCACGCGGTGGTAGCGCACCGGGAACGGGAAGGTCGTGGCGTTGCCCATCTCGCCGGGGATGCGCGGGAAGCGCGTGTCGAGCATCAGGATGCCGACGGTGAAGCCGTACTGGTTGAAGCCGCCGCGGACGCGTCCGGTCGTCATGCGCCACAGTCTAACCCGGCCCCAGCACTGGAACACGGCGCCGGCAGGCGGCGGAAGAGCCGGCAGGCTTCCGCAGCCTGGCTTTACTTCGGGCATCGAGCGGCCTAGGCTAGCCCCGCTGTCAACCCGGCTCGGTGGAGAGCGTTCCATGCTGAAGAAAGTGGCGGTCGAGAGCGCGGCCGAGGCGTACCTGGAGCTGCTCGCCTCGCGGGGCGTGGAGTACTTCTTCGGGAACGCCGGCACCGACTTCGCGCCCATCATCGAGGCGTACGCCAAGCGCGCCGCCCAGGGCCAGGTGCTGCCGCGCGCCATCACGGCGCCGCACGAGATCACCGCCATCGGCATGGCCCACGGCTACGCGATGGTCACCGGGCGGCCGCAGGTCGTCATGGTCCACGTGATCGTCGGCACCGCCAACGCGCTGAGCGGCATCATCAACGCGGCCCGGGCCCACGCGCCCATCCTGGTCACGGCCGGGCGCACGCCGCTCACCGAGGACAAGCTGCTCGGCGCCCGCAACCGGCACATCCACTGGGCCCAGGAGTCGTTCGACCAGGGCGCCATGGTGCGCGAGTTCGTGAAGTGGGACTACGAGCTGCGCATGGGCGGCCAGCTCGAGACGGTCGTCGACCGCGCGCTGGCCATCGCCCGCAGCGAGCCACAGGGCCCCGTCTACCTCACGCTGCCGCGCGAGACGCTCTCCGAGAAGCTCGACAACCTCGAATACTTCGAGCCCTCGCGGGTGGGGCCGCCCGCCGCCACCGTCGCCGATCCGGCCGCCATCGAGCGCGCCGCCGAGATCCTCGTCGCCGGGCGCAACCCGATCATCATCGCCAAGTCGTCGGGCCGCGATCCGCTGGCGGTGGCGCCGCTGGTGGCGCTGGCCGAGACGCTCGGCATCCCGGTCTTCGACCAGGCGGCCACCCACCTGAACTTCCCCCAGGACCATCCGCTCTACGCCGGCGGCGATCCGACGCCGCAGCTCGCCGACGCCGACCCGATCGTGGTCGTCGAGGCCGACGCGCCCTGGTTCCCGGCGCTGCGCGCGCCCGGGCCGGAGACCACGGTGATCCAGATCGGCCACGATCCGCTCTTCTCGCGCTATCCCATCCGCGGCTTCGCCGTCGACCTGGGGCTGGCCGGCGCCCCGCGGCTCACGCTGGCCGCGCTGGCGGCGGCCGTCGCCCGCCGCGTGGAGGCCGCCGCCGTGGAGACACGACGCAAGCGGTGGGAGGCCGAGCACCGGCGAGTCGTGCAGGCGGCCGCGACCCGGAGCACCGCGGTGCGGGGCGACACGCCGATCGACATGGCGTGGCTGTCGCGCTGCATCGGCGAGGCGATCGACGACAACACGATCGTCGTCAACGAGTACGACCTCGACACCACGCAGACCAGGCTGCGGGCACCCGGCAGCTACTTCAGCCAGTCGCCGGCCTCCGGCCTGGGCTGGGGGCTCGGCGCCGCGCTGGGGGCCAAGCTGGCCGCGCCCGACAAGACCGTCGTGTGCTGTGTCGGCGACGGCGCCTACATCTTCGGCGCGCCGACCGCCGCCCACTGGGCGGCCCGCGCGCACAACCTGCCCGTGCTCAACGTGATCTTCAACAATCGTGTCTGGAACGCGGTGAAGCGCTCGGTCACCTCCCACGCCCCCCAGGGCTGGGCCATGCGCACCGGCACCATGGCGATGAGCGATCTCGAGCCGGCGCCTGACTACGAGATGATCGCGCGCGCCTGTGGCCACTGGGCCGAGCGCGTGGAGGACGCCGGCGTGCTCCCGGAGATGGTGCGGCAGGCGCTGCGCGTCGTCCGCGAGGACAAGCGTCCAGCGCTGCTCAACGTCATCTGCAAGAAGCCGTGAGGCGACGCGTGGTCGAGGAGCGCCCCGGGTCCCCTGGGGCGCTCCGAGCGCTGGGGGGTGGGGGGGGCCATGCCGGGGCCCCCCACGTGGTAGTCCCGTGACCCCGCGCCGGCTGACCGTCATCGCCACCGGCCCCAGCGGGCCGCCCGAGGAGCTCGACCCGCTACGGGCCGCCGGGCACGAGGTCATCGTCGGCCGCCCGCTCGACCTGGCGGGGCGCCCGGCCTACTCCGAGGCCGAGCTGATCGAGCAGGTGCGCGCCGCCGACGTGCTCCTGGCCTCCCATCTCGAGCGC